>JAJFGC010000189.1 GCA_021776345.1 Hyphococcus sp. | reverse complement strand
TGTTTTTTTAGCACCGCTTTGCCGGCCTCGGAGGCAAGAAACGTATCGTAATCAATATCGCTGCGCTCAACCCGAACTGCGGTGGCGTACATTCCCCGAAAAACCTCATCGCTTTTGAACGCAGCGGATGTGTCCTGCTCGGGCAAGTCCAATTCATCGCCGCCTTTATCTTTTTTGCGGCCGAACATTTTTTCTTTGGATTTAAGGTCAGCGCGTAGGGTTGCAAAGGCGCGCTCGGCAGGGCCTTCAAATGCTTCCGGCAGAAACTCACTATCAGCCGCTGTATAATCAGCACGGTGCGGCACGATAATGTTCTCAACGCCTTTTCCAGTAAGGTTGCGGGTCGTGACACCCTCGAACCCGGACCAGATCTGCTTTAACCGTTCAACCATTGCTCACTCCGCACCGACCCTTAAAGGTCTGGTTTTTCTTTTTTCCATTCGAGCCCGCCATTGCGCGTAATCACAGCGACATCAATCGGGCCGCCAACCGTCTCTACTGAATGCATGACCTTCTGCTGGAAGGAATTGAGTTTAATCAGAGACGCCGCCGTCTCACCCAGCTCTTTTTTCGGCAGGGAATTGATCGCGCGCAAAATCGGTCGCGTATGCACGGCATACTGATAATTATCGACCGAGCGGAAAAACTCCTGCAATGCGTGGCCCAGATTATTTTGGCTGTAGTCTTTGAAAATCGCGTTGCGCTGCGCGTCCGTAAGGTTAGGCGTCCGCGCGACAATGTCGGTAACGAGCCCCGTCGAAAGCTTCAATGTTTCCGAATAAATAAACATCCGCAAATACTGATCCATACCCGTCAGGAATGTCCGGATCATCCGGTCCTGCGCGAAGGGCTGGAAGACCGGGCCAGAGTCGGCGTTGATCTTGGCTTCGCGGTCATGTTTGCGCTTTAAGATGCCGAGAATGACACTGGATGTGAGATATGACCGCATCGCGGGGAAAGTTTCGCGAGAGCCGAAACCGGCGAAGACTACGCCCGTATAGTGCTCAAAGAATGCATCCTTGGTGACCGCAAATACGCCAATCTCACGAAGTTTGGCGCGCGTACCTTCCGACACCGAAAGACCCGGATACTCGTTCTTCAACGATGCAATTAGACTCTCAATCAACTGGTCGATTTCGCCGCCATATCGTCGGCGCACTTGCTCATTCATGCCCTTCGGAAAGCATGGCAAATCACCCCGTGGCGAGTCGTCGGGATAACGTTGATAGTCGACGTGAAGATGGCCGACTACATATTCAAAAATTGAACTGATGTGATCGCGAACCTGCCCGGCCTGCGCGTCTTTAAATTTGTGGACCTGATGATCAAATTCTTCCGCGATGACGGTGAAGACAACCGCAACAACCTTGAAGAATTCCGTATCCTGATGGTTAGCCGGAAACAAATCAGGGTTGCCTGACAAAAATTCCATAAAATCGTCAGCGTAAGCCGCGACTGTTTCAAGGGATCGTCCACGGGCTTGCTCGCGATATAAAGAGATCACCGTTTCCCACGGCGTCGACATAATCTCCGCGTTATTATAGATCATCACCGCAATCGGCTGACCCTCAACAAGCGGAAACAGCTTATCGACAGACTGGTAGGTCTTCAGATACCGGTCACCGGAAATGGTGACGGCGCTGTCTGCCGCCATCGCCACCGCCTGGCGGTTCATCAACACGACTTCGGATGTCATCGACCCCTCACGACTTCCCCAACATGGACCAGGCCGTCCCCCGGCCAGAATTTGGCGATGTTAGCGACAAAAGTTGCTCAAGGGAACAATGCTTAATGGCTGCAAAAAGCGCGATTTACGTGATTTCTGCGTCTCACGAGGCTGTTAAATGGTTAGCCATACGCTAACCAAGGCACTCAAAACATTAGCAAAAATTTTAATCGGATTATCAGAACCTCCCTCTATACCAGACGATAACGATGGTGGAGGTTGCGGTGGAAGTCCTTGCTTACTTTGAAGGTTTGAGCCTGTTGGAGATGGTAATTATCGGCTTTATCGGTCTCAATATCAGTGTTTCAGGCGTCTATCTGGTGCAGAGCGGCGTCAAGAAAACAACATTGGCAAACAAGGCGGACGACTGACCGCTCAGTAAAGCGGCTTGCCCGCTAACGCTTGCATGAACAAAAGCGCCGTGACGAACGTGGTCGCTATCGCGGCGACGATGACGATGCCGCGCGCGAGCCGCGGCGCCAGCTTGTCACCAACCAATCCAATAATTGGGAGCGCCTGCATCGTGTGAAGAGCCACAAAATGCGATGGCCGCAAATCTCCGACCTCAAGCGACCAACCCGCCAGCGGAACGCCGTTGGCGTCACTCGTCGCCGCGCCGACCCAATGACTTCCCGAAGCTGACATAAATCCGGCCACTACGAAGGTCAGAATTGTCGCCAAGATCAAACCCGCGACAGAACCGAGACGAAACCCGGATCGGTCGCCATCGCGATGAAACGCCAGCATCAAGCCGAGCACCAAGGCTGCAAATATCAACAGCAGCGCACCAATCCCCATCACGCCATACATAATACTTTCATATGCGGTGTCGTAGTTAAAATGGGAGTGGCGACCACGCGCCGCCTGCAGAGTGATGTAAACAATTTCCATCAAGGCCGCCGCAACAGACGCCCAGACAACCCCGGTCATGACAATACCGGATCGCTTTTGCCGAGGAAGCTGCTGCGCAAGGATCGCAAGCGTTGCAAAATGGATCATCATCGACAATTCAAACTTTAGCGGCTTGGACCAGACGCTGATTTCCCAAAGCGTGCGAGTGTCAATGATGTAAGCAGGCGTTGTCGCGATGATCGCTGCAAACATGAACCATACAATCGCGAGCCATGCGCGCGTTGTGTGATCATCGTCGAAGGTGAAGTTTTTTAGCGATGTGCTCATGACGCTTCTCCGGACAATGTCCGAGACATCAAGGCCCGAGTGATCAGGAACAAGAGGAAACCCCCCGGCCCATACATGAAAGTAAAGCCGAGAAGCACCGCCTGGATGAGCCTTGGTATGCCGGCCTCATCCGACCGCCGCGCAATCCAGGCGCCGACAAACAGATCGAATGCCAAATAATGGATCCAGCCGGCAAGAAGTATTTCGTCTTTTGCAAATAAGGAGCGAACGTCAGCGATCGACCCGAAACCGCCCTCGCCGCCGGCAAAATAGACCAGCGCGAGCGTCGCGTAGCCGAGCGCCAGGACGCCTGGAATAATGAATTGCGCCACCCAAAAAAGTGGCGGCCACCGCCGCGGCAGTAAGATGAGAATGACCCACCCGATCAACGCGCTCTGGTTTGCCAAAGAAAAAAGCTGATCAACCGACATGTACACCCCCCACACAGACAACAGTTGCGCAGAACGGTAGTCGCGGTGTCTTACGCGGTCAAATACCGCGACGCCTCAAATCCGTATGCGTTTCGCATCTCGCCGATCGCAGCGAGCTTTTCTTCAAACGCGGACCAATCGTCATCTTCAGCAATCCGCGACCAGATCGCCTCAACCTCGTCGATCAACATCGTGCATGGCGCCACGCGCTTAAAATAAGCATGAGCAAGGCGATCTTTGCCTTCTGGAGAAAAGCCCATGAGTTTTTCGCGGACCGGCGCAAAAGCCGCCCCCTCGTAAAACTCTTTCACCGGGCTTTGTTTCGCACGCGCATCCGACGCCGCACCGCAAAACCAGTCAAAGAAGAATTGCTCGTAAGGCACGCCGGTTTCGGTCATCCACCGCAACATATCCACAACAAACTGGAAATCGCCCGCGCCAGCTCGCATCAGGCCGAACCGGCGGAAATAAGCCGTCGCCATCGCCTCTTCATAGGCGTCGCCAAAGCGATGCAACGCTTCGGTCAGATCATCTACATCAGCAAGCGCGGATAGCGCGCCGCCAAGTTGGGCGAGGTTCCAGGCGCAAGCCTCAGCCTGACGCCCAAACGCATATAGTCCGGTCTCGTCGAAATAGGCGGCGGTAAAATTTGGATCGGCGGTTGGCGCGAACCGCCACGGCCCGTAGTCAAAACTCTCGCCGGTCACGACCATATTATCCGTATTCAGAACGCCGTGAACAAACCCTGCCGCCATCCATTGGCCGGTCAGCATGGCGGTGCGCTCAATCACCCCTTCATAGAAGCTGATCACCTTCTCGGCGCCGGTTTTTTCAGCGATTTCCGGGTAAAAATGTGCGCTGCAATAGTCGATGAGATCGCTAATCGCCTGGTCGTTTTTTTCATATGCAAGGCGCTGGAAAATACCGAACCTGACATGTGAGTGCGAAAGCCGCACCATCACTGACGATCGCGTCGGCGAGGGCTCATCATTGCGATAGAGCTGTTCGCCCGTTTCAATCAGCGAGAATGTCTTCGATGTGTAAACGCCGAGCGCTTCAAGCATTTCAGATGCCAGGACTTCCCGCAACCCGCCTTTCAGCGTCAGCCTTCCGTCGCCAAATCTTGAATAAGGCGTTTGACCGGAACCCTTAGTGCCAAGATCCAATAGACGCTTTTGATCGTCGCGTAATTGCGCAAACAAAAATCCGCGGCCGTCGCCAATTTGCGGATTATAAGCGCGAAACTGATGACCGTGATAACGAACGGCAAGGGGCTGCGCCAAGTTATCCGGAAGCGGGTGGAATCGCCCGAAATGATCAGCCCATTGGTCGTCCGTCAGAGTTCCAAGCCCGACCTTTTCCGCCCAATCCTGATTGCGGTAACGGATGACGTGTTTGGGAAAATCAGCCGGGTCGACCGGGTCATAAAATGGCGCTCCAGCCTCATCACCGAGGTTGATATAAGTTGGCGCCGGTAGGTATTTTTCGTTTTTCATAGCGCTACTCATAAATCGATATTAAAGAACTTATTCATCAACCATATCCCATACTCGGTAGCAAACATGTCCGGAAGAATCACAGAAGCATCTCTCGCAAAAGCTGTTGATGCTGGCCTCCCAGAAGGGATTGCGGATGCGATTCGACAAACAAAGAGTTCATCATTCTGGATCTTCGCGCAATTTGCACTAGTTGGACTACTGCTGACGTTTATTTTGTCGTGCTTTTTCTATTTCGAATTCGCTGAAAACTTTCTGCCAAAACTTTCGTTGTCGTTGCATACCAATGAAGGCGAATGGCGTTTCTTTTCTTCTATTACGGACATCAACATGATTGCTGCCGTCTTCGCCTCAATTGGTTTGGGTGCATTCGCTCAAGTTTGGGTAATGCGAACAATCCAACCCCTTGAACTAGCGAACGGCTTTTCAACACTCCAGCGGCTTATACATATGGGCCGTGTCGACACGGTGATTGACGCAATAGACCCACATTTAGCGCAACATTCTCCGCACGAAGCTTACACAACAATGCTTCGACAAATCAGTCGTGACAGCATGCGAATCCTGAATTGGTTTGGATATGTACTTGTTCCACCGTTTTTCATTTTTCTTGCATTGGATTTGTCGAATTATTCGATTCTCACAGACACTAACTTTCGCCACTCAGGATATTTTTCGCTCTCTGAAAAAGAGCTCACACTATCGGAAGCAAAACAAGTTCGAACCGGGTGCCGCGTGTTCGGCGAAGAAAATGAGCTGTCATTAAAATATACCGTAAGTTTTGGTCATGGCGCCGAAATCAATCTGTTCGATGCGCAATCACAACTGCCAAGGCTCCTCGCGATGGAAGAATTTGACCTTCGTTTTAAGGCCGCGGATGTCCCTTTTATCGAAGAAAGCTTGTCTGGACCTCGAACGGGAGACGCTTTCACGGATCGCTCATGTTTCGAGCGCTTGGGGTTTCGGTTTGAGAAGAGCAAGCGCGATCAGATTTTGCGCCTTCTCGGCCTAACGGAAGAATATGCGGAATGGCGTAGCCAACTCGATCTTGATTCTCTCTAAAATCAGAATATCAGCTAAAAATAGACCCTAGGCGTTACTTTTCAGCCATTTTTGTGGACCTTTTTGTGAAAAGGCGCCAAGAAGCGAGACTTCGCTGCAATCGCGAAATAAACAACGGTCAAGGGTTACGCGCACTATGACAACCGACGCTACGACCAAAACGCTAGTGCCGACGCCCGCCGATGTCACCGCCGCTGCGATACGCATCGAAGGCCACGTTGCGCGAACGCCGTTGGTGCGCGCGGAAAAACTGTCTGCCCTTACCGGCGCTGATATCTGGCTGAAACTTGAGTGTCTTCAATATACCGGCGCCTTCAAGGAACGCGGCGCGTTGAACAAATTGGCGCAGCTTTCCGAGAGCGAGCGCAAGCGCGGGGTGATTGCCGCTTCCGCTGGCAATCACGCACAAGGCGTAGCATTTCATGCGCGCGCACTCGGTATTGCGGCAACAATCGTGATGCCGGTGACGACGCCGGACGTTAAAATTCGCCAGACCCGCGAACTTGGCGCCGAAGTTATTCGCGCAGGCCATACTTTTGATGAAGCGCGCGAACACGCCAGCATTATTGAACGCGAACGCGGCCTTCTGTTCGTCCATCCGTTTGACGACCCGGACATCATTGCCGGCCAAGGAACCATTGCGCTTGAAATGCTCGATGATGGCCCGCCCTTTGACGCGATGATTATCCCTGTCGGCGGCGGCGGCCTGATTTCTGGCATGAGCCTGGCCGTCAAAGACAAGTCACCGTCAACACAAATTATTGGTGTGCAGACGGAATTGTTTCCATCTATGGCTAATGCCATTGATGGCGGCGTGCGGGAGACAGGCGGCGACACGCTAGCCGAAGGCATTGCCGTAACAACCGCCGGCATACTGACGCGAGATATCGTGCGCAAAAATGTTGACGATATTGTGCTTGTGAACGAACGCATTCTCGAGCGCGCCCTCTCAATGCTGATGAACGAACAGAAAATTCTGGTTGAAGGCGCCGGCGCCGCAGGCCTCGCGGCAATCCTGTCTGATCCGGTGCGCTTCAAGGGAAAAACTATCGGGCTGGTCGCCTGTGGCGGCAATATTGATGCCCGGCTGCTATCTATGATCCTGATGCGCGATCTGGCGCGATCAGGACGTCTTGCACGCTTGCGCGTTCAGCTTCTCGACATGCCGGGCCAGCTTGTGCGCGTTGCATCGATCATTGCGGAATTGGAAGGCAATGTTATCGATGTCGGCCACCATCGCACTTACTCAGACCTGCCTGCTAAAATGACCTGCATGGATGTCACCATCGACACGCAGGGTGAGGTTCATTTGCGGCGAATTATCGACAGCCTTAGCGCCAATGGCTATGCAGTCGAAATCGCCGCCTACTAAGCAGACCTATTCGGCCCAATCGGATTTTCTGAAAGCAAAATTCCCCCTTCGGTTGAATGGTTATGTGAAGTTTCTCCAAAATAGATATTTCTTATGGTTAACAACAGCTTATTTTAAATTCGCAAACTGATTCTATCTTGACGGCGCACTAAATTTCATGCTGATTGATGTACATTACCATTCGTACAGATTTGCGAATAACGGCGTGTCACGCTGGCCGATGTAAAATGGCGTGCGAGTAACAGTTAAGATTTGGGGGGCATCCAAATGAAAAAACTATTCACTGCTGCAGTGGTTGCAGCATCTATGACTATCGCGCCGGCGATTGCGGCGCCGGTTTTTCTTGATTTTGAACAAGAAGGCGATGATTCGGAGCGCGCCGTCGTTGACGGAACAACCTTGAACAACGCCAATACGGGCTTTGTGAACGTCACTTTCACATCAAGCCATTTTGCTTATTTTGATGGCCCGAGCGGCGGCGATCCCGCAGGGCTCGGCGTTTGCCAAACAAACACAAACTCATGCGGCTCGGACGATAATGTGACCTCAGGTGAAAGCGTCACGCTTACATTCGACACCGATTTCACACTTTCCGGCCTTACGTTCCGTGATGGCGACCACGATCCGCTCGCGAACATGTCGACGCTTTTGATCAATGGCGTCGAATTCACTTTCGCAGCAGCAACGGCGGCGATGTTCGGTCCAGCGTCAAGCTTTACATTCGCTTATGGCGGTACGAACGCTGATCAGTTTTACCTGAGCGGCGCCATAGCCGACCCTATACCGATCCCGGGCGCATTGCCGCTCTTGCTTTCCGGTCTCGCGGGTCTCGGCTTCGCTTCCCGCCGCCGCAAGGCAGCGGCAGCCTAAAAGTCCAACCCCCAATTTGGACGGCGCCCGCGATTTCACAGAGAAATCGCGGGCGTTTGTTATTGAAAACCCTCTTTTGAGAAGGCCAGAGGAAGGGTAGGGTCCGCGACGTAACAAGTCAGGATACTTATTCATGCGCCGCTTTTTTCTGCCCACCCTACTCCTCATGCCTTTAGCCCCGTCAGCGATCGCCGCTGACTTCGGCGAGGCCAAACCGCTTCGGCCGATCTCAACCTATTCAATCGTCGCTCGCGACGCCGATACGGGTGAAATGGGCGCCGCTGTCCAATCGCATTGGTTTTCCGTTGGCGCTCGCGTGCCCCACGCCAAGGCGGGCGTCGGCGCGGTGGTGACGCAATCCTTCACCGAGGTTTCCTACGGGCCTCTCGGCCTTGACGCGATGGAAAAGGGAAGCCCCGCCGAAAAGGCGCTTAACAAACTGGTCGCCAAAGACGAGAATGAAAACGTCCGGCAGGTCGGTTTTGTTGATGCGCAAGGTCGCGTCGCGGCCCATACCGGATCGAAAGCCATCATCCACGCCTGTGACCAACAGGGGGAGGGCTATACGGTGCAAGCAAACCTGATGGAAAAAGATAGCGTCTGCGCCGCGATGGCGACAGCCTTTGAAGAGACCGAGGGCGATCTCGCGGAAAAACTGATGGCGTCGCTCGAGGCAGCGCAAAAGGAAGGCGGCGATATTCGCGGCAAGCAATCAGCGGCGATGGTCGTTGTTGACGGCGAGAAAAAAGAAAATCCATGGGAGGGACGCATTGTCGATCTACGGGTGGAGGACAATCCTGAGCCCCTCGCTGAACTTCGTCGCCTCATCACGCTGAACCGCGCTTACAACCTGATGGACGAAGGCGATGCAGCCGTCACCGCCGGCGAAATGGATAAAGCCAACGAGTTATATTCCGCGGCTGCCGAACTGTCACCCGGCACACATGAAATGGTGTTCAGGCGCGCCGTGACCCTCGCCTCGGTTGGCGAGGTTGAGGCGTCACTACCATTTTTCGCTGAAGCCTTTGAAGCGTGGCCCGCCTGGCGCGACCTCATTCCGCGCCTGCCGGCGTCGGATATTTTGCCCGATGACCCTGAATTGATGGCGCAAATACTGGCTGTTGATTAAGCGGTTTCCATCCGCGAAAAACCCATAGGAGCAACAATATGAAGCAACACGGCGTGGATAGGCGTGCGTTGCTGGCGGCGGGCGCCGCGCTGATGGCCGGGGGCGCTTCATGCACGCAGCATGAGGCGACGTCCGTAAAAAGTCCCGCAAACGGCTGGCCGGGCATCGCTTCTGACGCCGATGTCGAAGCATTACTCCCAACACTGACCAATTGGGGTCGCTGGGGCGCGAATGACGAGCTTGGCGCGCTCAATCTTATCACGCCCGAACGCAGAGTTGCGGCCGCAAGCGCAATACGATCCGGACAGATTGCGACGCTGGGCCGCGAGACCGACATTAATGCAAACGCCGAACGCGGCGAACACACTGTCGACAAGCGCACCTACGGCAGCAGAGACTACACGGCTTATGTGTTTCACGGATTTGAAATGACGCATCTCGACGCGCTGGGCCACGCGTTTGCAACGCCCCAGGCTCTTTATGACGGCGGCTCAACCGACGCGGTGACGCCGGACGGCCTTCAACGGCTCGGCGTTGACGCAATGGCGGAGCGCGGCATCGCCGGCCGCGGCGTCCTTCTCGACCTTGCCGCACTCAATGGCGGGCCGCTTGAGCCTGGCGTTGCGGTGCAGCCAGAAGCGCTTGATGCTGCGGCCGAGCAGCAGAAAACGGCCATTAAACCCGGCGACATGGTTTTCATCCGCACCGGGCTTGGCCGCCGGAACACGCGTGAATCGAGAGCCGGCCTGCATCACCGCTGTCTGCCATGGCTGAAAGCCCGTGACATTGCGCTTCTCGGCGGCGACGGCGATAGCGATGCGGCGCCGCTTCCTGGCTTTGAGCGATGGGGCTCGCCCATGCACTCCGTCGCTATCCCGTATTTGGGACTACCGCTTATCGACAATGCCGATCTCGAGGCGCTGTCCGATTTATGCGCAAATCAAAGCACATGGAGCTTTTTCTGCGCATTGGGGCCGCTAAAACTAAAAGGAGCGACAGGCTCCGCCGTCAATCCGGTTGCGATTCTTTAAAGCCCAGCGGCGTTTCCGCATTGAATCCATCCCAATCCGGCTTATTTTCAAGAGAGAAAGATTTCTGGAGGGGCGTGGCAATGATGGCGAGAACTCAACATAAGTCGCGACCGAACCGAACTACCGGTTTTTTTGTGGGCCTCTTCATCCTAGGGGCGACGATGCTCGGCCTTTCCGCCTTCGCCCAAAACGTCAGTACAGCGCCCGCCAAAGAAGGCGTCATTCTCACTCTCAATGGACCGGTGTCTCCCCCCGTCGCAGATTATCTTGCGCGCGAGATCGCGGTCGCTTCCGACGCTGGCAAGGAACTCATCATTCTGGAAATCGACACGCCGGGCGGGCTTGTTGATTCCATGAAAACCATCATCAAGGCCATCCTCGCTTCGGACACGCCGGTCGCGACGTATGTTTCCCCGCAAGGCGCGCGGTCGGCGTCGGCCGGCCTCTACATCATGTATTCGGCGCACATTTCGGCGATGGCGCCAGCCACCAATACCGGCGCAGCAACACCGATTGAGATTGGCGGTTCGCCGTCGGAGAAAAGCCCGTTCGATAATGAAGACCGGCCGGCTGATCCAAGCGACGGCGACAATCCCGAAGCAACCGAAGGCGGCGCTGAACAAGAAGAAACGGACCAGGCCCGCGACGCGGCGCCAGCCTCCGCCGAGGAAGCTGACCGAGACATATCCGCGCCGCTCTCGAGCAACGATGCGTTACGTGCAAAAGTTATCAACGACAGCGTTGCCTATATTCGCGCGCTCGCCGAAGAGCGTGGCCGCAATGCTGATTGGGCCGAAAGCGCTGTGCGCGACGCTGTTTCGATTACCGCCAACCAAGCGTTGGAAATAGGTGTGATCGATTTGATCGCCGATGATATTGACGACCTTCTCAAACAGATCGATGGCACAACGGTTACCACCGCCGCCGGCGAGAAAGTGTTGCAGAGCGCAGACTTGAAGCTGGAACGGGTTGAGCCAACGGCTGCCGAAAAGTTCCTGAGCTTCATCGCCAATCCGAATGTTGCGGTGATCCTGATGTCGCTCGCGACCACCGGCATTATTGTTGAGATGTGGAACCCTGGCTCGATTTTTCCGGGCGCCGTCGGCATCATTTGCCTCTTGCTCGGACTTTATTCTTTTCAAGTATTGCCGTTTAACTGGTTGCCTCTTGGGTTGATGGGGGTCGGTGTCATCTTGATGGTGCTCGAAGCCTACACGCCGACCTTTGGCATTGCTGGGCTCTTCGGTCTCGTTTTGTTTGGCGTCGGCATGTATTTCCTGTTCCCGGAATCCATTCGGGTGTCACCATCCGTCATCGGATCAATTCTGGCGATTGTTGGCGGGCTGTTGGGGCTTATCCTCTTCGCCTTTGTCGGCTCGCGCAGCCATGGGCCAATGATTGGCGCCGAAGCTATTCGCAAGCGCGAGGGCGTCGTCGATGAATGGGACGGCAAAGAAGGCTGGGTCATAGTGGAGGGCGAGCGCTGGCGCGCCCGCTCAGACAAGCCCTTTAACCCTGGCGACAAAATTCGTGTGGTTGAAGTGGACGGCCTTGTTCTCGTGGTCAAACAGGCCAAGGCTGCCGGCCTGCTCAGCGGCTTACAGCCCAGGGAAGCATGATTATCGGATTGCAGGGCAATGGGTGAAGCGACGGCTATTTGGCCTCCGGTATATTTGGGACTTGTTTTAATTGTCGCGGGCGCCTTTGCCGCTCTCGTGCTAAAGCTCGGCTGGGGGATGTCGCAATGGGGCCGCAAAACCGAGTACCGCGTCGGCGACCAGATGACGAATGTGGGCGCCGAGGTTGTGGACTGGTCTGGCAATGACGGCTCGGTTCTCGCCGGCGGCGAGGTCTGGCGGGCGACCGCCAAGCAAGCCTTCAATCCCGGCGACAAGGTCGTCGTTACACGTGTCGATGGATTAACACTTGAAGTAAAAAAGAAACAGTAACGCTATCAAACGTCGGCGGCGGCTGGCGAAACAACAAAAGGAGACGGCCATGCCAGGTATCGGCATTCTGGGCATTTTAGGGTTTTTTATCGTCTTCATTCTGACGAATGTTATCAAGGTCCTCAAAGAATACGAAAAGGGGGTCATTTTCACCCTTGGCCGGGTTGGCAACAAAGCCTCCGGACCGGGGCTTATCCTCCTCATCCCTGGCATTCAGGTCATGCGCAAAATCGATATGCGTACGCTGGTTCACGACGTTCCGACCCAAGATGTGATCAGCCAGGACAACGTCTCGGTTAAAGTGAACGCAGTGATCTATTACCGCGTTGTCGATGCAGTGCGGGCCGTGGTGCAGGTCGAAAACTATATGGCGGCGACCAGCCAGCTGGCGCAAACCACGTTGCGTTCGGTGCTTGGCAAGCACGATCTCGATGAAATGCTGCAGGAACGCGACAAGCTCAACAAGGACATTCAGGCTATCCTGGATGTCCAGACCGAGGCCTGGGGGATCAAGGTCTCCAATGTCGAGATCAAGCATGTCGATGTTGATCCGTCTATGATCCGCGCGATCGCCAGACAGGCGGAAGCCGAACGCGAGAGGCGCTCAAAAATCATCATCGCCGAGGGCGAAGAACAAGCGGCGGCAAAGCTTGCCGAAGCGGCAGTTATCCTTGCGACCTCACCCGGCGCGATGGAGCTGCGCTATCTCAACTCGCTGCAGGAGATTGCCGGCGATCGCACCAACACCATCGTCTTCCCGTTTTCGATGGCGGATGTCAGCAAAGCAATCCGCGGCGACACTTTCTAAAGGCTAGACCCTCAAAAGCAAAAAAGCGCTGCAGTTGCAGCGCTTTTTTATGCTTTTACTTTAGTAGTTTACGCCAAGAATGTTGATTCTGCGCAACACAAATTGTTCTTGCGCAGCTGCTGCTGCAAAAATCTCTCTGATGCTGTCGCAATTGTCAACGGCCCCATTGGCTGTCGCCCACAAGAATGTCATCATCCTTTTATAAAAAATGCTGGATACGGCAATGAACGATCCGGCGCTTACAGGGAGAAGTTCAATGAAGCTGCACTATGCCGCTAAAGTATCTGCAATTGCCTTGGGCGCTGCGATGACAGCGTCGCAGGGCGCAATGGCGCAGGGCGTTGCCGACACAATCATTGTCACCGCCACCAAGCGCGCTGAAAATATTCAGGACGTACCGATCGCAATTTCGGCCTATTCCGGCGATTTACTTGATAAATCAGGCGTTTCAGACATCCGCGAATTATCTATTCTTTCTCCAAGCCTGGTCGTCGTCGCCACTCAGTCTGAAGCTGTCGGCGTAAACGCCCGGATCAGGGGTGTCGGCACCGTCGGCGACAATCCCGGACTGCAGTCGTCGGTTGGCGTTTTTATTGACGAGGTCTACCGGTCTCGAAACTCAGTTGCCCTTGGCGACCTTGGCGAAATCGAAGCCATCGAAGTTGCGCGTGGACCACAAGGCACCCTTTTCGGACGCAACTCCTCGGCCGGCGCCATTATCGTCCGGACGAAACAGCCGGAATATGAATTTGGCGGATACGGTGAATACACCCGCACGAACTTCAACGGCAATCGTTTCGAAGGCGCGGTTACAGGGCCGATTGCGGACGGTGTGCTCGCCGGTAGAATTAACGGCTTCTACGAAGAACGCGATGGATTCCTGACCGAATTGACGACCGGCGAAGACTTCAACGATCGCAATCAGTTTGGATTGCGCGGTCAACTTTTATATGATGCATCCGACAGCATCAGCTTCCGTTTGATCGGCGATTATTCAGAGCGTGATGAAGTTTGTTGCGCCGCCGTCAACATTGTAAACGGCCCGACCGGCGCAATCATCGACGGACTCTCGGGTGGTGATGTCGGGGTTCGTCCTTCTGATCCATTTGAAAGAGTGACAGGCGTTACCGATGGGCGCAGCTACACTCAGGACGTTGAGGAGTGGGGCGGCTCATTACAAGCTAACTGGGACATTGGCGTCGCCGATGTCGTTTCCGTCACAGCCTATCGCGATTTTCAAATTGCGCGCTCTCAAGACATCGATTTTACGCGCGCTGACATCTTATTTCGCGACGAGAATGGCTTCGTCAACGACTATGAAACCTTCACGCAAGAACTTCGCGCGAGTGGACAGGCCGGCGCCCTCGACTGGCTGCTGGGCGTGTATTTTTCCGATGAGGAAGTTTCTCTGAACGACCGGGTCCAGTTTGGATCTCAATATGAGTTCTTTGCCGACACGCTGATCAATGCCGGCCTTGCCGCAGCAATGGACCCTGCGGCCGGAACATTTTCTTACGCCGCCCTGACAGGCCAAGCACCGGGAACTGTTTTTGCCGGCGCCGCCGAAGACGATGATTTCGTTTCAGACTCCCGGTCAATTGCGGTTTACACAAATAATACGTTCAATCTTAGCGATCGCTTCGCGATCACCCTGGGCGGGCGTTACACAAACGAGAAAAACGACTTCACTGCCGATCTCACCTCCACCAATAATGGTTGCCTTTCCACTGTTGGCGTTTTCGGCGCGACAGCGGCGATGATGCCGCCGAATGCGCTTGCTGTGGATATTGTCACCGGCCCGCTCGCGTCCAATGTCGCCGTTCTTGCTTGTCTGCTGAACATTACGCCATTTGCTGACACAACCATCGACGACAGTCGTGAAGAGAACGAATTCACCTGGGATGCAAAATTACGCTATCAGCTGACGGATAATATCAGCTTTTATGGCGGCGCAGCGCGCGGCTATAAGGCTGGCGGCTTCAACATGGACCGCGCTGGCGGGCCCTTGGTCGTAGGCGGCCTGTTGACGATGATGCCGGTCGCAATTACGGGCCCAAGTCTCGAGTTTGAGGAAGAAACCGTCATCAACTACGAGGCGGGCTTTAAGACATCGTTGTTCAACGGCAATGCCACACTCAACCTCACCGGCTTCTATGCAGAATATGAGGATTATCAGCTCAATACGTTCAACGGCATCAGCTTCGTTGTTCAAAATGTCGCCGAAGTTAAGTCCAGCGGCTTTGAAGTGGATTTCCTGGCGCAACCGATCAAGCAGATATTCCTGCAAGGCGGCGTCACCTACGCAGACACAGAATATGGCGACGACATCAGCGCTGTTATTCTGGCTGCTGGCGGTACGCCCATCACTTCTTCTAACGGCGAAACACTCGACGGTCGCCAGATCACACTGTCGCCAAGATGGTCGGCGACCGGCGCCATGACGTTTACAGAGCAATTGTGGGATACCAAATACGATATCTTCATGAACTGGAACTTCCGTTACAGCTCTGACTACAACACAGGCTCAGATCTCGATCCTGAAAAACAGCAAGATGACTTTATCGTTGCAAACGCGTCAATCGGATTGACGACCGAGGACTCAGGATTTGAGCTTGAAGCCTTTGTTCGCAACATTACGAACGCTGATCTGCTGCAGGTCGCCTTTGATGCGCCGCTGCAGGGCGGCAGTTTCGACGCCTTCCTCGCTGAGCCGAGGACATACGGCATCACCGCCCGCGTTCGGTTCTGATCCGGCGAAACATAAACGCGCAGAAGCCCCCAGCTCAGCTGGGGGCTTTTCTTTTTACTGCGCACAAGGCAAAGCCGCATCATGGACGCAGAAAAACAACCCTTAGCCCTCGACACACGCGGTTATCGGTGTCCTCTGCCCGTGATCCGTCTCGAAGCCGTCTTGCGAAGCTTGCCTGAAGCAGCACAAGTCACTGTTATTGCTGATGATCCTGTTGCAGCGGTGGACATCCCCCATTTTTGTCACGAAGGCGGCCACCCAGTTACCCGCCTTCCGGACCGGGGGGACGCTTGCGTCTTTCTGGTCACGCGGGGAGAGAAATCCGCCTGAAACCTAGACTTTTGGGGCATAATCTCGCTCCGGTATGGAACCGGCTTTTGCTTTCACAAATGGTTAAGGTTAATCTGGAGAAGCGCGCGGATGCGTGCTTTAATGAGGTGCTTGGGCTGCAGGTTCGCAGCCCGGCGATCTGAGGCGCAGTCGGGTTGGGGCTGCCGGGGTCTGGTGAGGGGAAGCTGGGTATGACGAGAAAATCTATGACATTTATACGTAAGGCGCGTCATGCGCTTGGCGGCATCGCGGCTGCGTCCGTGCTCGCCCTATCGATCGCAACGCCCGCATATGCAACCTACGAAGCGGGCGTGCAGGCATATATGAACGGGCAATACTCGCAGGCGCTGGACATCTGGAAGCGCTTTGCTGTTGCTGGCGACGTCAGGTCCAAGAAAATTCTTGGCGATGTTTATTCTGGCAAAACACTGGAAGGCGCCAAAACCGCGGCGAGCCCGCTGGAAGCGATTCCCGTCGACAATGTTCAAGCCCTGGTTTGGTACACCCTAGCCGCCTATCATGATTTTACCTCTTACCAGACGCCGAGCGCCTCTGAAGTGAACGCGCGCATCCTCGCTGAACAACGCCTGCCGGACATTCGTGCACGCATGTCTACTGCTGATGTGGGCAAAGCTGAAGGCTTGGTCGCCCAGACCTTTGAAGCCGGCAGCGCCTACGATATTTACCGCCTTGGCGACATGTACCAAAAGGGCGCCGGCCTCGATAAAAATAATACCAAAGCCCTTCAGATGTACGCCCTTGCACAAGAGCGCGGCGTCGGCGAAGCGAGCGCCGCTTACGAGTTCCTGTCGCCATTAATGGGTAAGAAGGAAATCGAAACGGCGCTTGAAAAAGCTGAAACCTGGCAGCCGCCTTTACCGCCCGAATATAAAGGTAAAACCCGCCAGCAAGAAGAAATGGAGCGCCTGAAACGCGAGCTTGAAGAAATCAAGATGGCCGAAGCGCTCAAAGCAGTTTCGGACATCGATGTTGAGCTGGTCCAGCGCGCCCTTAACGCGCTCGGTTTTCGCGCAGGTACAGTCGATAACAAGCTTGGCGCCGGCACGCGCGGCGCGATCCGCCGCTTCCAGTATTCTACGGTCGCTCGCGACACCAAACTTAGTGAAGAAGACAAACAAGCTGTCGTGACAGGTGTTTTAACACCGCGCCAAACAGTTGAGCTCTTCAAAGACGCCGCGAAATCCGAGCATCCAATGTCGCAATATGTTGTCGGCATCATGCATGTGCGCGGAATCGGCGTTGAACAGAACGGCCAGGAGGCCGTCAAATGGCTTGAGAAAGCCGGCATGGAGCACAACCTTGCCATCGCCCATTACGCGCTTGGCGTTGTTTACCGGGACGGCACCACGGGCCTCAATGAGGTCTCTCCGGACGAGCGCAAATCCGCCTACCATTTGGCGCAGGCCTCTGCGCTTGGCTACAAACCAGCGAATGACGCGTTGCGCCGTCTAAGCTTCGAATATACGCGCGACATACAGTAGTTGGAGGGGATGAAGATGAACCGTGTAATGATGAAATACTTCACCCCCGCCGTCGCGGCTGTGTGCGCCGGGGGTCTATTCTTGGCAGATATCGCAAATGCGCAGTCACTCGGCGGCTTTCCGATCCGAGAGCCAGGCGCCGGCGTCTCTTCCGGGGGCTCTTCGGGGCCATCCAAGAGTAAAAACGGCCCATTGCAAATTATCGTCGACGCGAACGGACCTGGACCATACAAAACGATCTCCAAGGCTATTGACGATGTCGGCGAAGGCGGCGTCGTTTATGTCATGCATGGCGTTTACAATGAATCCATCAACCTCGAGAAATCGGTTTTCATTCAAGGAGATCGCGGTCCCGGTTCCGGTGTCGAGATTTCGGCGCCAATGAATATGGCTTGCCTCTCCTTCTCGCCCAAACAACCAACCGCGCATGCGGTCGTCGCCAATGTTCAGTTCGCGTCAAAGATAAACTCCGGCGCCGATGCCTGTATTGAGGTGAAGCAGGGGGTTTTCACGCTGAAGGAAAGCGACGTTCTGGGGTCAGGCGTTCGGCCCGCGGTCAAAATTTCCGGCGGCACCGTGATGCTCGAAAAAAACCGGATCAGCGCCGGTTCTGAAGGGGTGTTTATTGAGCAGGCCCACTCGCTCTCGCAAAGCTTCATCATCGACAACAAGATCTTACAAAACAAAGTCGGCATTGATATCGCGTCTGGCAGTCGCGCCGATGTTGTCGTTGCTGGCAATGAGATTTTTGACAATCTCGATAGCGGCGTGAAGTCGTCCGGCTATGGCGCAGCAAAACTGATCGGCAATAAAATCCGCAATAATAAAGGTTCAGGCATTATCCTGGATAAATACGCCAAGCTGTCACTCGTGCGGTATAATGAGATTGTTCAAAATTCCGGCGATGGCGTCGCGGTGCCGTTTGGCGTCAACGGCGTTATCGAAGACAACAATATTATCGGAAATGACGGGCTTGCAATCTTTACCCGCGAGGGGCTGGAGCCGAAAATTCTCAACAACACAATGGAGAATAACGCCGGTGACAATTGCTCCAAACGCGACCGTCGCAAAGGCCGGTGTTAGCCGGTTTATCTGAAAAGATCCCAGCGAAAAACCCCCGCCAAAAGCGGGGGTTTTTCTTATTCACCACCCGTATTTAGAGATATTGAATCCGCGCACGTGGCGAGCAATCTCGTCGTGCAATGCGGCGCAAACGTTTGCGAGTGACATAGTAGGCTTCCGGACCCTTCACGAGCACCGAACACACGAGTTGTTTGCGGCCGCTGCGTGTCCAATAAATTTCTTCGACAAGATTGATCCGCGCCCTGTAGCGGGTGTTGTAGGTCTGGCGATGAACCACTTCGCTGCGAGGGCGATAATAATTATCATAGCCGCGGTCATAATTGCGACGCCCAGTCGAACGGTAGGAGCCCGCCCGGGAGTATTTATCCGCCTCATAGTAGTTGTAGTATGAGGCGTCGTGGGATCGATGATCATGATCCCTTGCACAATAGTCGGGTCTGTATTCAGCGCTTGCTTGCGCGAAGCCAATCGCACCTGCGGCCAAAATTAATGTAAGTATCGCTTTCACGCATGCCTTCATCGAGATCTCCATGGCTCCCCAGCCATCGAACGGCGCGCCCAGCCGGATATCGACGATTAAGGCAGATGCCAGCCAAATAGGGCGATAATGGTGCAGGACACGCCTTTTTGCAGCCGCAATTACTCTGACCGCTCCAACGCGATAATATTGGGAAATAGATCACTTTGTTGGTGTGGCGCATGCGATAAATGTTAACTGCAGCCAAACAGCGCTGCACCCAAGAAGGGGAAATTACGACTAAATTAACTGGCTTTGTCTCACACTGTTTCTTTAGCGAGGCCGGGCGAAATTGTGACGCAAACAAGCAAGTTTCTAGCGACGGCTTTCGGCGTCTTTATCAGTGTAGTGATCGCATTATCCTCCGCTCATGCACAGCTTATCGAAGCCCATGCAACTAATATTCAACTGTTGCGCGGTTGGGCCTATGAGTTGGGCCCGCAAGAACGGACAATTATTACAATTGAACACGGTAACCGCTGGCGTTATGGCGACTTTTACGCCTTTGCAGACATCACTGTCCCTGATGATGGCGATGTCAAAGCCTATGCCGAAATCTCTCCAAGACTGAGTTTTGAAAAGGTGACCGGGAATGAGATCAATGCGGGGCCAATCAGCGATATTTTCATCGCCGCAAATTATGAAAAAGGTGACCACAATATTCGGCGCTATCTTCTTGGCATGGGCGTAAATCTAAAAGCGCCAGGTTTCACCTATCTGAAAGCAAATGCCTACTGGCGGCAGGATCCTTTGAGGCCGGGCAAAACTTACCAGACGACAATTATCTGGAAACGAGTTTTCGATCTTGGTCCGACAACCTTCACATCAGAAGGCTTTATGGATATTGCTGGCGGTGAAGGGGATTTTGTCGCCAATCAGCTTTTCGTTCCACGTTTCCTAATCGACATTGGTGCTTTTTTTAACGCCCCGGGCAAAGTTTTTGGCGGCGCCGAATGGCAGTATTGGCGAAACAAGTTCGGCGTTGAGAATGTCAATGAATCAGCCCTCCAATTGCAGCTTAAATACGCAATATGATGGCTAAACCCGCCTCCATAAACGCACCCCATGATGAGCGCGCCAATCCACCGCGCGATATAGGTGAGAATAACGTCAATTTCGAAAAGACGCGGCTCAGCTGGGTTTGGTGGATTCTTGTCCTGGCGACCGCAGCCGCAGCTCTTGGTGCCGGCCTTTTAACATCGACACAAATTGAAGATGCCGCGCGTGAAAGCTATGACCTACGCCGTCAAGAAGTGATCTCCTCCATCCGTGACCGGATGAATGATTATGAGCAAGTTTTGCGGGGCGGCGTCGGACTGACCGTCTCGAATGAAGCGGTCAGCAGGACACAATGGAAAACCTATGTCGATGAGCTTAAAATTGAAGAAAACTATCCTGGCATTCAAGCGATCGGGTACTCTGTTTGGGTCCCGTCAGCAGAAATAAGCAATCACATTCGCAAAGTGCGCGCCGAAGGCTTTCCGGACTATACACTGCGCCCGGAAGGTCCGCGCGAGCGCTATACATCTATTATCTACATCGAACCGTTTGATGAGAGAAACCGTCAGGCCTTCGGCTATGACATGTATTCCCAGGAAACACGGCGAGAAGCAATGCGGCGCGCCGTGGAGACCGGCGAGACCTTTATCTCAGGCCGCGTAACGCTCGTGCAGGAAATCGACGCCGATGTGCAGGCCGGTTTTCTTATGTATCTCCCCCACTATCGAGCCATTGGCCCGTCGCCGACCGTCGAAGACCGCTGGGCTGCCTCGGTCGGCTTTGTCTACGGCGCTTTTCGAATGCGTGACCTGATGAACGGGGTCGTCGGCAATCTCGAAGATATTGGTCTTGAAATCTATGACAGCGAAATTGTCAGCAATGACACGCTAATGTATCGCAGTTTCAATTCGGAAGTGACGGGACAAGAGTTTACAAACGCCAAATACGCATCAGTCGAAAAAATTTCTATTACCGGCGTTACGTGGACCGTGCGGATTGCCAGCCTCAATCGATTTGAAAAGCAATTTAATCAACGTGTAAGCTTGATCGTCTTCGCGATCGGCGGCCTAATCGCCTTTCTCGTTGGCTGTACAGTTTGGGCGTTCCACAGCACTCGCACGCGCGCCGCGGAGATGGCGACCCGGATGGTCGCATCCCTTCAGGCCCGCACCGAAGCGTTGCGAAAAACAAACTTGGAATTAGAAGAGTTTGCCTATCGCACATCGCATGATTTGCGCTCCCCCATCAGATCTTCTTTGGGCCTGGTGACTATCTGCGAAGAATCTCTTGACCACCGCAACATTGATGAAGCCAAACAATCTCTCGGTCACATCAAAACCGCCATGAGCAAACTTGATGGATTGATCAAGGATATCCATGAGATTGTACGCGCAGATAAGGTTGAACCTAAAAAACAGCTGGTTGATGTCCCCAGACTGGTTGGTGAAACACTGAAGTCTTTGTCTCATATGGAAGGTTTTGACGCCGTTGATATTCGCCTTGACGTTGAGGATGGTCTTGCACTGACCACGGACAAAGAGCGCTTGCGTGTGATTGTAGGCAATCTTGTCTCAAATGCCGTAAAATATCAGGATCCATCGAAGCCAAGTCCGTTCCTTGAAATTGCTGCGCACCAAGACGGTTCTACATTTAAGCTCTCCATCAGCGATAACGGCATCGGCATTCCGCCCGATCGCGCTAATGAAGTGTTCAGTATGTTCAAGCGGTTTCACCCGCGCATTTCCTACGGGAGCGGTCTTGGCCTCTATATTTTGAAGAAAAGCGTTGACATATTAGGGGGAGACATTCGCTACGAACCAACAGACAATGGTTCGCTTTTCCAGTTTCAATTGGCAAACGCCTTTGAAAGCACAAGGTCATGACATTGAAAAAAATCTTGATAATCGATGATGATGAAATCGATCATTTTCAATGCGAGAGAACGATCAAAAAAGTCGCGCCTGAACTAGAAATCAAAAAAGCATTTGACGGGCGCGAAGGGCTGGATTTGTTAAAGACTGACGACATCGATCTTATCTTGCTGGACGTAAACATGCCGGGCATGAATGGATTTGAATTTCTCGACGCCTATAGCCGCGAGGAAAACGCGCGACCGACATCCGTCATAATGTTGAGCAGCTCTACTTACCAGAAAGACAAAGAACGCGCACAGCAATATCCGTTTGTAAGAGATTATTTTGAAAAACCGCTGAGTGCTGACACGATGCAAAAAGCGATGCGACTTTTTGAATAATGCAGGAACCCGCTGGCGAGGCGTTGGTTCTCCAATCTATCTAAGCTAATGGTGCCCCCCGCCGGAATCGAACCGGCACGTCATGTGCAATGAAATCAGGGGCTTAGCACTAATCAGTAGTCGGACCTATAACCAAAAATACGACCATTACGATAACCAAAATCTAATCAATGCCAGCCGGCTTTGCAATACTGCTGCTGGGTCACCGAGTCCGTTCATAGCTATTCCAAAAAATTGCTCGCTTACGTCGCCTAGATCCTCAAACCGGTCATTAGTATAATAATTCACATCACCAACCTTGCGGTTTTGGGTAAACTCATTGTTTTAAATGCAACAATGTCTAAATCTCTGACATTACGCGATCAGATTCTGAAAGGGCCTTCAGGATCCGCTGATAGTGCTGAATATCTTCAAATGAGAGCGTGCGCCTACGTCGGTCCTTCAACCATTTTTGTGCAGGTTGATAACCTCCGACCCAAAAACCCCAACTCACTCTTGGTACTCCGAGAAAATACTGAATCTCATTGATATAAATTAGGCCCTTGCCGTCATCGCGAAGCTCGAATTTCGGATACTTGTCTGCGACCACGTTATTGCCATCGCCTTTCAGCGGGTAAGGCGTCTCACCAACGACATCCGTTTCCAACAAATGCAGTCGCCTGAGTCGGTTTCCTTGATCGGAAACGTGCCAGAAATAGTCCGGGTCGACCGGCCATGGCACATGTGGAAAATCGACCTTTAGAAATTCAGCATAGGTCTCACGATAACTTGGAGTATTCAAAATACCGTAGATATAGTCGAAAATTTCCAATTCTGTCGGCTCTCCCCTTATGGGGTGAGCTGCACTCTTTCGGAGTTTTTTGTATAACTTCGGATCAAAATTTACTTGCCGCGACGTATCTAATGAGCCTTCCTCAGGATAAAGATACAGTGGAAAGTTGTTGTTCTGCTCTTTTGTTTTTGTCGATATCACGCAGCTTTCCGCTGGCCCAGAAACAACAAATGCATGGCGATATCCAGGAAAGGCGAGCTGACGCGAGACAAGAAGTACAATATTTTCTTTTCCTCCGACGTGCTGGTTAAGTTCCGGGCGAGGACGGTCCATCGCAAGTTCATCAAGTAAACACCATCTATTGTCAAAAGGTCGATAAGCGCAACGCGCCACAATCTCATCCGCATTAGTGGTCTGTGCTTTTTTTCTAGCGGAGGCTAATTTCCATTCCTTATTTTCTCTCAAACCGTACTTCGCTATTAAATCACTGTCTGCAAGCGATAAATTGTTTAAGTCTTCGAGACGGCGAACGATTTCTGACCGGTCAAAATCTACAGCGAATTTATCCCTGTGAGTTTGAAATCCGAGCACACCGAAATTGAAAAACTCTCGAACTGAAAAACCCTTAAGGTACTCTTCCTGCAATTCCCAATTGCGTACAACAAAAGGAAACCTCGGGCCGCGCAACTCCAATTCGGCCCAATCGAATGATTTTAGATCAGAAGTCCACAATTTTTCATATTTACTTTTTCGATCACCCCAAAGATCACCATGAAAAACTTTAGCTAGCGGTACATTTTTTCCGTTACTGCGTACATCTGCTTTAACAGAAGGCTGCGTCTTAATTGCAATTATTATGGCTACCCCTTGCTGGATATCGAACACATTTTTGTCGGAGCCGCCGTCTGGCGCGACCTCCTTCTTTTTTGCATTTCCATGAAGATCCAAAACGTAAATTTTGTCGAATGTTTTTAGAAGGTGCCAACGCATACCGCGGAAGGTCGGGTTGTCTAAATATCCATGATTTGTAATGAAGCCGAGCACACCTTCACCGTTTCGATCTATTAGATGCTCCGCCATGCGAATGAACTTGACATATAGATCGTTTAGCCATTTTGGATTTCGCTCATTTAGCTTGTCGCGCCCGCCCGGCTCCTTTTTATAGTCAGCAAGTAAATCGCCCAACCATCCATCCGAAACCCCACCTTCTCCAAGGTAAGGTGGGTTTCCGATTACACACATTATTGGGCGCTCTGACTTTATCTCGTTTGCCGCGCGAGCTTCATCAGCGAGCCATTGTGCGAAAGGCAGCTCTAGTTCGGTTGGTTGGCCCTCTTCTAGCGAATTCGTTAAGTATATGCTTGCGCGTGGTTGCTTATTTGTGGGCTTGTAGCCTGTGGCTTTAAGCTCCATATCGAATTTAAGATGGCACATCGCATATGATGCCATCAGCAACTCAAAACCATGCAGACGTGGTATTAGTTCATCTTCGACATAAGCGGGCCACCCACCTGGCGCAATGCCTTGAACCGTGACAGCAATTTTTTTGATTGCGTGCGCGAGGAACGTCCCGGTCCCGGCAGCGGGGTCAAGAATCTGTATTTTATGAATTTCTTTTTCGACAAACTCGTTTCGCTTGGATTTTTTACCCCTCTTCGTCAGGCCAGTTTGCTGCTCGAGCTTAATCGTTGTTTTGCTTGTGTCCGCTAGACCGGTAGGAAAGTTAAACTCAGTCTTCAAAACATCGTCCACAGCACGGACGATGAAATCGACAACTGGTTCTGGCGTGTACCAAACTCCACGCACCTTTTTCTTTTCTGCGTCGTATGCGGAAAGGAAATCTTCGTAGAAATGTAGAAAGGGGTCGTTGCGTGCTGTCGATTTGCCGTACGATTCCATGATGCTGAAGACATCAGAAACAGCGAATATTTCCACCAGGTCATCAACAACTCGTGCTAGGCCGGGGTCAAGATCAGAACGCGCAATGAACTGAAACAAGTTGCGCAAAAAGGGGATAGATCTAGGCAGAAGGTCATATGCTTCTTGTCTACTAAAATCCTGTGGCGTAGGGTCATTTAGGCGTGCTGCAAAGAGCCCGTAGGCTACAGTCTCGGCGTAAATTCCGACAAAGTCTTCCGTTGTGATATCGTGGATCAGCTCTTTTTGAAAAACTTTAAATTGTCCTCCAAGTTCCGTGCGATATTCAGGGTCATCGTTCAGCGCATTATTAAACACAAAGCGGATCAGTTTAGCTTTTGCGGCCATTTTCTCCGCAAGGTCGTTGGATGTAATAATGGATTGAGGTTTTTGATCAACGAATTCCTTAAGTAAAGCCTCCAGGACTTCGAAATTCTCGCGTAACGGCGTCAGCTCTGCTGGCTCAGCAATCCGTACTTCTGCGACTGGTTTCTTGCTGTGATCGCGATAAAATATCCAGTCAATTCCATTTGTATAAAGAAGGTTTGGAAATGCATCCAAATAGCGTTCTTTTTGCTCTTTTGAGTACCCGGAAGGGTCTCGCACGTCGAACCCAACGTCCTTTGCTTCGCAGTGCCCGATTGTGCGGTAACCACCGGATCGGTCTTTTCGCCGGAACGTAAAATCAGGAGAGCCAACATCGGTAACTCTTTTTGCTTCATTCGTAACAGAAACAGTGCGGTCGATTGACTCAAATAAATTGGCCAGTGCAGGCCTATAAGTATGTTCTGTCGCATCGCCAGCCTGATGTTTGGCGATTACTTCGTTGAGAAACTGCTCGATTTGCACGGCTGCGGCCACAAACTTCCTGAAAATACACGCTTTTTAGCAAAATAAGCAGAGTTCGCGTTCCAAGACCATAATTATGAAAAATGCGCGCGGCTAATCAACTAGGTTCTAAGCGTCTCTTGAAGGAGGACGGTTTTCTTATGTCTCCTTTTGCGCGCAGAGGTGACGTTAGAAACTAAAAGAACGAATCTTTGGCGGATTCACACTGCTACCGGGCCACGCATCCTTCGACCGGCGTAACGGAATGTGGCCGTTGTAACCAGCCTATGAAAGGTTCAAGGCGGCACGCTGTCGTTTAGATGCGATCCCGGTAGGAATACCTTTAACATTAGCTCGTTAACTGGTACGAAGGAGGTGCTGCTGGAGTCGTGCAGCCCGTGAACGGCGTTCTTCCAGTTCCCGTTCCAGCCGGTCAAAGACCGGCCAGAAATCATACCCATATCTGTCTATAAGACCGGCAACGAATGCCAGTGCATCTTCGATCTCTTGATCCGTCGCAGTTTTTTTACGGGACATGCAATCTCCCTCGTAGGATCAACGCCGGTCGGATAGGCGCTATTCCGCTTTGCGCTCGGGCCGAGACCAGACGAGATCAGCCTTTCCTTCGCCATTGAACAACGCGGCCCAAATCGGCTCCGCAAAGCTGGGATCGTCAAGAAACACCCTTAGAAACTCTTTCGGGTTCTGGCCTTTCGACATTTTTCGTTTTGCGAACCCAAGATCGCATCTGCCCGTTTTGATAAAGAAATCGGGCGACTCATCCGATTTCTTTTTTGCGTTCGGAACGAATTGAACCTTGCGCGCCATGGTGAGCGTCGAAATAGTGCCTTCATATCCACCGCCCTCGACCGGACGAAATTGACCGATAGTCGCCATTGTTTGGGTACTCCCTTGTTACTAGCAGTTGCAGACTAAGAATTGGCGCGCTGTTTGCGCGCTTTTTTAAAACCCGCGTCAGTATCGAGAAACCTTTCCAACATCGCGGGGATAAGCGCTTCGACCGGCGCTTTTTCGGAGTACGCTTCTTCATAGAGGGCCGCGTACAATTCCAGATCGGTTTTAATCGACGGATCAACGGCGATTGTGAGTTTTACGGGCTTGGTGTCCTGAAGCCGCCCGAGTTTCAACGTCGTTACAGGCATTTCAATCTCCATAGGGTTGAAGGATCAGGTCTTTGTTGACGATCACGCGAAGCCTCCACCCAGGCCGCACGGTGATGGTGGGCTGGACGTTCAATTGGCGGTTGACGATTTGTTGTCCCGCCTGATTGAGCGTTCTCTGGCCGCCGTCGCGCAACGCCGAAAGAATGTCGTCGCTATCGTCGTCTCGCCCGAGTTCGGCGCCGACAGAAAGGATCGATGATAAAATTGCGGCTTGGAATAAACGCCATGTGTGATTGTCAACGCGGTCTTCGACGCCCGCATATCCAGAGAGGTCTACGCCCGGCAGGTTTTCGATGGTGAGCGATGTTCCGTCCGGCATGACGACGCGGGACCACACCATGAGTGCGCGTGACTGACCGAAGGCGATTACGCTGTCATAACGCCCGATTAGCCGCGCGCCTTGCGGGATCAGCAAATAGTCCCCTGTGGACGTGTCGTAAACATTCTCCGTGACCTGCGCGATCACCTGTCCCGGCAAATCGGAGTTCAGACCCGTCACCAAGCTTGCCGGAATGATTGTTCCCGCCATGACTTGATAGGGCGAAACCGGCGTTTGGAGGCTGTGGGGGTTGTAAATCGCTGGATCGACCTCGCCGTTTAAGAAATCCTCCTTGCGCGCTTGTCTGCCGGGGTCTGCCGGCGCCTCGCCGAAGGGGATGGGCGCCGCACCGGCTTGCGGAGACAACGCCGCGAGCTGGTCAAAGACGTTCGCGCTGCCGAGCGTCGATTGGTCTGACGGCGGCGGTGTTTGGCGAGCGCCGTTCGGGCGCTCGATAAAAAACAGTTCTGACGCTCTCGCTTGAGCGCTTGGGTCGGCTTGGGCGTTTTGTGCGCCCGATGGGCTACCGGCGTGCGGTGCATTGGAGGGCGCATACCGGAAAGGATTGTCGCGAGATTCTATCGCGGGCGATTTATTGAGCATCGCGTCTCCGAGATCGCCCGGTAGGGGCGGTCCAAGCTGCGAGGGCGGGGAAACTTCGGCGTAGCTCGCAGGAAGCGCGTCAAACGCTTCGGGGAGCGGTCGCGACGTCGTATTGTACAATTCGGTTGCGGCGGCGTTCGCCCCGCCGTCCGGTTCGCGCAACGCAAAGGTCGCCGCGAGACCGACAAACAAAATGGCGCCGGAGGCCGCGATCAACAGGGCGTTTCGGTTAAAACGTCTGACCGGTCGCGGTTTTGCCCGGATCGCAAGATCAACGGTATCGGTGGCCGCACTCATCGCCCGGCGACCTCCCGAAGCGGCGTTCGGGTGCGCAAAATTCGCACAACCTGTTGATCGTCTTCACCAAGGCGCAATTCTGCGGCGGCGAACAGGCGGTCCACAATGTAGTAAGATCCGTTGACGCGGTAATTGACGAGTTGACTTTCGCCATTGCGCCCGACGACAAACAAAGGCGGCGCCTCGCCTTGGTCTAACCGTGTTGGAAACTGGATGAAGACTTTTCGCCCGTCATCGAATGCGCGCAACGGGCGCCAGTGCGGGTTGTCTCCGTCGATTTCATATCGAAAGTTCAATCGATCAATTGACAGTCCGCGTTCGGCGACGTTGCGCGTGCGCTGGCTGGTCTTTTTGCTTCTGGCGCGCGCGCTCACTAATTCCTCATGGGGATAGCGCCAGGAAACAGCGGCCATGTAAGTTTCGCGGTAAGACGTTACTTCGACGTGATAAGACCGCTTCGACGTCGTGATAATGAGGTTCGTTCGTAAACCGCTATCAATCGGCTTCACGAGAATGTGCACGCGCTCCATGTCACCGGAGCCCGACACCGTATCCCCGAGAATCCAGCGCATTGTGTCACCGGCTGAAACCGACATGAGTTCTTCACCCGGTTGCAAGGCAATATCGGTCACTTGTTCAGGGGCCGTATAGACTTGGTAGAGGGCTCCAACGGTATATGGATAAATCTGTATGGCGTTGATGAAATTGCCCTGATCCGGTTCGATAGCAGCGGAAGCATTGGCCTGGTCAATCGCTTCAAATGGCTTTAGCTGAGGGCCTTCGGCAATCTTTCGATTATCGACCGGCTTGAGCTGTCCCGCCATGGCGAGCGGCTCAATCCGTTCCATGACAACCGGCGCCGCCTCCGACTGATCGGACAAATACATCGCTTCCATAAAGTCTGCTTCATCCAGTACGAAATTGTTGTATGGGTCATTCATCGTTTCGCAAGCGGTGAGTAAGCTGACGGTTCCGAGCAAAAAAATCGTGCGGATCATAATGTTTCTCCTTGAAGTAATAGGTCACGCGACCAGTTGATGCCGTGCACGTAAACGCCAAGCGGGTTTTTGTGCAGCGTTGTCTCGTCGCGCGGCGGATCAATCACGACGGCGAGAACGGCGGTGTATGTGGCTTGGGAAACTTGAACGCCTGACCGAAACGACGTTTCACGCCATCGCATTTCAAAGCTGTCATCTGAAGACCGGACGACGCTTGCGATTTCAACCGATACTGACCGTTTTCCAATGTCGGCGAATGGATCGTTCTCGCGGGCGTATTCGTTTAGCGTCATCGCCGCCTGATCTGTCGCATAATTATACGCGGCGAGCCAGTTTTCCCGAAGAACAACCGGGTCAATCGAAACTGAACGCACATTGCGGATGAACTCGCCAAGTTGGTAGGCGATTTGAGCGTCGTTTGGTTCATAGTCCAGCGATGCGGATTTAACCGCGCGGACGTCGCCGCTCGACTGAAGTTCGACGACGTAGGGTGTGACGAGGCTTTGTGATGACCGCCACGCCAACACCGCCACCATGGCGAAGGCGAGTAGAATGGAGAGCAACGCCGTGATGCGCCAGTTACGCGCTTGCAAGCGGGCTGAACCAATGCGTTCGTCCCATACTTGCGCCGCTTTTTGATAGGGCGTCACGGCTACTTCCGTTGAACCATATTTTTGTTGTGATC
>JAJFGC010000188.1 GCA_021776345.1 Hyphococcus sp. | reverse complement strand
TGACAACGGCATGGATCTGATTGTCGAAAAGGTTGAGCGCGAAGCGCACATGCCAGAGATATTGGCGCTCGGCATCGACTATGGACAGGGCGAGCTTTTTGGCGCCCCGCGGCCAGCAGGTTTTTACATCCATCCGGATTTAGAGCTCGCAGCAGCGTCCTAACTATGTGATCGCAACAGCGATCCTTTCTTGACCAGCGGCGGCGGCGGTCCTAACCCCGGTCACCGTGACCAACGTCAACTCAACTTCTCAACTTCGGGACCTTGCCTCCCATTATGACGCCATGCTGTGTGATGCATGGGGCGTTATTCACAACGGCGTAGAGTTGATGCCCGGCGCTGAGGAGGCGCTGATCAAGTTTCGCGAGATCTGCGGGCCGGTGATCATTCTGACCAACGCGCCGCGCCCGGCCTCAATCATTCCGGCCCAGCTTGATCGGCTAGGTTTATCGCGCGACGCCTATGACGCGATTGTCACCTCGGGCGATGCGACTCGTGCTGAAATCGCAAGAAGATTGCCAGCGCCGGCCTATCGCATTGGCCCTGATAAGGACGATCCACTATTTGACGGTCTCGACATCAATTTTGTCCACTTGGAAGCGGCCGGCTTTATCGTTTGCACGGGCATGGTCAATGACCATACGGACGAGCCGGAAGATTATCGCGACGTCTTGCGACGGGCGGCGGCGACCGGGCTCGAAATGGTCTGCGCCAATCCCGACATTGTGGTGAACTGGGGCGGGCGGATGATCTGGTGCGCCGGCGCGCTGGCGGAAATTTATGAGCAGCTTGGCGGTGCGGTCGTCTATGGCGGTAAGCCCCATGCGCCGATTTATGAGCTTGCCTTTGCGGCGGTGGACCACGCTCGCGGCGAGACGACAAACGCATCGCGCATTCTTGCGGTCGGCGACGGGCTCAATACTGACATCCTGGGGGCGAACCGCGCCGGCGTTGATGCATTGCTGGTCACCGGCAGCGGGGGTATTCATAATGGTGAAAACAAGGCGTCGGACCTCAAGGTCGTCGCGATTACCAAGAGGCTGACATGGTGAAGAACACCGGCGTTATTGCGGCCATCGGCAATTTCGACGGGGTTCATCTCGGCCATCAACACCTTTTGCGCGAGACGGCAGCGTTGGCGCGCGCCCACCAGATGCGCGCCGGCGTTGTTTTATTTGAACCCCATCCGCGGCGTTATTTCAAACCCCATGATCCGGCTTTTCTTTTAACATCGAGCGCACAGCGCGACGCCTTGCTGCGTAGCTGCGGTGTGGAAGAAATTTTTCCGCTGACTTTTGACAAAGCGCTGGCGTCATTGTCGCCGGCGGACTTTGTGCGCGGCGTGTTGAAGGAAAAACTTGGTCTTGGCGGCATCGTCGCCGGCGTTGATTTTCAGTTTGGCAAAGATCGGGCCGGCAACAGTGATGCGCTACAGGCCATTGGCGCAGATGCGGGTCTGACGGTAAAGGTGGTCAGTTTGTTGTCGGAAAGCATCGATACGGCGAAGTTTGGCTCAAGCGCCGTGCGCAAGGCGATCGCCAGCGGCGATATGAAACGAGCGGCGGAGATTTTGGGGAGGCGATGGTCTGTCGAAGGGGTGATTGTCGAAGGGCAAAAGCTCGGCCGGACGCTTGGCTTTCCAACCGCGAATTTTACGCTCGGCGAAATTATTGAGCCGCGCCGCGGTGTCTATGTGACCCGCGCAAACGTTGATGGTGAGGGTTATGACGCCATTTCCAATTTCGGCCGCCGCCCAACTGTTGGGTCTGACGCGCCGCTGCTTGAGACCCACCTTCTCGATTTTGCAGGGGATCTTTACGGCAAAGAGATCACAGTCGCCTTCGTGAATTTCATCCGCGACGAGCAAAAATTTGACGGGCTGGATGCGCTAAAAGCCCAAATCGCCAAGGATAGCGAAAAGGCGAGGGCGATCCTCGCATAAATAGCGGTTTACTCGCGCAACCGTGTGGTTAAGAGAGGTTTGCCGCCACATTCTCGACACATTCACCGGAGAAATTTAGCGTCAGTTATTTCCCCTGCGCTCCAAGCGCGGCGAGAGAGGTTGCGTGACCATGAACACATCAAAAAAATTGATTATTTCGCTGGCTGCGGCTGCGGCGACGTTTGGCCTGAGCGCTCCGGCCTTTGCCGGCGGTTATTATGGCGGCCATCACGGATTTCACGGCGGCTATTATTCCGGCGGTTACGGCTACGGTCATGGCCGTCATTATCGTCGCCATCGTGGGCATGGCGGCGGCGGCAAAGCGGCCGCGATTGCCCTTGGCGTTATCGGCGGTGCGATCATCCTCAACGAAGTTGCCGAGGATCGGGCGCGTCAGCGCGCCTATGAAGATCGCTATGAGCAGCGTTACGACCGCTATTCCCGCCGCTCGGTGCAGACCTATGATCCGACTGCGTTTGAGCGCGGCTACGAGGCCGGATACGCAAGAGCCCGTGAGGGCGACATTGAGAGCGATGGCGCTATCCCGGGCGATGATCTCGACGCAAGTCTCGAAGGCGGCCGGGTTGATGGCGGTCCAGAGCCCATCCGTTTTTCTTATGCGGACGCCTACCGGACCTGCACCAAACATGCGCGGGCGGCCCTTGGTGATCGCGGGTTTATTCTGGCGGCCCCGGCCGTGCCTGAAACCGCTGAAGATATGGGCGGCGCTTGGAAGATGACGGCGAATGTCACCGCTCAGGACCAGAGCGGCGATAGCTTTACGCGGGCGATGTATTGTGAGGCCGACGACAGCCGCGTTTATCTGCTCGAATTGGTCTGATTTTTCGGCCGCCCGTGACGGGCGGCTTTTGATCTGATAAGACCGTCGCCATGAGCGACGGTCTTTGCATATACGCCACTATTATTCGAATTATCAGCCCGGCCGGGCGCGGTTAAGCCTGATCAAGGCTTGACAAAAGCGCCCGGGACCGGGCCTGACTGTGCTTTCCTAGAACAACCTTAATAGAAGAGTGGAACGATGCCAGACGCCTCGAAAGATGGTGCATCGAAGACCGACAAAAGCGGTCGCGATTACAAAGATACGCTATTCCTGCCGAAGACAGACTTTCCGATGCGCGCCGGCCTGCCGAAGCGCGAGCCCCAATGGCTGAAGCGCTGGGCGGATATGGACATGTACCGGCGCCTGCGCGAGAGCGCCAAAGGCAAGACACCGTTCGTTCTTCATGACGGCCCGCCCTACGCCAATGGCCATATTCATATGGGCACGGCGCTGACCAAGGTTTTGAAGGACATGATCGTGCGCTCGCGCCAGATGGCCGGGTTTGACGCCAACTTTGTGCCCGGCTGGGACTGTCACGGTCTGCCGATCGAGTGGAAGGTCGAAGAGGAGTTTCGCGGCAAAGGCCGTGCGAAACGCGATGTGCCCGCGGTGGAGTTCCGCAAACGCTGCCGCGATTATGCGCAGGAATGGCTCGAGGTGCAGCGCGACGAGTTCAAGCGGCTCGGCGGCGAAGGCGACTGGGATGATCCGTATACGACCATGGCGTTCAACTCGGAGGCGGTGATCGCCTCGGAGCTGTTGAAATTCGTTCATTCCGATTTGCTCTATCGCGGCTCCAAACCGGTGATGTGGTCGCCGGTGGAGCAGACCGCGCTCGCCGAAGCCGAGATCGAATATCACGATCACCAGTCGACAACGATCTGGGTGAAGTTTCCGGTCCAAGAGCGTAAAGCGAAGTATCTTAAGTCTGGCGATGAAATTTACGCGCCATCTATTGAGCTCGCTGGAGCTCACATCGTCATCTGGACGACGACCCCCTGGACGATCCCGGGCAACCGGGCGATCTGCTTCGGGCCGAAGCTTTCCTATGGGCTTTACGAGGTTGTGACGATGAAGCATGACCTTGACTTCGAGCCTTGGTCGAAACCCGGAGACAGGTTAGTGCTTTCGGATGCGCTCGCAGAAAGCGTTCGCAAAGCTGGGCTCATTGATGAATGGAAACGTATTGCTGACGTGAGCGCGGACGATCTTCGCGGTGTTCAATGTGACCACCCGCTTAAAGGCCTTGGCGGCGGTTATGAATTCTCCGTCCCGCTGCTCGCAGGCGATCACGTCACCGATGAAGCGGGCACAGGCTTTGTCCATACCGCTCCGGGGCATGGTCAGGAAGACTATATCGCCTGGGTCAGCGCCTTTGGCACAAAGGCCGAAATTCCGCATGCGGTGGATGAGTTCGGCGCGTTCACTGATGAGGCGCCGGGGTTTGAAGGCGCCAAAGTGCTCGTCACCGAAGGCAAGAAAAAAGGCAAGGACGGCGACGCCAATAAAAAAGTCATCGAGGCGCTGATCGAGCGCGGCAAGCTGCTGGCGCGCGGGCGCCTCACCCACTCTTATCCCCATTCATGGCGGTCAAAGGCGCCGGTCATTTTCCGCAATACGCCGCAATGGTTCATCGCGATCGACAAGAACATGGCCGATGGGACGAGCCTGCGCGAAAAGGCGTTGAAGGCGATTGACGATACTGGTTTCACACCGCCGCAAGGCCGTAACCGTATCCGCACCATGGTTGAGGGCCGGCCGGATTGGCTGGTCTCGCGCCAGCGCGCCTGGGGCGTGCCGTTGACGCTTTTTGTCAACAAGGAAACCGGCGAGGTTTTGAAAGACGCGAGTGTTGATGCGCGGATCGTCAAAGCAATTGAAGCGGCTGGCGCTGACGCCTGGTTTGAAACCCCGGTCGAGGATTTTCTCGGTTCTGATTACAACGCCGACGATTATGAGAAGGTCGAGGACATTCTCGATGTCTGGTTCGATTCCGGCTCGACCCACGCCTTTGTCCTGGAAGGTCGCGACGATCTCACCTGGCCGGCGGACGTTTATTGTGAAGGGTCGGACCAGCATCGCGGCTGGTTCCAGTCGTCGTTGCTTGAAGCCTGCGGCACGCGCGGCCGGGCGCCCTATAAGCATTTGATCACCAACGGGTTCGTCGGTGATGGTGAGGGGCGTAAAATGTCGAAGTCCCTCGGCAATGTCGTCGCGCCGGACACCATCATTAATCAGTATGGCGCGGAAATCATCCGCATCTGGGTCGGCAGCTCGGAATATACCGACGATATGCGCATTTCCGACGAGATCATTGGCTCGGCGGTGGATGCCTATCGCAAGCTCCGCAACACCTTGCGTTATCTCCTTGGCGCGCTTCAAGAGTTTAGCGACGATGAGCGTCTGGCGCTCAGCGATATGCCGGAGCTTGAGCGGTATATTCTCCATCGCCTTGCGGTGCTCGACGGGGAAGTGCGTGATGGCTATGAGCGGTTTGATTTCAAAACCGTCTGGCGCAAATGCCTTGATTTTGCCTCGCTGGAGCTGTCGGCGTTCTACCTCGATATCCGCAAAGACAGTCTTTATTGCGATGCGCCGGACGATCTGCGTCGCCGCGCCGCCCGGACCGTGATGGATCTGGTCTTTGACCGGTTGATCTCGTGGATCGCGCCGATCTGCGTCTTTACGGCGGAAGAGGCCTGGCTGGAGCGTAACCCATCCGATGACGGATCAATCCATCTAACGACGTTCCCGGAAACGCCGGCCGACTGGCGCGACGATGCGCTGGCGGCAAAGTGGAAGAAAATCCGCGATGTTCGCCGCGTGGTCACAGGCGCCCTGGAAGTTGAGCGCCGGGAAAAACGCATTGGCGCGAGCCTTGAAGCGGCGCCGGTTGTTCATATTGGCGATGCGGAACTGCTCAGCGCCTATGACGGCCTTGTTCCGGCTGAACTCTTTATCACATCAGATGCGACGCTGACGAACGATGCTGCGCCCGCGGACGCGTTCCGGCTTGAGGGCGAGGCAAGCGACATCGCGGTTTCTCCGGCGAAGGCCGATGGCGACAAATGTCAGCGCTGCTGGCGTATCCTGCCGGAAGTTGGCGCCCAAAATGATCATGATCATCTTTGCGTGCGTTGTTCAACCGTGGTGAAAGGCGCCTCGTGAGTACTGACGTGAAAATTACATCGTTCGGCGACAAGGCCCGTGACTGGTGGGCGGCGGCGAAAACCAACCGCCTGTTCGTAATTGGGCTCGGGGGCGCGGCGGCGCTCGCGCTTCTCGATCAGGCAAGCAAATACTGGATCGTCAATATCGTGGCGTTACCAGCCAAAGAGCAGATTGAAATCCTCCCGTTTTTCAATCTCACCTATGTTGAAAACCGCGGCATGAGCTTCGGGCTGCTGGCTGGCGGTCTTGTTTCAAGGTTTTTTCTGTCGCTGGTCTCGACCGGCGTCGCGATTGGCCTGGTGATTTGGTTGGGCCAACTGAGGCGGCCTGTTGCTGTGGCCGGGGCGGCCTTCATAATCGGCGGGGCGGTGGGCAATCTCTACGACCGGCTCGCCTATGGCTATGTCGTCGATTTTCTTGATTTTTCCGGGTTGATGTTCCCCTGGGTGTTCAATATCGCCGATTCCGCCATCAATATTGGCATCGCGCTTTTGGTGCTTGATGCTTTTCAAATCCGGGACACGAGCGAAGGCGTCAAAAAATAATCTTCGGCTTTGCGTGACGGCGAAGTCGTCGATATAGTGCGCGCCAAATCGGAAATTGGCCTGAATTTGGCCAAGCCTTTGGCTGGGCGCTCAAATTTTTGTGGAGTGACAAGATCAATGATTAAATCGACTTCCTTGCGTGCGGTGCTGGTTGTTGCGGGCCTCGGCCTGATGACAAGCGGCTGCGGCATCGGCAAAGCATTAGGCGGCGGCAAACAGGCGCCGGACGAATTCGCTGTTGCGACCAAAGCGCCGCTCGTGGTGCCGCCGGATTATTCCCTGCGCCCGCCGCGCCCGGGTGAGTCCCGGCCGCAAGAGCTGACGCCATCCGAGCGCGCACAACAGGTGCTTCTGGGTGATACGGCCGCCGCGCCGCCGACAATGGGTGAGCAGGCTTTGCTGCAAAAGGCCGGCGCCTTTGGCGCGGACCCCAATATTCGCAATCTTTTGAACGCAGAAAACGGCGGGCGCGGCGATAAAGAGCGCAGCCTCGCTAATCAGCTGATTTTCTGGAAATTCTTCGACGGGCAAGTTGATGATTCTGCGGCGCCGCTGCGGGTGGATAATTCAGCAGAATGGTTTGCCGAACGTCAGGATCGGATCGATAGTGTGATTGGCGAAGAGGGTGAAGTTGAGATTGACCAATCCAAGACCTTAAACTTGCCCGGCGTTTTTTAAACCGCCGATCCGCAATTTGGCTTATGCTGAGTGCAAAGATGATTGTGCGCGCCTGCGTGCTAGCGGGCGCCCTTGCGCTGCTATACCCATAATTCTTTGGAACAGAGCCTTACTTTCCTGATGGAGCGTTTGCGCCCAACAGGTGTTGTTCGGGTATGGCCGATACACAAAAGACCAACCCTGATGCCAGCTTCCGCAGCGATGAAGACAGGAAGGGTCTGTTTTCCAAGCTCGCGGTAAGAAGCGACAAGTGGCCATTTTTTGGCGGCCTGGCTGCGGTGCTGGTCACGTTGGGAGTGAAATTTCTGATCGGCGGCGTTTATAGCTCCGGAAAGGCTTTGCAGCTTATTGAGGCTTTACGCGATTCATCGCTTTATTTCGGCGCAGCGGTTGCGACGGCCTCCGCTACTATTCTTGCGCTGATGCTCACGCTTCTCGGGCTTAGCCGCCAGGCCGATTCTGAATTCGACAATTGGGTTTATCAGACGATCAATCGCATTGCGTTGATCAGTACGATTTCTTTATGCGGCGCAGTCGCCTTATTGATGGTGCTTTCCATGCCGATTGGTGAGTTTGAAAAAATTCCGGAGAACTGGTTTGTCGCGATGTATTATGTGTTGGTCGTCTTCGTTGCGCTGCTGGCTGGGTTTGTGATTACGGCGGTGCTGATGCTTTTCAACGCCATTCGCTATGTTATTATGCTTATTACGCCTGGCGACGAAATTTAGGCGATTGCTTGCAGTACAAATGGCGCTTTGCCTTCCTCGTCAGCTTTGTCATAATCAGCCATGGCGAATCGTGCCGAAAAAACCTCCCCAGTAACGGTGATCCGGCGGTTGCCGCCGGGCGCGGTTAATCGCATTGCCGCTGGCGAAGTGATTGAGCGGCCGGCTTCTGCGATCAAAGAGCTTGTTGAAAATGCGATCGACGCGGGCGCGGCGCGCATCGATGTTGAAATCGAGCATGGCGGCAAGACGCGTATTGTCGTCACCGACGATGGTTGCGGCATGAGCGCGGATGACTTGCTGTTGGCGGTTGAGCGCCATGCGACCTCGAAGCTGACCCCAGGCGCTGATGGCGATTATGATTTAATGAATATCGCGACCATGGGCTTTCGCGGCGAGGCGTTGCCGTCAATCGGCGCTGTAGCGCGATTGTCGATTGCCTCGCGCACTGCCGGCGCCAGCGAAGCATGGGCCTTGAGCGTCGAGGGCGGCAAGGTCAGTGGGCCGTCGCCAGCCGGGTTTGGCGGGGCCGGCACGCGCATTGAGGTGCGCGATCTTTTTTATGCAACGCCGGCGCGGTTGAAGTTTTTAAAATCCGATCAGGCGGAATCTACAGCTGTTGGCGAGACGCTGCGCCGGCTGGCGATGGCGCGTGAAGATGTTGCGGTGACGCTGACGTCAAATGGCAGGCGGTCGCTAAACCTGCCGGCGGAAACCAAAGGCGACGCCGGACGGTTACGGCGCCTGTCCGCGATCATGGGCAAGGATTTCTCCGACAACGCCTTGGCGATTGACGCCATCCGCGACGGCGTGCGCGTCACCGGGTTCGCAGGGCTGCCGACCTTTAATCGCGGCCTGCCGGACAAGCAGTATTTATTCGTAAACGGACGGCCGGTGCGTGATAAGTTAATTGTCGGGGCTGTGCGCGGCGCCTATGCGGATTTTCTGGCGCGGGACCGACACCCGGCGGTGGCGCTCTTTCTCGAAATTCCGCCAGCGCTTGTCGACATTAATGTGCACCCGGCAAAAACCGAAGTGCGCTTCCGCGACGCCGGGTCGGTGCGCGGGCTTCTGGTCGGCGCTCTTCGCCATGCGCTTGCGGAGGCGGGCCATCGCGCCTCCACCACGGTCAGCGCCTATGCCCTTGGCAAGGTCAGCCCGGGCACAGGCGCGCCTTTGCAGGGAAACTACCGGCCGCAAGCGGCGAACCCGTTTTCACGCGGGCTCCATGCGCCGCAAGCCGGTCTCGGCGAGCGCCAATCCGGTTTTGACAATGTCGGCGCGCCGAGCGCCAAGCATGAACAGGGTTTTGACGCCGAAGGCGAGGCTGCTGCGCTTGTCGATCACCCGCTTGGCGCGGCGCGTGCACAACTTCATGAGACCTACATCGTTGCACAAACGCCGGATGGTCTTGTTATCGTTGATCAGCATGCGGCGCATGAACGCCTGGTCTATGAACGCATGAAAAAAGCGCTCGACGCTGGGGACGTCGCGCGGCAGGGCCTTTTAATTCCAGAGATTGTCGAGATGGAAGGCGATGACATCGCCCGGCTTGAGCCGCGCCTTGATGAGTTTGCCGCGCTCGGCCTGGTGATGGAACGGTTTGGCGAAGATGCGCTGATGGTGCGGGAAACCCCGGCGATGCTGGGCGAGGTCAATATTAAGGGGCTGGTTCAGTCGTTAAGCGATGATCTTGCAGAAATCGGCCAGAGCCTTGCGCTGAAAGAACGTCTCGAAGAGGTTTGCTCGTCTATGGCGTGCCATGGCTCCGTGCGGGCCGGGCGCAGGCTTAATGCGGATGAGATGAATGCGCTGCTCCGGCAGATGGAAGCAACGCCTCATTCCGGGCAGTGCAATCATGGGCGACCGACTTATGTTGAATTAAAGTTGGCTGACATTGAGCGGCTATTTGGGCGGCGCTGATCGCCGCCCATAATGGCCTCGTCTAGCGTTACGATTTTTGTGCGTATTGCGCGCCGTCCCAGTCGAGACCGACGATCTGACCGCGTTTTACTTTACAGGTCGCGGTGCTTGCTTCGCCGTCCGTCGTGATTTCGAAGGTCAGCGTTTGCAGGCTAGCGCCGCGCATGGATTTGAATTCGATTTCAGCGGCGTTTTCATCGCCGGCGGTCTGGCTGATTAGCTCGGCGCGGCAAAGATCAAGGTTGGTCTGGTCGCTGCCCGCATAGGCTGGAGCGGCGGCGAGGACGGGGAGGCTAAGGGCTGCGGCAATCATCATTGTTCGGGACATTTGGTGTTCTCCTTTTCACGGTGTGGCGTTTTTGCCGTTTGATGATTGTCAATATAGGGCCGGATGTGGTATGATAAAAATGCATAGTTAGCATAGCTATTATATCATTTTCGTATGACTGAAAAATCCATTGAAAGCCTCGATCTAAACCTTCTGCTGGTGCTGCACTGGCTGTTGACCGAGCGAAACGTGACCGCAGCGGCGGCCAAGGTCGGGCTTTCCCAACCGGCGACGAGCCGGGCGCTGGCGCGGTTGCGCGAGATTTTTGACGATCCGCTGCTTGTCAAATCGGGGAGCGAAATGGCGCCGACGCCAATTGCGGAAAAGCTGCAACCCGCAATCGCGCTTGCGATGGAACGATGCCGGGATGTGTTGCGCGTCAGCGATGTGTTCGATCCACTGGAGCAAAAGGGCAGCTTTCGCATTGCCTGTGTCGATTATGTCGGGGCGCTGGTCGCATCCGAGTGGGCGTCCTCGGTGAGCCCGTCGGCGCCGGGGCTCGATCTTGATATTGTCAGCCTGTCGATCGAAGCTAGCCGCGAGCTCGTTTCGGGGAAGGTCGATATGATGATCGTCCCGGATATCAGGTTGCTGGACCTGCCGCCAAGTGTAGATGTCGATCAGTTTGTACGCCGGCAAATTTTGACCCAGGATTATTTGTGCGCCGTGCGAAAGGGTCATCCGCTGGCGAAGAGTAAACTGACGCTGAAGCGCTTTGTTGAACTTGATCATATTCTGGTGACGCCTCGGGGTGCGAAAACCGGCCTGGTTGACCGGGCGCTGGAGCAGCAAGGGCTGAAGCGGCGGATCGCCTATCGAACGTCATCTTTCTTGCTGGCGTTGCCAATTCTTCAACGAAGCGATTGTATCATCACGGCGCCGCAGAGCTTGCTCGCATTGGTCCCGGAGAAACTTGCAACTTTTCCGCCGCCAATGAAAATCCTAGGCTTTTCATTGAATGCGGGCTGGCACCCAAACTGGACCCATGACGAACGCCACAAATGGGTGCGCGATAAACTGTTCGCCGGGTTCGCCAACAGCAAGGCGACTTGATGGGAGCCGTCGCGGCGGCCGTTATTATTGCGGATCAACCCGCGCGGCGAAGGTGAAGGCCGCTTGTGTCGGCCCTTTAGCCGCTAGACCGTCGAGTTTTGCTTTCGCTTCTTCAATGGTCGGCGTGTCGCTCGCTTTAATCCACCAAAGCACAGCATGAGGCCCGTCAAGCGGCGTGAAAAATTCTGCGCGCCGCTCGAAAATGTTCCGGTGTATGGTGTTAAAAGCGAAGGCGTGAAGCGCGTTAATGGACTCCCAGACGCTCATATTGATAATCAACAGAGGGTCGCCAAACGCATTGATGCGGAGAAGGCTTTCAAAAAAAATAGGCGTTCGATGGATCGCCTTCAGGCGCTTGCAGTCGGGCAATATTGATCTGGGCGAGATGAAAACCGGTCATAACATTTGCGCTGGTTGCACGGGCAAGGTTTTGCTTATAGTCCTCACAAATAGGTAGCGAGATGCGCCATGATAAGAGCGCCGCGGGCAATGACAAGAATGATGAGACTGGATTTGGGGGCGTTCTTAATGGCTGGTGTTCAATGAGTCAGGAAAAATTTACGCCGCTGTCCGAGCTCGGCGATTACATCGATCGCGCCGACGACGAGATGGATCGCCGCGCCGCCGCTTTTTTTGACGAGATCAAGCGCCGCCACACGGTGCGCGACTTCACGGCTGACCCGGTGCCGCAAAGCGTCATCGAAAACTGCATCGCGGCTGCCGGCAGGGCGCCCTCTGGCGCTAATCACCAGCCCTGGCATTTTTGTCTTGTCGGCGACGCAACCGTGAAATCAAAAATCCGCGCCGCCGCCGAGGAAGAAGAACGCGCTTTTTACGAGGGCCGCGCCGGAGATGAATGGCTCGAGGCGCTCGACCCTTTGGGCACGGACGCCAACAAAGAGTTTCTCGAGATCGCGCCCTGGCTGATCGCTGTTTTTGCGCAACGTCGCGGCGGCGAAGAAGCTGGCATGGACAAGAAGAATTATTACATCAATGAAAGCGTCGGCATTGCCTGTGGGTTTCTCCTCGCGGCGCTGCATCATGCCGGTCTGGCGACGCTTACCCACACGCCGAAGCCGATGAGTTTTCTCAATGAAAATCTTGGTCGTCCGGCCACGGAGAAACCTTTTCTCCTAATCGTGACCGGCAAGCCCGTGGCGAGCGCCGAAATCCCCCACCATTCACTGATCAAGAAGCCCTTAAAGGATATTCTGACGGTTTTCTAAAGCGGTTTGGATTACTTTCCCCACCTTACTTTCCCTGTTTGCCGGTCTGGCAAATCAGCCTAGCGTCTGTTGTGGGCGTGATTCGCGAGCGGCGGGAGGCCTTGTGATTCGCAAAGACAACAAGGCTTTGAAGGGAAAACACAATAATGGGCGTGCTTAAAGAGTTTCAGGAATTTGCCGTTAAGGGCAATGTCGTCGACATGGCGGTCGGCATCATCATCGGCGGCGCTTTTGGCACCATCGTCAAGTCGCTCGTCAGCGACGTCATCATGCCGCCGATTGGTCTGGCGCTGGGCGGGGTCGACTTTTCCGATCTGTTCATCAACCTCACCGATATTCAATATGACAGTCTTTCAGCCGCAAATGAGGCGGGCGCGCCGGTTATCGCTTATGGCAGCTTCATCAATAATATCATTTCCTTCGTGATTGTCGCGTTCGCCGTCTTCCTGCTGATCAAAGGCATCAACAGCCTGAAGAAAAAACAGGAAGAAGCGCTGGCAGAGGCGCCAGCGCCGCCGCGCTCGGAAGTGCTGCTGGAAGAAATTCGCGATGCCTTGAAAGCGCGCGCATAAAAGAACTACCCCACCCCAGTGAGTACCGGACCCGGTCTTGGTTTTTCCAGGGCCGGGTCTTTTTATTCACAGGAGACACCTGTTGTCCCCCGGCGCTGGCGCGTCTATAGCCTCGCCTTTGCAGTCACCGTGTCAGTTCATGATCCCGCTTAAAAATATCCGTAACTTCTCGATTGTCGCCCATATCGACCATGGGAAATCGACCCTCGCCGACCGCCTCATTCAGGAGACGGGCGGGCTCACCATCCGTGAGATGAAGGAGCAGGTGCTCGACTCGATGGAGCTGGAGCGCGAGCGCGGCATCACCATCAAGGCCCAGACTGTGCGCCTTACCTATAAGGCGAAGGACGGCGAGATCTATTACCTGAACCTGATCGACACGCCGGGTCACGTCGACTTCACCTATGAGGTGTCACGCTCGCTCTCGGCTTGTGAGGGCGCCCTTCTGGTGGTGGACGCCAGTCAGGGCGTCGAGGCGCAGACGCTGGCCAATGTTTATCAGGCGATAGATGTCGACCTCGAGATTGTCCCGGTCCTCAACAAAATTGATCTGCCGGCGGCGGAGCCTGATCGCGTCAGGGCGCAGATTGAAGATGTCATCGGCATCGACGCCAGCAATGCGGTGGAGATTTCCGCCAAGACCGGCATTGGCGTGCCCGATGTTTTGGAGGCGATCGTCGAGCGCCTGCCGGCGCCGACACGCGATCCGGATGCGCCGTTGAAAGCGCTGCTGGTTGATAGCTGGTATGACCCTTATCTCGGCGTTGTTGTCCTTGTACGGATTGTTGACGGCGTTCTCAAAAAAGGCATGCGCATCCGCATGATGGGCGCCGAGGCGGTATATGGAGTGGATCAGGTCGGCGTCTCGACGCCGAAGAAAACCCCGGTCGGTGAGCTGGGGCCGGGCGAGATCGGCTATATCACCGCGTCGATCAAGGAAGTCGCCGACACGCGCGTCGGCGACACCATCACCGATGAGCGCCGCCCGACAGACGCCATGCTCACCGGTTTCCAGCCTTCTGGGCCTGTGGTTATTTGCGGCACCTTCCC
>JAJFGC010000187.1 GCA_021776345.1 Hyphococcus sp. | reverse complement strand
TATGTATTCCTTAGGGGGACAACCCGACAAAGCGTTGATCGAATATCGCGTCAAATTTGACGATATATTTGGCAAGGTCTCTTTCAAGGGCGTGCCGGATCTGCGGGTGATTGTATTGAAGGGCATACCGGTGTTCGCGATGTTGCGACTGCCAACTGCAGAATCCGACGGCAAGGCCAATCTTCACAAAGGCGGCGTTGGCGTCGGCATCGATCTCGCGACCGGGCTCACCATGCGCGCTATGCAGCATGATGCGCTAATCGATATACATCCCGATACCGCCCATCCTCTTGAAAATATACAAGCGCCTTATTGGGACGATATCTTGCTGATGGCGGCGCGGTCCTACGACGTGACGGAACTTGGCTATATTGGTGTCGACGTTGTTCTGGACCGTGATAGAGGCCCCTTGTTGCTCGAGCTAAATGCGCGGCCGGGGATATCCATTCAAATCGCTAACCGAAAAGGGTTGCGGTTCGTGCTTGATGCCGCATCCAAGCTTGCCTCTGACAAGCTGACGGCGCCTGAGCGTGTTGAAATCGCGAAGACGCTGGCGACCCAAGCGGCGCCCCCCGATGTTCAGACCGATAGTCATGTCATCTAGCCTCAAATGGCTGGCTGACACGCTTTTGTTTACGCTTGAGTGCTGCGGATAATCATATCTGACGCTTTTTCGGCAATCATTATGGTCGGCGCGTTTGTGTTGCCGGAAACCAAACTTGGCATCACTGACGCATCAACAACACGCAAACCGTCTACACCTTTCACACGCAGTTCCGGGTCCGTCACCGCATTTTCATCGCTACCCATGCGGCATGTGCCGACTGGGTGATAGATCGTATCCGATCGATTGCGGATATCCTCAATCAGCGCTTCGTCGCTCGCGCGCTCTTCGAGATAGAGCTGTTCGCCCTTAACTGCATCAAGTGCTGGCGTTGTAAATATCCGCTCAATGATGCGCGCGCCTTTTATCAAGCGCGTCAGATCATCCTCATCACTGAGAAAGTTTGGATCGATTGCTGGCGGCGCTAATGGATCGTTGCTGGCTAAGCTGACCGATCCGCGACTCTTCGGGCGCAACACGCAGGCGTGACAGGAAAGGCCGCCGCCCAGGTGTTTTTTGCGTCCATGATCATCGACAAGCCCTGGAACAAAGTGAAGTTGGATATCTGGTTCAGCTTCGGTTGGCGCCGTCCTCAGAAAGCCGCCGCATTCCGCAAGGTTTGTGGTGAACATGCCTTCACCGCGTTGTTTGTAAGCGGCCAAAGCGGGCAGGAATTTCTTGACCATACTGAAACTGAGGCCCACGGATTCGGGCGAGGTCGTTTTGTAAAGCGCCGTATAATCCAGGTGGTCTTGGAGGTTTTGGCCGACATTTTCCCGATCGGCAATGACAGTGATGTCGTGCTCGCGCAACTGCTCCTCGGGACCGACGCCTGATTGCATTAGTAACTGCGGCGACTGAAAGGCGCCGCTCGCCAAGATGACTTCGCGGTTGGCTGCTACTGAAACGCGGCCCTGTTTCTTGCGGTGGAAGTTGACGCCGACGGCGCGCTTGCCATCAAAGGCGACATGTTCGGCTTGTGCATCCGTGATGATCGTTAGGTTCGGTCGATCTTTTACCGGGTTGAGATAAGCAGCTGCGCTGGAGCAACGCCGCCCGTCACGTTGGGTTACTTGATAATAGCCCATGCCTTCTTGGTCTGCGCCGTTGAAGTCAGCGTTGGCCGGCAATTGAAGTGCTGCTGAAGCTTCCAGAAAGATGTCGGACAGGGGGTTTTTGTAACGCAGATCAGAAACAGTCAGCGGGCCGTCGACACCATGATAAGCATCTTCGCCGCGCTGGTTATCTTCGGCTTTCTTGAAGTAGGGCAGGACATCGTCCCAGCCCCAACCTTGGGCGCCGCTATTCTTCCAGCGCTCATAATCATGGCGTGATCCGCGAATATAGATCATCGCATTGATAGAGCTGGATCCGCCTAGTACGCGCCCGCGCGGTTGGTAGCACACACGATTGTTGAGATGCTTCTGCGGAGTCGTATCAAATTTCCAGTTGACTGGCGACCAGTCTGGAAAAAATGCAAATCCTAATGGCGCATGAATTAGCGGGTCTCTGTCCACGCCGCCAGCCTCTAACAGGCAAACGCGTACCGATGCATTTTCGCTAAGCCGATTGGCGAGAACGCATCCTGCTGATCCGGCGCCGACGATAACGTAGTCAAATTCGCCCATGCTTTCACGGGCGCCGCTTGTAGCGTTCATGTGGTGCCTATATTATTTTCTTAAGGAGCGACAAAATCTTATCGGTCTTTTTCGTATAGGGTGGATGTAACAGGGCGCCGCTCGCGAACCGGCTTTGGTAAAATACCGGTTTTAGATGTGAGAAGGTGTCAAAACCTGTCTCGCCATGATAGGCGCCGATGCCGCTTTTACCGACACCGCCAAAGGGGAGGTGTTCCTGCGCGGTGTGCCAGACGGCATCATTCACAGTGACGCCGCCAGAAACAGTTTTTTGGAGGACGCGATCGCGCGTATCTTTGTCTTCACCATACCAGTACAGCGCCAGTGGACGGTCGTTTTGGTTGACGTGGTCGATTGCCTCTTCGCTGGAATTGGCAATCAGTATCGGAAGAATTGGGCCGAATATTTCTTCCTGCATGACGGTTGTTTGTTCCGGCGGATTGACAATCAAGGTGAGCGGTAATTTGCGTTTTGCATGAAGTGCGCTGGCGTCGCCGACTTCGATAATTTTTGCACCTTGATCGCGGGCCTCTTCCACCAGTGATTTCAAGCGCGCAAAATGACGGTCGGAAACAATCGACGCATAATCCGTCGTATCGTTGATCTCCGGAAACATCGTGCGCGCAGCGTTCGCTATTTTTTCGGCGATTTCGTCTACGCGGTTCTCTGGCGCCAATATGTAGTCCGGTGCAACACAAGTTTGCCCGGCATTTAACATTTTGCCATGAGCAATCGATTTAGCGGCTTTCTCAATATCGGCGCTCTCGTCGATAATCGCCGGTGACTTGCCGCCTAACTCCAGAGTGACGGGCGTCAGATTCTTCGCCGCCGCCTGCGCCACGCGGATGCCGACATTGGTGGAGCCGGTGAAGAGGAGGTGATCAAAAGGGGTCTCGGTAAATGCTTGACCGGTCTCAACACCGCCCGTGATAACGACGCAGTCGCTTTCATCAAATTCTGAAGCAATCGCCTCGCGTAACGCTTCGCTTGTATTCGGCGTTAACTCGCTTGGCTTTATCATGACCCTGTTGCCGGCGGCGATTGCTGCGACAGCGGGAGCGATCGCAAGAAATATTGGGTAATTCCAAGGTGAAATAATGCCAACGACGCCCAAAGGCTGTGGTTCGATCCGACTTTTACCAGGCAACATGTGCAGCGGCGTGGCGACAC
>JAJFGC010000186.1 GCA_021776345.1 Hyphococcus sp. | reverse complement strand
TGAAAACGAGAGCTCTGATGCGCGCAGTATCGCGACGCGGCAGCGGCTTGTCGACGCCGCGATCGATCTCTTCGGCACATTTGGATATGAAGCGACATCCACACGCGCCTTAGCCGAAGCGGCGGACGCCAATCTCAGCGCTATTCCTTATCATTTCGGCGCCAAGCAAACGCTCCATCTCGCAGCAGCACAACACATCGCCGACATAATTGCGCGCACCATCGGCCCGGTGATGGAGACCTTCGAACATGAAATTTATGATGACACTCTCTCTCGCGAGCGTGCAATCGCCCTGCTCCAGGCAGATATTTACACCGTTCATTGCGATGCTGACGAGTGAACAAAGTGATAAATGGGCGCAATTTATTTTACGTGAGCAGGCGTCGCCCTCCGCTGCGTTCGACATCCTTTATGAGCATGGCTCGGGTCGATTCGTCGGCGCGGTTACACACCTCACGGCAATTGCCGCGCGCGACGAACCAGGCTCCAAACGTGCGCGACTGCGTGCTCTTTCACTGATTGGTCAAGTGTTTGTGTTTCGAACAGCACGCGCACTCACGCTGCGTACGTTAGAGACCAAAAAGCTCGATCAGGGGGATATTGCGCTTCTCACCACGCTTATTCGTGAAAATATTCGCTTATTAGGCGCGCTATGAACCGGTGTGACTCGTACGCGGAAAGGCGACAATGCGTGAAAACTCGGCCAAAATTTAAAATCCATGTTACGTCCGTTCACAATCAGATGCCGGACCAAACGAGTCCAGAAATTACTCCAAAGAATGGACCAACCATGATCAAAAGATACCCAGGAAAGCTGTTGTTTATACCATTATTGGTATTTGCGTTTGGTAATTGCTCACCGGAACAGAACTCAGAACCAGTTGCACCGAAACTGACGCCCAAAATTCAGGACCTCCTGCGTAAAGAGATGGTCTCCATCAATGACGCCAGCCAGGAAATCCTCGAGGCCCTAATAGCCGGAGATGATGAGCGTGTGGCGCTTCTGGCGCAACAAATTCATGACAGTTTCATCCTGGAACAATCGATGACCGCCGAAGACAAAAAGCATATTATGACGGTCGCGCCGAAAGGCTTTATACAGATGGACAAAACGTTTCACGAAATTTCTGCCGAGCTTGCTAAGGCGGCAAGAGCCGGTGACAGACCAATGCAACAGCAGCATTTTGGCCATATGATCGAAGCATGCAGCGCTTGCCACGCTCAATACAGCACAGATCGGTTTCCGGAGTTCGTCAAGTAACGGAAGCGTTTCGACTTGACCTGAAACTCGAAATTTGGATCGATTGAGTTGAAATTTTTCTCATTTTGATTTGGCTGTCGTGAGAAGGGTTTTCGATGAAGAAATCGCGTATCAGCGAGCAACAGATATTCCGTTCACAGAGCGGACAAGCGGTAGGGATCGTCACAGGATGGCGAAGACGGCAGGTTTTATGAAATGAAATTTCGCGCCTTCGGGCGCGACGACCTTGTCGGTGCGCCGAGAGCCCGGCGTCGAAAGGCTGCCGCTAACAGCCGTGCACGATTCCAGATAAAAAGCCGACCTTCGTCGCCAATATTAGTCACGCCGGTACGGCAAATTTTGCGTTTCCATGCCTACGCCGTTCTGTAGGTGATGGTGATGGCGCTTGCGCCTGCCCCGGCGCACGCGCCTGAACTATCGCTGTTTCGATTTCCCGGCGAACTTCCATTGGTCGCGCGAGAATAGGAAATTCGATGACCGCAACGCCGGTGCCGCGAATGGTCAAATGACCAAATCCAAGAATGCGACCGATAAATGATTGATGCACGAGAATTTCCTCAATCTTGTCGAGACTGACTTCGTGCGCTTTGCGTGCAATGACGCCAGTTTTCAAGATCAGGCGCACCGTTGTCACGGCGATTACGGTGGTCCATTTCTGGATGTAACGTTTGAGTAAAATAAACAACCCAAAGGCGAATGATACGGCGCTGAGCCCTGTAAATATGTTGCTCAACGCATCGACGCTCAGATAGTCCCGAAAGAGCCGGTAAAACCAGAGCGCGCCAGGAGCGCAGCCGACAGCGAACCAAAACCAGCCTGTGATATCGTAAGTCCAGTTGAATTTTGCGCGGTAGAGATATTTTTCTCCCGGCGCCAATGTATTTTTCACATATCCCATGCCTGGCTCCATCAATAGCGAAGGCTAAGTTTTCTCCGCTCGTCTGTTGCGCGAACGATTTGCTTCGAGAGTTTAGCGTCGCGATCAAATGATCGGCTTGATCTGCGTCAACGGACCATCAGCGTCGATTGGCCGTCGCCAAGCATTATCGTATCCGTCGGCGAAATCGTTACTGCGGCGCTATACTGAAACAGCTACCTTGAGGACGCCATCACGCTGATTGGCGAAAAGCTCGTATGCCTCCTCAATCTCATCGAGCCTATAGCGATGCGTGACCAGGGGTTTCAGATCAACCCGTCCCGATGCAACAGCGTTCATCAGCCGGCGCATGCGCTCTTTACCGCCGGGGCAAAGAGAGGTGACGATTTTGTGGTCTCCCAATCCCGCATGAAAGGCCGTCAACGGAATTTTGAGATCATCGGAATAAACGCCGAGACTCGATAACGTGCCGCCGGGTTTTAAAACCTTGAGACAGCTTTCAAAGGTTTGTTGCAACCCAAGCGCTTCAATCGCCACATCAACGCCCCTCCCCGCCGTCAGTTTCATGATTTCTTCAACAGGATCGACCTTTTTGAAATCGACCACGACATCGGCGCCGACGCGCTTTGACATTTCAATGCGTTCCGAAATTGTTTCGACCGCAATGATCTGCGTAGCGCCCCGGAGTTTTGCCCCGGCTGTCGCGCAGAGCCCAATCGGGCCTTGGGCGAAGACAGCGACCGTATCACCGATTTTGATATTGCCGGATTCCGCGCCAGCAAAACCCGTCGACATAATGTCTGGACACATCAGCACTTCTTCATCGCTCAAGCCGTCAGGCACCGGCGCTAAATTTGCCATGGCGTCCGGCACCTGCAAATATTCCGCCTGGGCGCCGTCAATCGTATTGCCAAAGCGCCAACCGCCCATCGGCTTTAATCCATGGAGCGCGCTTTGACCGTCCTGTGCGCAAAGACCATCAAGGCAAGCATTTGAATAACCGCTCGGGCAAATAGCCCCGGCGATGACACGCTGACCTTCTTCATATCCGGAGACATTGGCGCCGAGTTTATCGATCACGCCAACCGGCTCATGACCGACGATCAATCCTTTTTCGACTGGATACTCGCCTTTCAATATGTGAATATCAGTGCCGCAAATTGTGGTGGTCGTCACGCGCATCAGCGCATCATTCGGCCCAACATCGGGAATGGCTTTGTCTTCAAGCACAATGCGACCTGGTTCAACAAAAAGAGCGGCTTTCATCATTGCGGTCATGGCGCGGTCGTCTCCTCGATATTGCGTTGCATGGGTTTTGCCGCGGACCCGTGACGGCAGCATTGATATGAGTCAAACTTGTTTGTGGTTTTTCAATGCGACCATTACCCCAGATTGCTAGCAGTTCGCTGGAACGGCAATTGGTGCGCTCACGCCCAATCATCATCGATGGGATGTTCATATTTTCGGATACGATCTATCAACGAGGCCGACGTCGCATCGCAGTCGTCATTAGCGCAATCGCGCCTTACTTGGCCGGCTTTCCCTTTAATGATTGGATGTCTCGCAACGCGCCCGCTAATGAACGCTATCGCATTTTGTTTCAGTGCTTGTAACGTGACCATTCTGGCGGCCCTTTCTGTCAGGACCAAATTGTAGCCCTGATCGAGAGCGGTGCGAATTGATGCGCGTCAATATGAAGAGAGTGTCATCAATCGATGAGCAGGCGTTCAAGATTTATACCTGCGCGCGTCATGGCGCCTTTATCTCGATATTGCCGAGAATTATCCACGCCGTGAAAACGCGTTTATCTTATCTGCACTCGATGTGCTTGAGACCAAGAAAAACAATCCTCACATAAAAATATGTGTGCTCGACTTAACGTTTCAACGCGCATTTTTCGCGTACAGCCTTTAATATTTTCGAGCGAACGTCGTCCGGCTGATCAGCAATAGCACTTGCAACGAGGCGCATCTGTTCTTTGAGATCGTGCGCCTGATCGATGAGCGATAGAATAATCGGGATCGCTTCTTCGTTCACTTGCAGTTGATTATGCAGCAAATCAATTAATCGGATTCGCGCAACATCCGCTTCATTAAAGGCAATGACGGTTCCGGTCTGTAAAGGCCTGATCCATTCCTCTGTAACCCAGATTTTCAACTGAACAGCACTTACGCCTTCAACATTCAATAAAATTTCATGCTCGTTGAACATTATACGCCTCGCATTTCTAGCCGAGGATCATAGGCATGCGCGTCACGCCATTTTTCCATAAACGACTTCAGTTCATCATCAATTTGCGCCGGCAAGACAATTTTCAGTATACATCGTTGATCGCCTATTCGGCCTGCGATTTTATTGTTCACGCCTTTTTTCTTCAGTCTCAAAACTTGACCACTGCTTGAACCCGCCGGAATTGCAACTCTCAAAGGCTTGCCAATCGTCTGCACTTCCACCTTGCCCCCAAGGACCGCCTCATCAATGGTAATAGGCAAGTCGAGAATGATATCATCGGCCTCTCGTCGAAAAATCGGGTGTGCTT
>JAJFGC010000185.1 GCA_021776345.1 Hyphococcus sp. | reverse complement strand
TGTGACATTTAGACTCCTGCCTGAATGCTGATATGAACGAAGTCTATTAATCATCTGAAGAATAATCATGTCCCGGAATATCGCGCGTATTTTGATTTTTCTGCGGAAGCTGCGGCGTCAATTTCAGGCGTTTGATGTTCTTCGGGTATGGTTTTTTGCGATCGTGATCGGGATCGCCGCCGCCTATGGCGTCATCGCCTTCCGATATGCGATCGACGCAGTTTCGATGGTCGCTTTCGGCGCGAATGAGGCAAGCGTCGCCAGCGGCGCCGCATCGCTCGACTTTGGGCGCGCCTGGGTGGCGCCGGTCATTGGCGGATTCGTTGTCTCCTTACTCCTTTACCTTGCCGATCGCTTCCATTGGCTCAAAGATGGGCGCGGCCAAGCCATTGCCGATGTCATTGAAGCGCGGGCCGTCGGCGACAGTCGCATTTCCTTGCGCGCCGGGCTGGCGGCGGCCACCGTTTCCGCCGTGTCGCTGGGCGCCGGCGCCAGCGCGGGGCGCGAAGGGCCAGCTGTCCATATCGGCGCGACGATCGCGTCCTTCCTCGATCGCCATATGGGATTTAACGCCAAGCAGCGGCGCACGCTTCTCGGATGCGGCGCCGCTGCGGCGGTTTCCGCAAGTTTTAATGCGCCGATTGCCGGCGTCCTCTTCGCTCTCGAAGTCATTCTCGGCAACTACGCCTTGTCGATCTTCGGGCCGATTGCCGCCGCCAGCGTCGCCGCCGCAATTATCACCCGCATCCATCTTGGCGACTTTCCCGCTTTTGCGCCGCCCGATTACGGTCTCGTTCAGACTATTGACGTACCTCTGGCCGCAGCGCTTGGCGTTTTATGCGGATTTCTAGCATCGGCATTTCTTCTGTCTACAGAATATATGACTGTTAATATCCGAGAAATTGCACAAAAATTTAATATTTCTTATTTGCTGCTCCCACCGATTGGCGGCGTCGTCGTCGGCCTGATCGGCGCATTTCACCCTGAAATCTTTGGGGTTGGGTATGAGGCGGTGACGAATGCGCTTTCCGGGGAATACACAATAATGTTGCTTGTCGTCCTTGTTCTCGCCAAAGGCGTTGCGACAGCGGTGACACTTTCGTGCCGGTTTGGCGGCGGCGTCTTTTCACCGGGCCTTGTGATCGGCGCGTTCGCCGGCGCCGCTTTTGGCGCGATCCTGGGGGAATTTGTTCCCGGCGCAACGGCAAGCCCGGTTTATTATGCGATGATCGGCATGGGCGCCGTTGGCGGCGCCATTCTCGGTGCGCCGATTTCAACAACGTTGATCGTTTTCGAGTTGACCGGCGAATATGGCATCACAATTTCGCTGATGGTCGCGGTCGCAATTGCAACGCTGATCACGCAATGGCTTTGTGGGCAGTCGTTCTTCCATTGGCAGCTATCCCGGCGTGGTTATGATCTTTCCGAGGGACCGCATGGGGTCATTTTGCAGACCATCCGCGTGCGCGATGTGATGGAAAAAATGCCGCCGGGAGCGCCGCTTTCGAAAGAAGCCAGCCGCTTGGAAGCTGGCCAATCCCTTGGCGAAGCGCTCGCCCTCCTGACTGAGGAGAACGAACATGGCCTGCCGGTAGTCAACGCCGAGGAGGCGGAAACCGTCATCGGCTATCTTTCTCGCGTCAAAGCGCTTGCCGTCTACAACAAGGCGCTGATTGACGAGCACGTCGAACACCACACCTAAGATCAAAACCGTCCGAACGCGACGGCGGAGAAAAGCCGCAGACGCTTGCGAATCGGAAACAAAAACGGTTTGTCTTTGAGGTAAAGCGTCATCAGGCATAGATGCGCGAGCCCAGGCGCCGCATTTGCTGGCGCCGAAGACAAAACCGCTTTTTCTTGATCCATCAGCGCGCATGCCATTCGGGCGGCGTCATCGCCTAGCGCGGGGGCAAAGTGCTTTCCCTCCCGGGCGAGTGCGAAGGCAGCCCCCACTTTTTGCGCCGCCGCCGCCAGCGCCCCGTCCCCGCCAAGTAGCTTCACAGCGAGGCAGTCAAACGCCCCTTCCAGCGCCGAAAGCCAGCCGGCGAGGTCGTCAATATCGGTAAAGCCGGCGCCATATAATGGGCGCGCGGCAGCGTTGATAGCGCTTTCTATCAGCTCGTGAAATTCGTGCGCCGCAAGACCGGCGGCGGCAATTTCCTCAACAACGGGGTGCGCGCGCGGGCGCTTGTCATTGCGGATTTCTTCAAATGTGTCCCGATACCACTGCAGACGAATTTCGCCCAAGGGCGGTTCTGAAACGACGCCCGGAATTCTCCGCAACTCTATATGAAACGCATAAAGCGCGATGAGCTTGCGCGTGTCAGCATCGCCCGCATACTGCGCCGCCAGCCACCGATCCTCATCATATTTGCGAACAAGGTCGGAACAATAATCCGCGGAGGGTGTTGGGTACGTATCCATTCAAGAACGCCGGCGTCATTGCGCAGTCACAGGGCGATGCTTAAGTGTCGGCGAGATGTAAAGCAACCAAGTGAAAGAGGCTCCTTAATGGCGATTACCCTTCCCGATCTTCCCTATGGCAAAGGCGATCTGGCGCCGCATATTTCCGAAGACACGCTGAACTTCCATTACGGCAAACACCACCAAGCCTATGTCGATAAAACAAATCAGGCGATTGACGGTACGAAACTGGCTGACGCCTCGCTGGAAGAGATCGTGCGGGAAGCTGCGGGATCAGATCAGGGCCTGTTCAACAACGCCGCACAAGTCTGGAACCACACCTTTTATTGGAACTCAATGGCGCCCAATGGCGGCGGCGCGCCGATCGGCGATGTAGAGGCGGCGATCAAGGACGCCTTTGGCGGCTATGACGATTTCAAGGAAGCCTTCTCAAGCGCAGGCGGCGGCCAGTTTGGGTCGGGCTGGGCCTGGCTGATCGCCAGGGACGGCAAGCTCGATGTGGTGAACACGCCGAATGCGGAAACACCCCTTACCGACCCTAGCGTCACGCCGCTCCTCACCATGGATGTCTGGGAGCACGCTTATTATCTCGATTATCAAAACAAGCGCCCGGATTATATGAGCGCGTTTTTAGACCATCTCATCAATTGGGATTTCGCCAACGCGAATCTGGCAGACGCATAGCCGAGAAAAATACGGCAACAAAAAAGCGGGCTGAAAAGCCCGCTTTTTTTGTATCCTGCAATAGCGCTTAAGGCGTCGCGGGTGCCGCCTGTTTGGACCAATCGCGCTTGACGCCGGTCGCTAGAAGGAAAGGCGATGCGACAAAGATCGAGGAGTAGGTCCCGATTACTATCCCCCAGATCATCGCCAACGTGAAACCGCGCAGGACTTCACCGCCAAAGACGGCGAGCGAGGCCAGCGCCAGCAAGGTGGTGACCGAGGTCATCACCGTTCGCGACAGCGTATCATTGATCGAAAGGTCGAGCAGGTCGGAAAGCTCTTTCTTTTTGAACTTGCGAAGATTTTCCCGCACCCGGTCATAAACGACGACCGTGTCGTTCATTGAATAGCCGACAATGGTCAGGATCGCGGCAATAATCGCAAGGTTAAATTCAAGCCGCGTCACCGCAAACATGCCGAGCGTGATGATGACGTCGTGGACCAGCGCAACAATGGCGCCGAGCGAAAACTGCCACTCAAACCGAAGCCAGATATAGATCAGCATCATCGTGATCGCGAGAACGACCGCGATGGCGCCTTTCTGGATTAACTCGCCAGAAACCGTCGGGCCAACGACATCGATTTTTCGAAATTCGACATCATCACCGAGCAGCGTTCTCAGTGTTTGCTGAACCAGCGCTGACGCCTCTTGCTGGGCATTTTCGTTGGCGACATCGAGGTCGATCTCACCGTCTTCATTGGGTTGCGGGTCCGTCGCTTCTTGGCGCTCGACAAAGACAACAACAGCAGGCTCGGTTCCAGCAAAGTCCTGAATGCCTTGCACACTGATATCGCCAAGCCCCAAAGCCCCGACCGCTTCGCGCACCGCGCCTTCGTCAATCGGCTCGCCATCGACGACTTCTATGGTGACGCCGCCGCGGAAATCGATGCCGAAATTGAGCCCGATGGTAAACAGAGCGACAAACGAACCAACAATCAGCGCTGCCGATACCATGAGCGCCACAACGCGCATGCGCGTGAATTGGATGGCGGTGCTATCTGGAACGAGTTTCAAAAACATCTGACGCGCCCCTTATAACGCTAAGGCTTTTGGACGTGCGGAGAGGAGATATCCCCCGGCGAATAGCCGTGTCAGCACGTAAGCGGTGAAGACCGAGGTGACGACGCCGACCGCCAGCGTGATGGCAAACCCTCGAACCGGGCCGGCGCCAAGCTGGAACATAATCAACGCCGCAAGGAACGTCGTGACGTTTGCGTCAAGGATTGCTGACCAGGCTTTCTGGTAGCCGACTTCGGCCGCGTTAATCGGTGTTTTACCGTTACGCAGCTCTTCGCGAATACGCTCAAAAATCAGAACGTTTGCGTCAACCGCCATGCCGATCGTCAACACGATCCCGGCGATTCCGGGAAGCGTCAGCGTTGATCCGAGCAAAGACAATACGCCGGCAATTAAGATCACATTCGCGATCAGGGCAAAATCGGCATAAATGCCAAACCGGCCATAGCTGACGACCATATAGATGATGACGGCGGCGAAGCCGATAATCAGCGCAATGGCGCCGGCGCGCACTGAGTCGGCGCCAAGCTGGGCGCTGACGGATCGTTGCTCCTGTGTTGTCAGTTCCGCAGGCAGCGCGCCGGACCGGATCAGGAGCGCCGTATCGGCCGCTTCCTGCGCGGAAAAGCGCCCGGTGATGCGGCCAGAGCCAGCTGTAATCGCGGACTGGATCGTCGGCGCGGAAATGATTTCATTATCAAGAACGATGGCGAACGTAGCGCCGATATTATTGCGGGTATAATCGCCAAAGCGGCGGGCGCCGCGACTGTCGAAGGTGAAATTGATCTGGAAACCACCGCCATCGACATTTTGCGACATTGACGCGTTCTGCACCATATCGCCAGTGACTTCCGGATCCTCAAACAACACCAGTGGCGGCCCGCCCGATCCTTCCAAATCTGCAAATGGCACAAGAATACGGCCCGGCGGCAACAGCCCCGCTGCCGCGTCCTGTGGATTCACGGTCGGATCATGAGCGTGGAAACTAAGCTGGCCGGTGCGGTTGATGATGTTCTTTAGCGCTTCGGGATCGTCATCACCTGGCACCTGGACGACAATCCGATCGGCGCCCTGTGGCTGGATGGAAACTTCCTTGTTGCCCGCGGGATCAATCCGCCGGCGTACAACTTCGATAGAATCGCGCACCGCCTCGCTCGAGTAAAACCGTTCAGCCTCCGGCGTCATGGATATTTCCATCCGGGCATCGGTCACTGAAACGGCGTATGGCCGGGCGCCGAGGCCGAGGCCGCCGCCCAGCCCGGAGCGCGTGATATCACGCACGCGGGTGCGTGCTTCATCCATGTCGCTGGCGTCGCGTAAACGCAAGGTCACGACATTAGTTGCTTCATTATAAGCAAGGTTTTCGACTGAAATGCGTTCGCGCCCCGCCCCGCGGTTCGGCCGCAACTCCCGGCGGATGTCGGACATCACCGACCGCATACGGTCGTCAATCACCTTGTCCGTATCGACGCCGAGAAGGAGGTAAGAACCGCCCTGAAGATCAAGGCCGAGATTGATAGTGGTTTTAGGCAGAAAGCCGGGAAGATTATTGCGCGTTTCGTCAGTCAGGAAATTGGGGATGGCGAAAGCGAGCGCCAAAACAATCAAGCCTATGATCCCGCCGGTCTGATACTTTGAAAATTGCAGCATGAGATAACGCTCCGGAACGACAAACGCGCTCCGCTCTTTCTGTTATTGATCGTTGGCGGCGGGTTCAGGCTTGGTGCGCACATCGCTCAGCGTCGACTTGACGATCTTCACGGCGACCTTATCAGCAAGCTCGACCATCACTTCGTCGCCATCGAGAACTTTTGTCACTTTTCCGACGATGCCGCCGGCTGTCACAACAACGTCGCCGCGGCGGACATTGGAAACCATCTCTGTGTGCTTTTTGCGCGCCGTCATCTGCGGACGAATCAGCAGGAAGTAAAAAATCACAAAAATAAAGACCAGCGGCGCCAGTTGCATGATCGGGTTTGTCGCGGCAGGCACAGCAGCCGCAGCATGAGCGGACGAAATCAGCATCGTTAAAGTCTCCTCGGGAATGGTCAGCCGTCTGGGCCGTATTGTTGCTTTTTGTCGCCGCGCCCCTGCCCGGCTAAGGGTTGGCGGATATATAACGATCACCTTCCCGGTTGCAATGCATGGGGCTGGGGAAAGGTAAATTGATCTTGGCCTTGCGCCATTGACGCCGCGACGGCCTCAGAAGCTGCGCATGACAGGCGAGCCTCTGCCTAAACCAGCCGTCTTCCCGAAATTGATGCTGTTTTTGAGGAATCTGGACAGATGTCTGAAAATCCACAACGAGGCAGACGCCTGAATTCAGGCCCCTTCCGGCTTTGTTAATGCTCCCTGTCCATGTTGATCAGCGAGAGGCGCATCCCGGGAACTGGTCTAAGTGTTAACTGCACGACCAAAACAGGCGTATCGGCCTAAATTATAGTGAAGCCAGAGTATTTCATTCGTTCCGCGGCCGCCTTGTCCCTTCTGCTTGGCGTTATCGTTCTATTTGGCTGGTACAGCCATCAGCCCGCGCTGGTGCAGATTTTGCCACAGTTCGTGGCCATGCAATATAATACGGCCCTTGGATTTGTGTTATGCGGGGCGGGGCTTCTCGCCCTCGATACAGGCAGAGGACGTATCGCGCTCGCCGCCGGCGGGTCGGCGGCGCTGATCGGTCTCCTTACCGGCGCTCAATATGTCTTCGGTATTTCGCTCGGCATCGACCAGCTGATGATGGAGCACTACATTACAATCGGCGCCTCGCATCCGGGGCGCATGGCGCCAAACACGGCGCTTTGCTTTTCATTAAGTGGGTTCATTTTAGCCCTGGGCGCCGTTTACACTGGGCAATACCGCGTTGGCATCATGCGCATGATCGCCGCCATGATTTCCGTACTCGGATTTATTGCGCTCATGGGATACATAGTCGGCGTAGAGGCCGGTTACGGATGGGCGAGCTTGACCCGCATGGCCGTTCACACTTCGTCTGGTTTCATACTCCTTGGCAGCGCGCTTTTCGTCTATACGTGGCGCATCGATCATGCAGAGAGTGGAGATCGTCTCATTCTGTGGGCGGGGGGCGTTCTTGCCATCGCGGCATTTTATCTTTCCGTGGCGCTTTCCGCAGAAATTCGAAAACAAGATGCAGAGCTAATCCAAACGAAACTCACCAATGAAACAGCCTTCTTCAGCACCGTCTTGGAAAATGCGGTTCGGGCGCGGGCGGACGCTCTATCCCGGCTGGCGGAACGGATGGCTGAAGTCACACAAGTTGACGCGTCTGCCGTCGAAGCTCTCTCAAATACTGACGCTGAACGATACTTACGTGACTTCGAAGAACTCGTTTCGCTTACCTATTTCGCCAAAGACTGGTCGCAAGTTTGGGTCGAACCGCAACACGCCTCAGCTACAAGCGAGTCAGTTTCTCTCACGGTCAAAAACATTCCTTATACAGCAGATGAACGGTTTCATCTTACCGGCAAGATACTGACCGCAGATGACCGACCAGTTTTTATTGTAAGCGCGCCCCTCGAAGAAGACAGCCCGCTGTCTGGAACCATCGTCGGCGTTTATGACATAAATATTTTTCTAACAGCTGCAGCGCCCTTGTCATTTTTCAAAGATTACGGGTTTTCAATTACTAACAAAGACATGACACTGTATTCACATGCAGCAGCAACGCCAGAATTTACACAAGCTTGGGCCTATGATTCCAAAATGAGTATTGGCGGCGCAGATTGGTCCCTCAAAGTATGGCCAGCACCGGCCTATATTGCCCAGGAAAAATCTACCCTATCGGCAATCACCATTATAGGTGGAGCGCTCTCAGCGGGCCTTATTATGATTGCTGCGTTGTTTGTTCATTCTGTCAGGCAACACTCAAAGACTGCCAGTGAAGGTGAACACCGCTTAAGAAAAATTCTCGATACTGTTTCCGACGGAATTATCATTGCAAATCCGCAAGGAAAAATTGTCCGGTATAATCCTGCGGCGGAGCGCATGTTCGGTCATCTTGCAAATGAGATGCTGGGTCAGCCCGTTTCACAGCTTTTCCCGGCAGAACATCGCAGCGGCCAGGCAGCTGGGTATTCAAATCTGATCTACCTTGCAAAAAACAAAACCGTCAACACCGAGGTGATGGAACTTGAAGCGCTTCACAAAGATGGCGACGTCTTTCCGATAGAGCTTGGTTTGCGATCAATTGAGATTGATGGTGAGCCGTTTGTCATCGCATCCACCCGTGACATCACCGAACGCAAAAAGACTGAACGGCAAATCCAGTCCAATATGTCGGAACTGGCGCGAAAAAATAAAGAACTTGATTCATTTGCCTATGTTGCTTCTCACGACCTTAAGAGTCCCTTGCGCGCCGTCAGTAACCTCTCAACCATGATTGAAGAGGATCTGGAAGAACGCCTTGATGATGATAGCCGAAGAAATTTCGGCCTGATTAGGGGGCGGATCGCGCGTCTCAACAAAATGCTGGATGATCTCCTGGATTATGCAAGAGTGGGCAATGCAGACATGGAAGACAACGAACTCATATCAGGGCGTGTGCTTGTCGATGATATCAGCAACATCGTGTTGGCGCCGGAGGCTTTCACTATCGATGCCGGCCCGGAATTTGACAACATATCCGTAAATAGAATGCCGCTTCAGCAGGTCCTTTATAACCTTATTAAAAACGCAGTTAAGCACCATGACAAACCGAGCGGCGCCATTATGCTCAGTGTGAGCGCTCAAAATGGCTGGCTCGAATTCACGGTCGCCGACGACGGGCCAGGCATTGCCGAGGATCATCAGGAAAAGATTTTTCAAATTTTCCAGACGCTAAAAACCCGCGACAAGGTCGAAGGCAGCGGCATTGGGCTTTCTGTTGTGAAAAAGAACATTGAAAGCGTTGGCGGGGAAATCCGTGTCAACTCCGCGCCGGGTGAAGGCACAAAATTTATCTTCACCTGGCCCGAAAATTTATCTGCGAGCCTGGCAAAGCATCGTAATGATGGCAAAGGCGTCTTTGCTGCCTAGCGCGATGTCTTATTGTAGATCCCAAAACCAGGACCTCGCTGCCGGTCGCGAATAATCAGCCTGGCGATTGTCGAACCGATCCCGGTCATTTGGCTGTCCCTTTTTGTTCTCCCCCAATCCAAGGCTTAATGCCGGCATATCTCACCAGAAAAGTGTGAGCGCTCACTTGCAAATTGGCTTATTGCCTCTTACACGAGAGTGAACACTCACTTACATACAGCCTGAACATGTCAATATGAGCGAATTTGGACGCTTGACCAGTCAGGTTTCGATAGGCCGTAGGAGGCAAAAATGACGGATTTCAACCGCGACAGAGGCGTCATCGCCGCCGATGGCACGACCAAGGCCCGGATTGAACGCGCAGCAATTGCCCTATTCTCCGCCGGCGCCATCGATGCAGTCACAACGCGAAAGATCGCGGCGAAAAGCGGCGTTTCGGAAGGCGCGATCTATCGACACTATGTCAGCAAGGCCGAGCTTGCCGAAGCGATGTTTTTTGCGATCCACGAAAGACTGGCCGAAGCGATTGAGCGCGCCGGGAGTGATCACACCGATATTACGAGCCAGACCGAAGCCATAGTCGGCGCCTATTGCGCGGCGGCGGATGATGACTGGGCGCTTTTTTCTTATCATCTTTTAAATGCGCACCGTTTTCTTTCGGCGCGCGATCGCACAAAAAAAAATACAAAAAATCCGGTGAGCGAGACCGAAAAGATCATCGCCGCTGCAATGGAAAAAGGTGATGTACCCCAAAGCGATCCAGCTTTGAAAGCGGCGATGGCGCTGGGTGTTGTGATGCAGGCCGCCCTTCACAAAGTTTATGGGCGCATCGCAGGCGATTTATCCAACCACAAATCGGCATTGTCGAAAGCGGCGCTTGCCGTTCTCAAAGCATAGGGAGGGTGTCGGACCCATGTTCTCAATCTTACGCAATGCTGTTTTTCAAGGCGCCTATTGGTTGACGTCAATTTTCTTTGGCGTTGGCGCACTACCATTATTGCTGATTCCTAGCCGCAAACCATTGATGGTCTGGATCCTCTTTTACACGCGCACCATGTGTTTTTGGATGCGCTGGATCGCCGGCATCAAAACAATCGTGCGCGGCAAAGATAAATTGCCAAAAGGTCCGTGCATCATCGCCGCCAAGCACCAAAGCTGGGGCGACGGCATCGTGATGTTCTCACAATTTTACGATCTTGCCTTTGTTACTGGCGATCATCTCGAGAAACTTCCCCTGCTCGGGGGTATCTTGCGAAAAATGGGGGCAATCATCGTCGACAATTGCGGTGGCGCTTATGCACGAGCCCGCCTTGTCGATAAGGAATTGAAAATCGCACAGGCTCATAACAGACGCATACTGATTTACCCGGAAGGTCACCTCTCCCCGGTCGGCGAGCGTCACCGCTACCGAAAGGGCGTCTATCATATGTATAAAGCCTATGAATGCGCCGCGGTTCCGGTGGCGACCAATCTGGGGCTGCGTTGGCCCGAACAAAGCTGGCGCCTGACGCCTGGCGAGGCGGTTGTAGAATTTCTGGACCCGATTGAGCCCGGCCTTGAAAAAGCCCCCTTTATGAAACGTCTCGAACATGAGATTGAAACACGGTCACTTGAGCTGCTCGCCAACGAAGTCGGTAAGACTGAAATGAAAAGCAACCCCTCCGCGCCGATCAAAAGTACGCCATTGTGAGCGATGCGATCGCTGATTACAGCGTAGCCCCAAAGGCGCCGCTTTTTTTCCAGCGTCGCTTTTTACCAATGTGGACAGCGCTTTGTCTTGGCGCCTTTACTGATAATATGCTCAAGCAGGCGCTTTCGATTGCGCTGCTCTATGGCGCGATCACCGCGCCCTTAATAGGCAATGACGACGCGCTGCCGATTGTGGGCCTCACTTTTCCACTGGCAATGCTTTTGTTTTCCACCATCGCTGGTCAGGTTGCGGACAAATATGAAACGGCATTTTTGTTTCGGCGGACAAAATTCATCGAATTATTGCTGATGATCCTCGCCGGCGTCGGCTTTCTTCTTGGCAACAGCACTATTCTCATCACCACCTTGTTTTTGATGGGCGCCCAATCGGCTTTTTTCAGCCCCGTCAGAACAAGCGCCATGCCCAAATACCTGGCCGCCGCCGAGCTGGTCCGCGGCAATGCGATATGCAGCGGCGGGCTTTTTGTATCCGTGATGCTTGGCATCGTCATTGGCGGGCTATTTATTCGCCAGCCTCAAGGCCCGGTTATCGTATCCACGATCCTCTTTGTCGCAGCGCTTGGCGGTTGGCTTGCGATCCGGCTTGCCCCGGAAGCGCCGGCCAACGCGCCCGACCTCAAGATTGACTGGAATATTGTTGGCCAGTCGCGCACACTTTTTGGATATGTGTTCAAATCGCGCGGCGTCGCCCGGCCAGTACTCGGCGTGGCATGGTACTGGTTGGTGGCGGCGCAGGTGTCCGTTGCAGTGCCGTTCTTTGTTCGCGATACGCTTGGCGGCGATGAGACTGTGGTGACCGTGATGATGGCCTTGTTCGCTATCGGCGCGGCAGTTGGCGCAACTATTGCCTCGCTCCTTTCCAAAGGGCGCAGCGGGCTCGGCTTTTCCGCCACAGGCGCTTTTATGGCCGGTGTTATGACCTTTGTGGTTTATGTTTTGAGTTGGACCTACCCGCCGCCCGCCGACATGCCGCTCATTAACGCCGTTGAATTTTTCACTGACTGGCGCGCTTATATACTCGCCGGCGCCCTTCTCTTCGCCTCAATATCGACAGCTGTGTTTGTCGTTCCCTTGCAAGCGGCTACGCAACGCAGAGCCCCAACACAAATCCGCGCCCGTATTCTTGCCGCCAATAATATGCTGAATGCCGCAGGCGCGATCATCGGGTTTCTATTTGTCCTTTTGGTCCCCCGAACATCGATTGAGGCGGTTGACCTTTTTGCCGCGATTGGCGTCGCTCAAATCATCCTCGCGATTTATATGTTTCGCCGCAAACGAGCAGTAAAAGATGGCCTCTATGACGAGGTTCTGGCAAAAGACGGTGCTTGAGAGTTTTCTTTCTATCTTAACCGCAATTGGGCTATGTCGCTTCAATAACAGCCTGAACAGGGACAGCCAAACGCAGGCTACAAGACGATGGCGATATTAGTTACCGGCGCAGCAGGATTTATCGGCTCTCATGTCGCGGCGCGTCTGCTTGCCCGTGGCGATCAGGTGGTCGGGGTCGACAACCTCAATGACTATTACACGCCCGCACTTAAACATGCGCGGCTAGCACAATTTAAAGACAATACCGCATTTTCCTTCCACCAAATCGACATTGCCGATTATGATGCGCTCTTAACCGTTGCAAAGAATGCCCGGATCAAATCGATCGTTCACCTGGCCGCGCAAGCCGGCGTTCGATATTCTCTGGAAAACCCGTTTGCTTACGGACGGTCTAATCTGGATGGGCATTTATCGGTTCTGGAAGTTGCAAAAACGCTCAGCGTTAACCACCTCGTTTATGCCTCCTCGTCTTCAATTTACGGCGCTAATGAGCAAATTCCATTTGCGGAAGATCATCGAACTGACCATCCTGTATCGCTTTATGGCGCCACCAAAAAAGCCAACGAAGTGATGTCACAGTCCTACGCCAGGCTTTATGGATTGGCGCAAACTGGATTGCGTTTTTTTACTGTATACGGACCATGGGGCCGGCCGGATATGGCCTATTGGATATTCACGGAAAAGATGCTGAAGGGCGAGCCGATTGATATCTTTAATCGGGGAAATATGGGCCGGGATTTCACTTATATTGACGATATTGTCGAAGGCGTGATCGCCGCCCATGATTTGCCGACGGACCGCGAAAACGATTTTCACCGAGTGTTTAATCTTGGCAATGACCGTCCCGAAAAGCTCATGACTCTGATCGATCTTCTCGAAAAGGAACTGGGCGTTAAGGCCCGCAAAAACTTGGTTGGCATGCAGAAGGGCGATGTTGAGCGCACCTGGGCAGACATATCTCGCGCTCGAAACGAGCTCGGCTACAAGCCGAAAATTACCCTCGCACAAGGAATCGCCCGTTTTATTGCCTGGCGCCGAGGCCTGGCGAAGCCTTTTGAATAGGCGCTCTGTCTGTTAATCTTGTCTTAACCATAAAGGCGGCCGCCTCGCTCAATGGCGCTGATTTCGCCCGGTCAACCTTAATGGCTCGCCAATTGCATCGCGTTTCCCAGCGTTTACGCTACGGAAAGAACGAAACGGTAGTTTAGAGCGGTTATGGGTCTGTCCTTCTTAATCATTACCACCTGTCTGGTGTTCGGAACGATCGCGGCCATTTTGTCGATTCGGCCGAATTTATTACCGGAGCTCGGCGCCAATTTGAGGCGCGCCGATCCCGTCAAGAAATTCTCCCCGCGCAATACCCTGTTCATAATCGGTCCGACGGCAAACCACACGGCGTGCCGTATCCAGCGCAAGCTTTTGAAACCGGCGATTCCGGCGCTGATTCGCGAAGACGTGGCGGTGATTGAGGTCTATGGCGACGACACACCGCGTCAAAACGGCGATCCGATCGAGTGGCTCGATTCGTCATTGCTGCGTCACGCTCTTGATGCTGACACCGGGTTTTATCTGATCTATGTCGACCCGCTCGGGAAAACACGTTTCCGCAGTGAGGCGCCGATGCTCACCGTTGACATACTGGAACGCGCACGCCTCGACATTGCAGCCCCTGACCGCACGCAAGCATCAAAATCATCTATCCTGAAAAAATTGCGCGCCGCTTAAACGACGATTACGTTTGGACGCCCGATTGAATGGTAGTCGATACCGCGCTCGATCATTTCTTTCGGTCGATAAATATTGCGCAAGTCCACCATCACCGGCGCCGCCATCAACTCCTTGATGCGATCGATATCAAGGGCGCGGAACTCATCCCATTCAGTGATAATAACGACACCGTCAGCGTCTTCAATCGCTTGATAAGGGCCCTCCACATACTCAACATTGTCGAGAAGCGTCGCCGCCTCTTTCATGCCGATAGGATCATAGGCCCGCACAGTGGCGCCCGCCTGCTGCAACGCCGGGACGATATCAAGGGACGGTGAGTCGCGCATATCGTCCGTGTTCGGCTTGAAAGTAAGCCCAAGAACGGCAATCGTCTTGCCGTCGATCGATCCTCCGCAAGCAGCAATGACGCGGTCCGCCATCTTCTTTTTGCGCTGGTCGTTGATCTCAACCACCGCCTCAACGATGCGGGTCGGGGCGCCGTTGCTTTGCGCAGTCCGAACCAACGCGAGCGTGTCTTTCGGGAAGCAGGAGCCGCCATAACCTGGCCCGGCATGCAGGAACTTAGACCCAATCCGTCCGTCCAGGCCGATGCCGCTCGCAACTTCCTGCACATTGGCGCCAACTTTCTCGCACAGGTCAGCCATCTCATTGATAAAAGTGATCTTGGTCGCCAGAAACGCATTAGCGGCGTATTTGATAAGCTCGGACGTTGTGCGATTGGTAAAGATCATAGGGGTTTCATTCAAATAAAGTGGTCGGTAAAGCTCGCGCATGACATCTTTCGCGCGCTCTTCCTCGATGCCGACCACGACCCGGTCGGGATGCTTAAAATCAGTGATCGCGGCGCCCTCCCGCAGAAATTCCGGATTAGAAACAACGGAGAAATCAGCCTCTGGACGAAACTTCCTGATGATCTGCTCAACTTCGGTTCCGGTTCCCACAGGCACCGTCGATTTGTTGACAATGACGGTGTAGCCCTCAATTACGGCGGCAATTTCTTCGGCAGCGCTGTGGACATAAGAAAGGTCGGCAAATCCGTCACCGCGCCGCGACGGCGTCCCGACGGCGATGAAGACCGCGTCCGAAGTCGGCGCTGACGCCGCCAGGTCGCGACTGAAAGACAACCGTCCGGCCTTGACATTTTCCAAAACCAGCGCTTCCAGCCCTGGCTCGTAAATCGGCATTTCGCCTCGTTCGAGCCGCGCAATTTTGCTTTCGTCTTTATCGACGCAAACGACCTCGTGGCCGAAATCCGCAAAGCAGGCGCCGGACACAAGGCCGACATATCCCGCTCCAATCATGGTGACACGCATGATGCTTCCTCGGGGTTTGGCCAGCCTCGGCGGCCAGCATTCAACGGGTTCTTATTGTCGTTTCTAGACGGCGTTTTTTGGAAAAACCACCGCCAGCACGGTCATGAGCAAAATTTTAAAATCGAACCATAACGACCAGTTGTCGATATAGGCGAGATCATAGTTGACCCGCTGCTCCATCAACTCATTCTCGGACGTCTCGCCCCGATAGCCGTTGACCTGCGCCCAGCCGGTGATGCCGGGCTTGACTTTGTGTCGGCCGGAATAATTTTCGATCAGCTGGGCATATTGGTGGTTATGGGCCAGTGCATGAGGCCGCGGCCCGACCAGAGACATATTGCCCCGAATAACGTTGAACAGTTGCGGCAGCTCATCAAGACTATAGCGGCGGAGGAATTTCCCGAGCGGCGTAATGCGGGCGTCACCCGCTTGCGCTTGCGTAACGACGTCTCCGTCTTCGGCAACCGTCATTGTGCGGAATTTATAGATCCTGAAGACGGCATTGTTAAACCCATGACGCTGCTGGACGAACAGCACAGGCCCTTTGCTCTGCAGCTTGATCGCCGCAGAAATCATGAGCAGCAACGGGCTCGCAACGACGAGCAAAATTAATCCCAGAATAAAATCTTCCAGGGTTTTCAGAACCCCGCCCCAGCCTTCGAGCGGGCGCCGGTAGAGCGAGAGAACCCTCGCGCTGCCAACGTGAGTGACCGCACCGCCTGTATGGTCAAGCCAATGGATATTTGGACAGATCGAAATAGATACCGGCAAAGAAGAAAGCCGCCGCGCGAGTTTATCCATATTCTCTCGCGACGCGCGTGGGACAGCAATAACGATGTCATCAATCTCACCGTTCCGCGCCGCTCTTTCTAGGGCCGCTAGATCTCCGGAATTGGTTTCAGCGTCGTCATCACCATGATCAGGCAATCCCGCCTCAAACAGACCAACAATCGAAATCCCATTCTCTGCCGCGCCAATACGTTCGGCAAATCTAACGCCGAGCGTTGTCGCGCCGACAATAGCGATTTGCCGCGCAAACATGCCGCCATCGCGGATCATTCTATGCAGCCATGCGGATGCAATCAGACGGGAAGTCGCAATGACAACCACCGTGGCGATTGACCAGGCAAATAGCCACACGCGGGAAAAATTCTCGGATATTTTAAGCGCAAAACCGAATGCCAGAAGCCCAAGAATGACAAGCCCCCATCTTGAAATAAGCGCCCTGATGTTGCCGGTTGATAACAAAAGCTGATCAAATTCATAGTAGCCGTCACGCCGCAGTAATGCAGTTAGACCTGTGGCGCCGATAATCCCGGCGGCGGCATAGGACTGGAAATCAAACAGCGATTGCAAGGCGAACGTATGGTAAATTGCCGCGACGCCTACCGATGTCGCAATCACCGTTAGAAAATCGATGAACTGCACTATATCTCCAAACAGTGCGCGCGAGGCTGACGACCGTCGGCGGACAGGCTCTCCGGAATATTCGTTTGCGTTACTCAAACTCGTCTCAGTCATGTAGCCCGCTACTCGTCATTCTATGATAATCATATTCTTTTTGTGCAAAGAATCCGTAATCATATTAACTTCACCGAAAAAGCACTTCTGGAGGGAAACACCAAAAAAGCGTTACAGTTCTCTTATTCGGCCCGGCTATTGCCTGTACTGGCTGAAAGTCTAGGCGTTTTATGCGTCATAAAGGTTACTTGTGCCATGTCGAAACAATTTGCAGCTTTTCACGTCACTTGGCGGGACGCAAAACGGGGGCCAATTGGCCTTTTTGCAAATGAACGTGATTACGGGCGCGCCGCCGTCGCCGCCCTTCAGGAGCGGCTCAATCAATTAGCTGACGAGGGATGGATCATTCAAGAGATTATCCCGGGTACGGGCATTACGCCGAAACAGACCGCCGCCTTCACCGTTATTGCGTTTCGTTAACCATTTACCGCGGCAATCGGACCGGCTTGCCACAAACTGCGTTCTGCTCCATGCCCGCGCCTATGACCAGCGCCTTTGATGATGATCTTGAGCTTATCGACGCCTTAGGCGCACTCGCCCTTCGCGCCGGGGTCAAAGCGCTTGAAATTTACCACTCCGATTTCGCCACCGAAATCAAAAATGACGCCTCTCCCGTGACGGCGGCGGACCGCCTGGGCGAAGAGATCATTTTGGCGGGTCTTGCCGCCCTGGCGCCCGATATTCCGGTCCTGGCGGAAGAAAGCGCCTCCGATGGCATTATCCCGGTCCTTGACGACATTTTCTTCCTGGTTGATCCCCTCGACGGTACCAGAGAATTTGTTAACAAAACCGGCGAATTCACCGTCAACATCGCACTTATCAAAAATGGTCGCCCTGCCCTTGGCGTCGTCTATGCGCCGGCAATCAAGAAACTATATTCCGGGATCGTGGGCGCAGGGGCGTGGCTTCAGCTCCTTGATGATAACGACAAGGCGCTGGCAAAGACCAAGATTTCGGTGCGCCGCCCGTCGAAGGATGGCCTTGTTGCGGTCGCCAGCCGATCGCACCGCTCGCCTGAGACCGACGACTACCTTAAAACATTAAATATCATCGACTTTGCCGCTGCCGGATCGTCCTTGAAATTTTGTCTGATTGCCGAGGGCTACGCCGACATCTATCCGCGCTTTGGGCGAACGATGGAGTGGGACACTGGCGCCGGACAGGCGGTTCTTGAAGCTGCTGGCGGAACAGTTCTTGTTCACCCGGAAGGAAAACCATTGGCCTACGGAAAAAAAGGCGGCGGCTTTGACAATCCGTATTTCATTGCCAAGGGAAAATCCCTTTAGCGGTATAAGGCGGTGGCGCTCGGCCTGAATAGACCTTTGGGCGCGGGTACGCCGCGGCGTACCCAGATTTCCCAAAACGCGGTTTGTTCAACCAATTTGAATTCCGTGTACAATAGCGCCTCCGCGCTGCCCTTGACTTCGGTGCTGGCTGGGTTGAGGTCGAAGCGCGGGACAAAAACAACATTTGCTTTGCTCGCCGCAGCATTCCCGGTTGCGTGACAGACGCGTTTTTCGACCAGCACACACGCGGTATCGGCGCCCGTCAGGATGGCAACGCCAAGGCCGGTCGCGGCCATTTCTTTTGCCCGGCTTGCGGCTTCAAGCAAAATTACCGATTGATCAACGGGGGCCAGGGCCAGGAATTCCCGGGCTTCAGGCGTCGAAAACCGCCCCTCTTCAATCCATTGCGCAATCGTTGGACCGCCAGGCTGCACCAACGCAAGCTCGGTGCGGATATTTTCCGGCGCAGCATTCGCCACCTGCAATTGAAGCCTGAACTGACCAACTGAATGCCCGGCGATTGCGAGCATCCAGAACAAGGTCAGCGCCGCCCCAGTAAAGGCGACCGATACGCTTGCCCGGTCATGATCGCGGAACAGACCGTCATAAAATGGCGAGGAAATGGAAAAGACTGCAATCGCCCCGACAAGAACGAATATCGGCAATGGGTTTGCCCCAACCAAGCGCGCCGCGATGAAGGCAGTAACGCCCAACGCCAGCGCCGTCAGCAATGCCCGGATATGCTCGCGCCCGCCAAATACCCAGGTGGAAATCAGCACCAGCAACGTACTGACGACAATACCGCTTAACCCAAACGCGCCTTGGCCGTTTGAAAACGCAGTTTCGATGTGTAAAACGCCACCTGCGGCGGAAGCGCGCGCAACATTGAGGCCCGGCGCCAGCCACTCCGCCAGCGCCGCAAGCGCGGCAAAGGCAACAATGGTCGCGGCGTAACGGGACAAACCACACCGGCCCGACAAAAACGGACACGCCGAGAGCGCCACAAAACCCGCCAACGAGAAAACAGGGCTTAAAAGCCACAACGCATAAAGCCCGAAGCCAGCGGTCAATCCTTCAAAGCGGGCCCGGCCAACACCATTATTCGCGCATGCCGCAACAAAACAAAAACTGTTAACGAGGAAAAGCGCGAGGGCAAATTCAACCGGACCCGCGAATGGTGATGTGACATAGGCCGCCAACGCGCCAGTCATGATCACCGCTGGCAAAACTGCTAGCCGGGAAGAGGCAAAATACGCCATTGGACAAATTACAAGAAGCGCGCTCAAAGCCTTGGCCATGAGATGAATGCGCCCTGGCGCCCCGGCAAAAACGTCCGCCGCTAATAACAAAAGGACATAAAGAGGCGCGGCGTGAGTGCGAAGAGTTTCCTCGCCGGCGCCGATTGAACGCGCTTCGGCGATTGGCGCGATCATATCGACGGTCGGGGATAAACTTAACAGCGCCGGGGCAAGCACCGCGGCGAGAACAAACGGCGCCGCCGCAAGCAGCGACCACAAGAAAGCCCAACCCGGCTCCGCCCATGAATACATCATCATGGCCGCCTGACGCGCTACCGGCGCTGGTCGACGCCAGGCATAACCGTCCTCACCATCCCGATTTTCGCCCGCCATAGCCATTGTCACCCGTCCCCATTCAGATCTGTTTCAAAGCTGCCCGCCTCGAACTTCCTTAACGATGAAACTGCAATTGCTTTGCCGAAGTGACCCATCGCGTGTAGAAATCATTGGGTTTCAGCTGTTTATGGATTTTCGCGAGGCGGAGCGCCAACAAGGTTAGGGTTAATGCGGACGCTTTTTCATATGCCCCTCGATCCCGCCTGCCGGATGGTCCGGATCGCGCTTGCGGAAAAAGGCTTGCCTGCCCAGCTCGTGGAACGCCGCCCCTGGGACGATGACGGATCGTTGATCGCGCTTAACCCTGTGGGCACAGTGCCGGTACTGACCGACGAGGCGCCAACCAAGGGGGTTATTAACGCAGCGCCCGCCATGGTGATCATTGAGTATCTGGAAGATGCCTATCCGGCGACGCCGATATACCCCTCGACGTCTGCGGCGCGCGCGGAAGTCAGGCGCCTGTGCGCCTGGTTCACGCAGAAAGTTGAGCACGAGGTAATCGATCTGGTCGTTCGTGAGCGGATTGATAAGAGATTGATGCGCCGCGGCCAACCAGACTATGAACGTCTTAAACAAGGCAGCGAAGCACTTGCCTGGCATATGGACTATTTCAACTGGTTGCTAGAACAACGCACCTGGCTCGCCGGTGAAAAATATACCGCTGCCGATATCGCCGGCGCGGCTTACATTTCAGCAATCGATTATGTCGATGCGGCGCCGTGGGAGAAATTTCCAATGGTCAAAGATTGGTATGCTAGGGTTAAATCGCGACCAAGCATGCGTCCCATCCTGCGTGACCGCATCAATGGACTTCCACCACCGCGCCATTATGACGACCCGGATTTTTAACCATGACGGCGTGTGAAGATTTAAAATCTCAAATGCGAGAGCAAGCTAAAAATCTCGGTTTTGGCGCTGTCGGCTTTGCCCCAGCGTCATTGCCGAAAAATACCGGCGACCACCTTTCTGATTTTCTTACGGCTGGTCGGCACGGCGAGATGAACTGGATGAAAGAGCGGGCGACCCAGCGCGCCCACCCGCAGGCGCTTTGGCCAGAAGCAAAAACCATCATCATGCTCGGCGTCAATTACGGCCCCGACCAAGATCCGCTAAGCGCGCTTGAGCGATCTTCATCAGGAACAATTTCCGTTTATGCGCAAAACAAGGACTATCACGACCTTGTCAAAAAACGTCTGAAACGTTTGGCGCTATGGTTGATTGCGCAAGCCGGCGGCGAGGTAAAAGTCTTTGTCGATACAGCGCCGGTCATGGAAAAACCGCTGGCGGCTAAAGCCGGCCTCGGCTGGCAAGGCAAACACACCAATCTTGTTTCGCGCGAACACGGGTCATGGCTTTTTCTTGGATCAATTTTTACCACACACGATATTGACGCCGATGAACCGGAGGAAGATCATTGCGGCTCGTGCCAGAACTGTCTTGATGTCTGCCCGACAGACGCATTTCCAGCACCCTATCAGCTCGATGCGCGGCGATGCATCTCTTATCTCACCATCGAACATAAAGGACCGATCCCCCGCGAATTTCGCAACGCGATGGGCAACCGCATCTATGGATGCGATGACTGTCTCGCTGTGTGCCCCTGGAACAAATTTGCATCGACCGCGTCGGAGGCCGCCTTTCATGCACGCGAGACATTGCAGAACCCCCCATTGCATGAATTAGCCGCACTCGATGACCGGTCGTTTCGCGATTTTTTCTCAGGATCACCTATCAAACGAACAGGGCGAGACCGGTTTGTCAGAAATGTCTTGATCGCGATCGGGAATTCACAAGATCTAAACCTAGTCGGCGCCGCAGAGAATTTGCTGGACGACGACAGCCCCCTTGTTCGCGGCGCAGCCGTCTGGGCGTGCCGCCAATTGACGGCCGAAAACGACTTTGCCGAATTGGAAAAACGATATGCCGTGCGCGAGGTGGACGAGACGGTACGCGCCGAATGGAACGGTTAGGCGCTAGACTTCAACAGTGACGAAAACTTCGCCCATGGTGAAGTTACCGTTGTTGTCTTCTACCCAGTAGCATAAATGGTCCGTGCCAGTATAATTAGGATCTGCGGTATATGTTACCGTGCCGTCATCATTGACACGGACGCTGCCATGTTTGGGGTGGATGAATCCGTCAACAGCAATCGGGTCTCCGTCTGGATCGAAATCATTGGCAAGAACATCTAGTGTGATTGATTCGCCAGAGCTGAGGGTGGCAAAATCATTGCCAACAACCGGCGCTTCACTATCAAGGTCCAGAACACCATGATATTCTGGTTCCGTCTGCGTATTTTTCATAAGCTGGTCCACACCGCCGGGCACCTCGATGAAGGTTGCCTCTTTAGTCAGCGTTCCGGTTGCACGATCAGCAAAATACCGTTCGAATGCAATCACAACGCGGCCGTCTGGCAACGTCCAGTATCCTTCCTGTTCTGCCGCGCCATAGAGGGAATCCCATACATATCTTTGTGGATTGATCGTGGAGCCAACTTCAATAGCGCCAATGCTGTCAATTTTCGTACCCGGAAGGTTCATTGACCACTCACCCTCCAGCGTACCAAATTGAGAAAATTCAGGAATGTCTGAGGTGAATTCAAGCCTGCCAGGCGTCAGATCCGCCTGGGTTAGGATCTGGTCACGGCCATCAAGGTTGCGGAAGTTCTCAACCGTGTCAGCAAAGCTGACATCAATAAAGACATAGTTGAAATTGCCATCATGGTCGGGAAAATTCGTCGACTTCGCGAGGTCGACGCCGACATCAAAGCCTTCAATATTTGCGTTGTTGACAACAAGATCGAATGTATTTTGTCCCGCGCTGATGCCGCTGATTCCATTTGCGGCGCCGACGAGGTCGATGTCTTTCAGCGTGTAATTCGCCGTATATTCCAGATGAACGCCAAAGCGGGTTTCCCAGGCCGTAAAATCGTTAATGACCGAGCGAACATCATGTTGCTGCACCGGGCCGGGTTTTACGACATAAAACCCGGAGCCGGAGGCAAGTGTTTCGTTACCGACAAATTGAGAAATAGCCGGCTGATAGATGCGTGCTTCATCTACGTAATTCAAACTTTCAGGTTGCGGCGCGTTTAGAGGATTGACCCCGATTACATCCTCGAGTGAGCCGCGGGAGAAATAAACAAACCCATGCCCACCGGGGACGCTCGCCGCAACATTATCGACAGCGTCAACAATCCGTCCTTGGAACCAAAAGCCTGCGCCCGTACGCCCCAAATCAAACGCTTCAACATCGGCGCCGACTTTGGGGTTATTATCGTCGCCAAAACCGCCAACGCCGATCGATTTGATCGCAATATTATGAACCCATCGCCCTGTCTCATTGCCGGTTTCGGCGACAAAGGCAGCGCCAAAGACATCATAGGCGGCGTTGTCCGACAATACGGCGTTTGAATCGTGGTGGACAAAACCCCATCCTGGCGATCCCCATACGGCATTGCCAACAAGCATAGCCGGATCGTCCTGGTCTGCGACGCCAGCGCGATGAATGTGAAGTGAGTAGCGGCCTTTGACGTTCGAATCAGATTCGACTGTTTCAAGATCGCCGACATCAAACGCCCGTTCAGATTTATCTGTCCGGCCTAAGTCAGTAAACTCCGCATACCGTACATCGATGTCGTCCGAGTGCATGAACATGGCATGACCGCGTTGATGTACAGGCAGATCATCCGCATTTTCCGTGATGACCCGGACATTGCGGGTGTAGTTCGCCACATAGGCCTTGAGATCGTCTCTGGGCGTATCATGGTTAAATTCCAACGCGCGATCGAAGCTGATGACGTTGCCGTCGATCGCTGTGATGATCAACTCCTCATCCTCAGTCGTAACATCATGCGTCTCCCCGAAAGTAACCCGATCGAACTCAGGTAAGTGCGTACCGGTTAGCACAAGCCTATCGCCAACAGCCCAGCCATCAGGCGGTGCTTCAAGGGTAATGGATGTGTCACCAGCCATTGCGTCGATCGCAACTTTTAAGAAGGTGTCTTTTTCGGCGCCATGAATTTCGACCGTACCATGACTGACGACCCCGCGAGAAAGAAGCATTGGATCCCAGGCGACGTCAATCGGCCCGTTATCGGCAATCTGGATAACGGCTTCCACGCCGTCAGCAACAGGATTTTCCGCCGTTCCTATAATTAGCTCTCCAGAAGCGGAAACAATCAATGTGTCAACTTCCATAAAAGTATCTTGATCGGTGGCGAATTCTAACGCGCCATCGACACGAACCGTAAATAAGGAAACAGCACTCTCGCCATCATAGTCTACGGTAACACCGTCAGGGATCAGAACTTTCGCGCCATCGGGCGGCACCTCTCCCGTGGCCCATGTATTGGGATCAAACCAGGAGCCATTGTTGACAGCAATATGCGTTGCTTCAGCAACCGGGACCAGGCCGAACAACGCCATATGCTCTCCCGCCTTTGACGCATCGTCTGGATGCACCTGGCCTTCATCAGCGCCATTATCGTCGTCGCGCCCCGCGTCTCCATGTTCGCCATCGTGTTGGTCGCCGCCTTCGGTCATTTCGCCGACATGAATTTCAACGATCGCTTCGCTGATGGCGCCGCTGGCGTCACGTGCTTCATATTTAAAGCTGGCGGAACCTTCAAAGCCCTCATCCGGTACAAATTCTATAATCGAACCATTGAACGTAAGCGTGCCATTAACGGCGTCGAATACGCGAACAATTTCGAGCGGACCGGAATTGTCGTGAACGTCATTCGCTTGCAGTTGCGACGCAGGAATGGTGATCGCCTCTCCGGTTTCTGTATGTAAATGATCAGCCTGTGCGGCCAACGCAACATCTGCATCAATCGGCGTATTGTTCAGGCTGGGCCCGTTCGCGGGGACCGGCGCCGCAGAGCCACCACCGCGCTGAGCAGGCGTCGGCGTGTCATCTACATTATCCGCCAGGAGAATATCGTCATCTTTCCCAAGCGTTAGACACCCTTGAGCCGCCAATAATGGCGCTAAAAGACTGGCATTCGCCATTTTCTTTTGCATAGCGCGTTTTTTCGCGCGTCGCCCATTTGTCTGCGGCCCTTTTATCACGCCAGCCTGACGAGCAGCGACAAAATCATTGATGTTTACTGAAAGAAGAGAATTAAGCGAAGCGCCCGCGCCAATCTTTCTACTCATGATACTTTTACTCACATCATTAACATGGAGGGCAAAATTCGTGCGGAGCCCTTATTAACCAAAACTATTTTCTTGCGCGATGCGTTCGTGCAACAGGTGGAGCGTAGAAATTTTTGATTGGTTTTTCCTGAAGCCAGTGCAAACAATTTGAGCTAGACGGGCTAACGCGCATTACATTTTCATTAGAAATGCTGCGCTGTTTTGTGCTGTTACGATAACGATCAATGACGAAATTTACGGCAGTAAGTATTTGTAAATGAGTCTTAAAGTCGATTCACTGGCGGCAATGGTCCTTAGCGATCTGTTTATCGCCGAATTTTTTTTATTGCGCGAGCAAGAATGGGCGGCATGATATTATCGAAAAATTCGCGCCGTTTTATTGTCCAGTCAGTCTTGTCACCAGAATTCGGGCGCGGCTTGAACTGTGTTGTTTTTTTCCGTACAGCTTCATTCCAGGTCGCTGTGTAATAATAAAGCGCGATTGAACGCCGCGGCTCTCCCTGCGGATGTCCAATCGGATCGGGATGTCCGTGATAACTATTGTCAGTCGTCGAAAAAACAACACAGCGGTTGAAGCTTGGAACAACGCGCTGGACGCAGCGCGCCATCTGCGTATCCCACAACTCTAACTCACCACCATAACCGTCTTCCCAATTTTTATTGAGATAGAGCAACAGATTTAGTCTGCGCTTCAAATTCAGCTTTCGGTGTGAATTAAAATCGGCGTGTATGCTTAGATGGCCACCCGTTTTCGTTTGATGAAAGCCTCCGCCGGCGAAGTAAGGGTCGGATATTAGCCCTTCAATACCGGTCATGTTTTCTAAAAACTGGAGGAAGGGCCGCGAATTAAGAGAGTAGAAAAATGACCGTAGTTGCGGCGCCATGAAGTCCGGATTGAAACTGGTTTTATATCGCTCCTGATCACGATCGAAGGTGCGGCTGTCAGGGTCTGGCGTTTGCGGAAAAGCCTCAATACACGCATCGAGAATTTCCGGCGAGCAAAAATCATCAATGACAATATGTGGAAACGGATCGGCGCCTGTATACTTATCTTTGAGATCGAAGCCTTTTTCTCGAAGCGCAAGCGCGTCGAAAAAACCAAATTGCTTATCTGTGACTTCAATATAACTCATCGCGATGCCAATCTATCAGAATAATCTTTCGGGTTTAACGCACGGTCTTGTACGCCCTTCAACATACTAAAGGACATAACCACAGATGTTAAAACGGAGTGTAAATGATAACCGCACATGCTGCTCATTTAGCTTCTCCGCCCTCTCCATCCCTGTCGGTTCGTGTCCACGTTTTCGAGGATTCGCGCCCGCGATTCCCGTAAATCTTGATCTTTTGCAGCAGGAAAGGCGCCAACGCCCACAATTTTTCGAGAGGCAACATGTCGCGCCCATAACGTATCCAGCTTGCGGTCAGTGTGACGGCAAATAAACCAACCGCGAAAAACGCCATGAAAAAGGGCGCGGCGCCCGACAGCGGTATCGCGGCAGCGCTTACCAAGAGAGCAGCGATGAGGACCGCCGCCAAAACTACGAGCGGCGGGATGAGCGCATCAAGCGCCAACAGGACCAGCCTTGGATCACCGTGCGATACGCCGCTTGCCAGCGAGGGTATGGCGCGCGTCGCCAATACGGAGAGCGAGCCGTGCTCCCAACGCGCACGCTGGGTAACGCTTGCATCAAAAGCGCCCGGAAACCGGCTTGTGACCGTCACTGTTGGCGCGAAGGTCGCGGGGATTTTTGCTTTCGCCATCTTGAGCGACATCACGAGGTCTTCTGTTATATCACCGCCGCCAAAATCGAGCTTGCGCGCGCATGCCCAAGGAAGGGCAAGGCCGGCGCCAGTAAATCGAGTGACATCGCCGATAGCTGAAAGCCCGGCCATCCGTACACGGTTAACCATCACCCAGGCAAAGGCCGCCACGCTGTCACGCGGCGATGGGTCTTCTGGCGGCGCCATCAGATAGAGCGCCTGGGCCGGGCGCCCATTTCCGGTCGCAATAGCCGCAAGTTGCTGGATCGCATTTTTGGAGATCAGGCAATCCGCGTCGAGAAAGACAATGCAATCTGGCGGCGCCTCGCCCAAATGATCGATCGCAAATTGTAACGCATATCCCTTGCCGCGCCGATCAGGCGCATCGCGAATAATAATTTGGGCCCCACAGCGTTTAGCAACTGCCGCCGTATCGTCTGTACAATTGTCAGCGACAACAATCAAACGATCCGTTTCGCGAAGCTGCTCGCTAATATTATCGAGGGTTTGTTTGATGTGACAGCTCTCGTTGTGGGCCGGGACGACAACAGCAATTGACAGCGGCGTTTCCCCAGATTTTTGCCGGCCCAGCGGCAAGAACGACGCCAGCGTTTCCACAAAGAGCACAAATGCTGGAGCCGCGGCCGCAACGACAATGAGCCAAACCATGATTGTGAAAACAGCACTCATGAAGCTCGCTCCAAAGCGGATGAAAAATGCGCCCCAAGTTTTTTTGCTTCCCCGTCAATGTCGTGTGCCGCAACAACCCGTCGACGCCCGTCCTCCCCCATCCTGGCAATTACTTCATCGCTTGCGCCCATCGCTGCGATCAAAGCAGCTGCAATCGCATCGACATCACCGGCTGGTGTCAACCAACCACAAACATCAGGCACGACAAGTTCGGGTATGCCGGCGACATAAGTGCTGATCACCGGCCGGCGCAAAGCCAGCGCTTCCATAATCGATACCGGCAACCCTTCAGCATAGCTTGGCAGAACAAAGGCCCGCGCACCCAGCAAATGCTCGCGCACTTCGCTTGGTGTTTTCCATCCCGCCAGGATGACATTTTTTTCAATGCCATGTTTGCGGATTGTATCTTCAATGGCGCCGCGCATCGGGCCATCGCCGATCAGCGTTATCTTGATATCGGGGTGATTGCCGGCGACACGCGCAACCGCTTCGACAAGGTCAATCTGACCTTTTTCCGCGCAAAGCCGCCCGGTGCAAACAAATGATGGCGCAGCGATAACCTTGTTATCAGCATTGTCATAAAAATCACGCTCAAGCCCACAATGGACGATCTTTATGCGCGGCCATAAGTCCGGCGAGACCAGCTTCTTCAACTGGCTGGCGCCAAATTTAGAAATCGCAACGGTGAAAGTAGCCGTCTTAATTTTTTCCGACAGTGAAATCAGCGCAGGTTTTTCAAATTCTTCCGGACCATGAACCGTTAGACTATAGGTTGCATTTGCGAGCGGCGCTGCAATCATCGCGATGGTGGCGGCGTTTGTACCGAAATGTACATGAACGTGGTGTAGATTGGCTTGGCGCAGCCAGTCCGCGAGAACCAGCGCTTCACCAAAATAAAACAGGTGACGCAACAAACCCGCCTCTGAGCGCCAACCGATCGATAAGGCCTTGCCCAAGGCGCGCACGGCGCCGGCCGGGTTCGACACCGCCTGCTTCGCTATCGTCGCCAGCAATGTAGCGCCGCCGGATGTCACGATATGCCTTGTCTTGGCCGCTTCCGCGATGTCTTCGGCTGCGATGATATCATCTTTAGAGGGGCGAATAGCGAATCGCGCGACGTCTATGTTTTCGCGCTCTAACGCCTGTATCTCACGGCGAATGAAGCTGTGGGATATCCCAGGATATTGATTGATAAAATAAGCGAGTTTCATCGTCTAGCTGCGCCCGCACGCCGCTTAGCGTTTTCCACGGAACCACGCCCCGCACACGCCCAAAAATTCGGGGCTGCGGCCGATGACGGTCGAAAATGCAAGCGGCCATGAAGAAAGTTTAAACGGGCCGCGGCGCATTGCGGTCAGGAAAATTCTAAGCAGATAAATCGCCGCGCCAAAACCGAGTATACCAACGACAACCAGAATTGTCGGCGTTAATGGCGCAAACATGTTGGCGATCAACGCGCCAAGCAAAGCCGCAATGATAACCCCAACGGGAAATGCAAATCCCCAAATAACGGCGAGCGCCATATCGGCGACGCCAAGTCGTTCGGGCGGACCGCCGTGAAGCGAAGCGCTATAGGCGCTATCAAACCCATGGGAAATTTTATTCGCCCACCAGCCGCCAAGCGATCGAGACGGCGCACGACACAAGGTCATGTCATCATCAAGGCGCCAAATCCGGGCGCCGCGGCGGCGCAAGCGCACACACAAGTCAGCGGTCTCCGCCGTCACGAGATCGCCGCGAAAACCCCCGGCAGCTTCAAAACTATCTACACGGATCAATGCATCAGTACTTTTCACGCATTGAACTTCGCCCTCATCGTCAGGGTGTTTTCTATGGGCGCCGGAATTCCCGCGGCCTTGCATTACCATCGCACCCTCAACAATGGATACTTCCGGGCGGCGCGCCATAAATCGCTCTGCCGTCGAAATCCAGTCGGGGTCCAACGCGCAATCAGAATCAATAAACTGCACATATTGCAGATGCGGCGCAATTTCTTTGAGCTGACGATAGCCGGCGTTTCGCGCACGGCCCGCCGGTGTAAATGATCGCTCAGGCCCTTCGGCGACAACAGCGCCAGCTTTTTTGGCAATTGCAGTGGCTTCGGGCGCTGCGCCGACCGCGACAAAGACAATGGCCCGCCCGTCCCCAGCCGAGCGAATAGATGCTTCGGGCGAGATCTTCGCATCCGTTGCCACGATCACGATACCGGAAACGGACGATTCTTCCTTGACGTTCTGAACGCGCGGCGTAGCGAGTTGCGTGTCTCCCTCAAGTTTCCTGGCCGCCGGCATTTTGACATCGGCCGCGGCGGCAACAACACGCACCTCTCGCGGCGCAACGGTGGGCGCGGGGGCGTCATCGCGCGGTGACGGGGCATCACGCGGAGGCGTTGAAGAAAGCGGTTCACGCGTATCACCGTGAGATTGATCGTCATTGCGTTTATCGCGATCAGGCCGCCTGGTTGAATTATCAGCAAACGCATCAATACCGGTATCTGGCATCGGTCGCAGCGGCGGCGCAGCCCCGTCATCAGACGCCAGCCCAAATACGCCAAACTCTGTTTTGTCGCGCACTACATTTCGAATTGTCTCAATGCCGACGACAAGCTCCTCCCCAGAAAAGGCATAAACCAAAGCCGTATCCGCAATAATATTGATGACCCGCGGCACGCCCCTTGACTGTTCAGCAACAAGATCAATTGCACGGTCAGTGAAAACGCGTCGCCGGCAGCCGGCAATCGCAAGACGCGTATCAATATAGGCGTGGACTTCTTCTTTATTGAGAGGCGTTAAGTGAAAGTCTGAGCCTACACGCTGCGCCAGCTGCAAAAGCTCCGGCTTGTTCAGCACGCCTTTCAACTCAGGCTGCCCAACCAGGATCAATTGTAACAGTTGGTCCTTGCCTGCATTGATATTGGAGAGCATCCGAAGCTCTTCCAGCATATCAGTCGACAGATTCTGCGCTTCATCAATAATAAGGACAACCCGGCGTCCCTTGGAATATTCACTGATAAAGAATGATTGAAGCTGAGCAAAAAGCTCGACATGGCTTTTGTCGGCAAAGGGCTCGCCAAAGCCCATCAGCACCCAGCTTAAGAGATCGCCCCGACCTTGCTGAATATTTGAAAGCAGCGCGACCGTATGCGTGTCGGACAGTTGATCAAGCAGCCGGTGGATAAGAGTAGTCTTGCCGCAACCGACCTCTCCGGTGATAACGGATATCCCGGCATGATTGAGGACGCCATATTCGAGCATGGCGTAGGCAAGCCTATGCGTCCGACCCCAATATAAAAAAGACGGGTCCGGTTGGATAGAAAATGGCTTTTCACTCAGCCCAAAAAACTGTTCGTACATTTCAAATTGCCAAACCGGCGCGCCCAACCCGTGCTTCAGGCGTTCCTATAGAATGAATAGGTTTACGCCCTTTCTATTGTTGTTCAAGAAGGGCTCGCACCTCAGTTTCATATCGGAAGTTTTCACCACCCGCCGCCAGCGCCTTATTCAGGCTTGCCGACCCGGCCTCGCTCTTGCCTGCTGCAATTTGCGCCGCACCCAGATGGTAAAGAATCTCGCTATTGTTTTCCGCCTTCTCAGCGGCTTTTGCCAAATATTCAACGGCGCGATCATGTTGGCCTGCGCGATAGTAAGCCCAGCCAACCGTGTCCTGGATGAGCGGATTTTCGTCATCCAACAACACCTTGGCGACCTCAAGCGCACGCGCTTTGCTTTGCGTATCCTGCCGTAGATCACTCGAAAGACTGACAAAATTGTTTGCGACGATGCGGTCGTTCGGACGCTTGTCGATCAGGTCGCTATATATATCCAGCGCACTTTCAAGCTCACCCGAGGTGAGAAGGATATCCGCTTTGAAAAACTGCAGCGCATCACTATCGGGAGCTTTCGCAAGCCCATTGTCAATCAAGGCGACAGCCTTGTCGCGCTCGCCGCCGGTCAAATAGTAGCGATAGAGCAGCTCATAAGCCTCTCCACGCGCCGGGTTTGCATCAACAGCGTCGATTAACACGGCTTCAGCGGCTGCCGTATCTTGCTGCGCGGCGTGGGTCTGCGCAAGCAATATACGCGCGGCGTAGTTCTCTCCATCTGACGCCAGCACATTTTTCAGCATGGCCTCGGCCTCGTCTGTCCGCTCCGCTTGAACGTAAGCGCGCACGAGCATGGCCAATGGCCGGCTTTCCATTGGCGTATTATTTTGCGGCGACAATTCCTCGATTAGCCGATCGTAATCGCCAAGCCCGCTCATGGCGACGGTGCGAATGTTACGAACAATATCAGTAGCGTCGGCCGCCTTGTTGGTGTCGAGAATTGCCGCCACCTCTTCGGCGCCTTGCCAATCTTGCAGGTCAAGACGCAAGGCGGCGAGGAGTTTCAGATTGTCACTGTTTCCTGGGAACAGGGCCAGTGACTGCACCAGAACATTTTCAGCGCGCCTGGAATTTCCGTGGCGAGCGAGAAATTTCGCATATGCATTCGCAACCTGCGCCCGCTTGCCGCTTGTTTCAAAGGCCTTTGTTAGTTCAGAGCGCGCAAAGTCAATATTATCCTGACGCTCAAAAGCGCTCGACATCAACATCATTGCTTGGATCGAATCCGGCTCGTTATTAATCGCGGTTCGTAAGTTGGCGATCGCGTCATCATATTCTTCGCGTTCTATTTGGAAACTTGCGCGCTTGATCAACGCTTCCGTGTTGTTGCCATCTTCTTCAAGAATTTCCTCGACAAGCTGTTCAGCTTTGTCGGGTTCGCCGTTTACGAGATACAAAAGCGCGAGCTTGTTTTTTGCCCGCGACACAATGCTGAGATCATCTGACTTCGTCAACGGCTGCAACAAGGGCAAGGCCTTGTCCGAAGCGCCTTGCTCGCGCAACAGATCGGCGAGTGCGAAAATCAAGTCATTGTTATCCGGCTCTGCCTTTACGTACTCTCTTAATTGCGCCTCTGCGACCTCAATCCCATTTTGCGCATTCACTATGCGGACGACATCAAGCTTGGCGTCTAAGTCCTCCGGCGCAATATCCACGACGATGCGAAGCTGTGTTTCGGCGGCGGCAAGCTCTTTGCGTTTGATCAGTTCGCTTGCATATGCCCGATGATACGCGCGCTCTTCTGGAAATAGTTCCGTCAGATTAGCATAACTGTCCAACACGTCTTCTTCTCGGTCGAGCTGCGATAAGATGCGAATACGCAACAATTGTAGGATGGCAATCTTGGGGTCAATTGCCAGGGCGCGATCCAGCTCAGCGATGGCCCCTTCAAAATCGTCTTCCATGCCGCGGGCGGTCGCCAATACGGTCGTCGCCTCTGCATTTGTCGGATCAGCCGCGATCGCGGCGCGTGCAAGCTTGACGGCGCCGACAGCATCACCGAGCCGCAACAATACGCCTGACTTCAATGCTGTCGCTTCAGTATTGCCAGGCTCCAAAGCAAGCGCTTTGTCTGCAAATTCCAATGCCGTCGTTTCATCGCTGCCAATAAGGTGCAGCTTTCCAAGCTGGACATGAGCGTGGATGTGATCTGGCTGGAGACGCACGATACGCTGATACAGCCCGAACATTCCTTTCAGATTTTGCCGGCGTTCCGCAATTTGCGCCAAAGCAAGCAATGTCGGCACATGCGTTTCATCAATTTTCAGAACATTCTGGAATTGAACATTGGCTTTGCCGATTTCATCCTTTTCAAGGAACTCTTGGCCGCTGGTATAAAGTTTTTCGACTTTTTCTTCCGGAGACGAGCAGGCCGCCGACAGCATGGACAGGGCAGCGATAACCGCAATCGATGTACGCTTTCGCGACGAATTCGTTGTTTTTGCGAACACAGGTATTTTTACTCTCGTCGTCATAATATCCAATCTCGTTGTCATTATCTCACCCCAGGTAGGTTAAACCCGTCCAAACCAATATTCCCTCTACGCCGTCACGGCGTCCGTCGTCTCGATGAACTGACCTTTATTGGAGGCAGCCCGCGGATATTCCATAGCGTTTGCGCGCAACATTGACCATTGCGACGATGTTGCGCCGTTTACGTAAAGCTTTCGACCATTTCTGGCGACATGTTTTTCTAGCATTAACACCAGACCAAGAAATGACCGGTCGAAATGCGTCATTTTCGAAAAATCGAGCACGACATCTGCGCCGCGCGTCGCAGCAAGGCGGAACACCTTGCGCAACCCGTCACGACCGATGCGGGTCATCGCCCCCGACAATAGCACCGTGCTCGCCAGCGCATCGTGATTAAGTTCAGCCTTGCCTGGCTCTGTCCCGGTCTGCTGACGCGCCTTCAGTATCTGCGGCGCGAGCCGGTTGACCCCGATACCGGTAAGGGCCAGTCCGTCATGATAGTAACGCCGCCAAAGTGATGGTTCCTCTTTGATGCGCCAGGCCCATTCCAGGCCAAGCTTTTTTACGATGTTGGGCGCACGGGCGATCTCGCCGGCGGTGAAGTCAACCACGGCGCCGAGATGGGACAGGACAGGCGCCGTTAACTGCTCTTTATTGCGCTCAATCCACGCCTGACCTTTGGCCGCGCCAAGCGCTACAACCACGAAGTCAGGATTGGCTTGATTGATTTCATTAATGATTTCAGGCGTGCTCATGCTTTCAACATCGCCGAAACCTGGATTGAGCTGGCCCACCGCCTCTACGCCGCCAGCCTCTTGATTTAAGGCTTCAAGCGCTGCCTGGCCAGCGCCGTCCCGTCCACCGAAGAAAAAAACTCTAAGGCGACGACCGCCAAATCCAGGACGTCGGCGAAGCGCTTCGAAGATGTCCGAGCCGGCGATCCGTGTCGTCGCGGGAATATCCAGCATCTTAGCAATCGCCACCAAAGGCGCCCCATCAATAAAGCTGAGATCAGCCTCCAATATTTCACGCCGGGCTGTTTGATCATCAAGCGCCCGCACAAGCCAGTTCACATTCGGCGTTACAAAGGAAAGCTTGCGCCGGCTCCGGGCTGAGGCGTCAATTGCTGAAACGGCCCGGTCAATAGTGGCGATATCGACCGGCAGCCCCAAAAGGCACCAAACATCGCGATCAAAATCATCGCGGGGCAATTGCTGGGCGGCATTGTCTGTTGTCGATGCGCCAGCCATAGACGAGGCTGTCCCAATATCATCGACAAGACCGTCTGCCTTCGAAGCCGTCGCCATAATTGTGTCGCGCCTTTGCATTACTCGTTAACAGATGCGGCGTTTCAAACTGAAACCAGCATTTGCGTTAACTACTCTCGAACCTGATACCTGATCCAGATTAGCAAGGGCTGGGCCAGCTTACCCGCTTATTGGCCGGGTTACGGGTCCAAAGCAATTAATCCACGGCGGCGTTGGTCATGCCCCAGCGCACAAGACACCGCTGTCGGCTTAACTATATCATGGTTACTTTTCCAGAATAAGTAACCTAACTATCTGTTAATCATAAGAAATTATGAGGCCTATGGTTCAGATCGAGAGCCGTTCGGCGACGACGAACGTGCGATCCGCCGCAAACTGCTCCCGTCGGCTCAATAACAAACAAAATTTGCCGTGCGCCGCCCTGTCCTAGTGGTTGCGGGCGGCAATTGAGGCGGCTAACTTCGGAATGCAGCCCAAAATCGGATTTAGTGATGAAATGCGCATGTTTCTACAGTCCGTGGCGGCCTCAGAGCGGCGTGAGGATTGCATTTGACCGCTTCGAAGCCGAATAAAAGCCATATTGGCGAATTATTTAGGCGCTGAAGACTGACACAGGATCTCTGGAATGGGCGACGAATTTTCACTCGAAGACGCTTTGATTATTCTCAAGCGCCGAATTTTGTATTTTCTCATTCCGGTAATCATATTCGCGCCAGTCGGTATTTTGACGGTGATGCTGCTG
>JAJFGC010000184.1 GCA_021776345.1 Hyphococcus sp. | reverse complement strand
CCGCGAAAGCGCCTACCACTGTGTCAAACTCGATCGAGCCAAAGTCATAGAAGATGCACATGATGCCGAGTGCGAACCCAAAGTCGCCAACCCGGTTGACGATAAAGGCTTTGATCGCGGCGTCATTGGCGGATTTCTTTTTAAACCAGAAGCCGATGAGGAGATACGAGGCGAGGCCCACCCCTTCCCAACCAAAAAACAGTTGAAGAAAGTTATCGGCCGTGACGAGCGTCAACATCGCGAAGGTAAACAGCGAGAGATACGCGAAGAAGCGCGACTGTTCGCCGTACTCTTTCATATAACCCATAGAATACCAGTGAACGAGGAAAGAGACCGAGTTCACCACGACAAGCATCACTGCGGACAGCGTGTCGAGACGCACTGCCCATGTCGCCTCAAAGCCGCCCGATGCAATCCACGTAAATAACTCAATAGTGCGGGCGTTGCCGCCCAAGGCGACGTCAAAAAACAGAAACCACGAATACAGCGCAGCGACAAGCATCAAGCCGGTCGTTAATAGTTCCGCAGCGCGCGAGCCCATCGCACGACCGACCGGCATCGCCAGCATGGCGCCGAACAGAGGCAGTAAGACGACAAACGGTTCCATGAGCCTCTAGTTCTTCATCAGATTAGCGTCTTCGACGGCGATGTCGCCGCGATTACGGAAGAAGGCGACCAGAATGGCGAGACCAACGGCTGATTCCGCCGCTGCCACGGTCAGCACCATAAACGCAAAAATCTGACCAGTGAGGTCGCCAAGAAACTGCGAGAAGGCGACAAAGTTGATATTCACCGCCAGCAGCATCAGCTCAATCGACATCAAAATAACGATGACATTTTTGCGGTTGAGGAAAATCCCGGCCATGCCAATCGCAAACAGGACCGCCGCCACAGTGAGGTAGTGTCCAAGACCAATCTCAAGCATTATGCGCGCCCCCTCATGACAGACCCTGGCCGGTTGGAATATCGACGAGTTCGACGCCCTCGTCACGCTTGCGCGCCACCTGCGCCGCCGGGTCCTGCTTTTTGATCCCGTCACGCGTGCGGAAGGTCAGGACGATCGCGCCGATCATCGCAACAAGGAGAATGATCCCGGCAATCTGAAAATAATGAATGTAGTCGGTGTAAAGGACGAGACCGATCTCTTCGATGTTGGTCGGCCCGTTTGGATTGGATACAGTTTGCGCCGCCGTCGGCGATGGATGCGCCAAGGCCAACTCAGAATCTGACGGGAACGCCCAAACCGCCACGACCATAATGAGCTCGACAACCACAATCGCCGCCAGCGCGCCGCCGATGGGGAGATATTGCAAAAAGCCCTGCTTCATCTCGACGAAGTCAACATCGAGCATCATCACGACGAATAGGAACAACACCGCGACGGCGCCGACATAAACAACGACCAGAACCATCGCGAGATATTCCGCGCCCATCAGGACAAAGAGCCCGGCGGCGGAAATAAACGCACTGATCAGAAACAAGACCGAATGGACCGGATTTTTAGATGCGACGACCATCAGCGCCGAGGCGACTGCGGCGAAGGCAAAGACATAAAAGGCGAAGACGGCAATCGACATGATAATGCTTCAATCGCTTGAGGTGCGCAGCTGCTCTAAACTCGGGTACTCGGCTGAAACAACGCCGGATGACGCTGCATGACTAGGGACGGCCCACTCCGCAATGCGACTCAATGCGCGCGAGCGAATTTTGCCGGGTTTTAAACGCCTCCGCCTTGCATTGCAAAGGGGCGATGGCCTGATTTTGGCAGAAAATCACAGCCCTCGGGCGGCACAACCAACCATTTGGAAAATTCAACCCAGAGAGGGGAGTGTTGAAGGAATCCTACTTGATTGGGACCCCAATCCCAATCGACGCTCGACCGTTATCGAACACGGCTCCTGCGGCCTTATCGTTCTCCCCCGCCTCGAGATGCGGCCTGAGCCAAGAAGCACTCGCTCCAACGATGAGCGTCGCATATTCCCCTACGACCCTTACGGCGTACGCGCTCGGAAAGGGCGCCTTCGTTTGGGCAGGCTCTTTGACAATTTGAAAAGCGACCTTGGTCGGGATTTTACCGATAGGGCGCGTCGAGCTCTAAATTCTTGGCGATCTCTCGCTCCCAGCGATCGCCATTCGCAAGCAAGCGGTCCTTGTCGTAAAACAGCTCCTCGCGGGTCTCGGTGGCGAATTCGAAATTCGGCCCTTCAACGATGGCGTCCACCGGGCACGCTTCCTCACAAAACCCGCAATAGATGCACTTGGTCATGTCGATGTCGTAACGCGTCGTGCGGCGCGAGCCGTCATCGCGTGGCTCCGCCTCGATGGTGATCGCTTGCGCCGGGCAAATGGCCTCGCATAATTTGCAGGCGATGCAGCGCTCTTCGCCACTAGGGTAACGGCGAAGCGCATGCTCACCGCGAAAGCGCGGGCTGAGCGGTCCTTTCTCGAAGGGATAATTCAACGTCGCTTTCGGGCGGAAATAATATTTCATCGCCAGCATAAACGCGCCGACGAAATCCTTGAGCAGAAATCCGTTCATCGCTTGGACTATGCGCGACATCTAGTTTCTCCAGCTTTGGAAATGAGCGGCGAGATCGGGGAACATAATCAAGACGCCCGCGACCAAGACGACCCAGGAAAGCGTCAGCGGCAGAAAAATCTTCCAGCCAATGCGCATAAGCTGATCGTAGCGATAGCGCGGCACGATCGCCTTCACCATGGCGAACATGAAGAAGAAGAACACGATTTTGGCGCAGAACCAGAAGATCGGCACACTTTCCAGCGGCGCCCACGGGATCGGCGAATGCCAGCCGCCGAAGAACAAAATGGTCAGCATGGCGCACATCAACAAGATATTGGCGAGCTCGCCGATCATAAACATAAGGAAGAGGGTCGAGGAATATTCCACTTGATAGCCGGCGACGAGTTCCGATTCCGCTTCGGGCAGGTCAAAGGGCGGGCGGTTGGTTTCAGCCAGCGCCGAAATGAAAAAGACAACAAACATCGGGAAAAGCGGAATGAAATGCCAGTTGAGGAAACCCGCGCCGCGCGACTGGCTCATTACGATCTCGGACAAATTCACAGAGCCAACCAGCAGAAGAACTGTGATGATCACAAAGCCGATCGAGACTTCGTACGAGACCATTTGCGCGGCTGACCGCAAGGAGCCGAGAAAGGCGTATTTTGAGTTCGACGCCCAACCGCCCATAATGACGCCGTAAACGCCGAGGGACGAGATCGCGAAGAGATAAAGGATGCCGACATTGATGTCGGAGACCATCAACCCCGGCCCCACCGGAATCACGGCCCAGCCAACAAGAGCCAGAACAAACGTCAACATTGGCGCCAGAATAAAGACGACTTTGTTGACGCCCGCCGGAATGATGATTTCCTTGAACACGAACTTGAAGAGATCGGCAAAGGACTGCAGAAGCCCGAAGGGTCCCACCACATTGGGGCCTTTGCGCATCTGCACCGCCGCCCAGACCTTGCGGTCGAAATACATCAGAAACGCTTGCGCCAGAAGCAGCGTCAACAAAACCGCCAGCGCCTGGATCACCGTCGGGATCAGCCACCACACCCAACCTGCATCGGTTGGCCGGGTCGATAAGAAGGTCCAGAATTCACTCATATCCCCGCGTCTTAACGGGGATTGTCGCACTAGTCACGGGGGATTTTCGCGCAAAACGGTCGCAATTCACGAGGAACGGCGACCGCTGAAAGACTTGTGATGCGCTGGAACGCTATTTGATGGTGATATCCGACAAGAACCCGCCGCTTTTCTCGACCTGCGACGGAGATCCGTAGATGTTGATCGACCCGATACCGCCGACGCTCGCATCAACAGACGTCGAGGCGTAGACCTCCGCCGACCCGACCCCGGAAACACGAACGCTCACATCGGCGCATTTGAGGTCGCCAGCATCGAGATCGCCAACCCCGGAAACCCGGGCCGACAACGTGTTGCAAGTCCCGTCAATATCGAGATCGCCGACGCCCGAAAGTCGCGCCGTGAAGTCATCCGCCGCGACCCCTTCAACATCGACATCGCCGACACCGGAGACATCGATGCGGTTAAGCGCCGGCATGGAAATCTCAGCCGTGAGGCCCATATTACGCCAGCGACGTTTGCCGCGTTTCGGTTCGTCCTGGGCCAATGTCAAAACGCCATTCGCGACATCAACTTCCGAAATCGCGATTTCTTCCGCCGCGCCCGACAAAGTCATGGAAAAGTCCGGCCCAACCCGAACGTTTACTTCGTAAACACCGCCAATGTCGATTTCGTTGAACCCCGTCACGTCATAGGTTTCAGTAATGTCATTGCTGCGGTCGCGGTCGCCAATATCAGTGATATCGCCAAACGCCATATAGGCTGCCCCGCCAGCGATGCCGACAGCCAACAATAGTCCAATTAAAATTCCAAAGAAGAGTTTCATCTCTCGCCTCCCATCATTCCCAAACGAAGACTAGCAAAGGACGCGCATGCTGCATACGCCATTAATCGCATTGCAAAGGCGAGCAAACGTATTTTTACCGCCGAGGCCGATAGAATTCTTGCTCCACCGCACAAAAATGACGCGGCCATTGCTGGCCGCGCTGATATGTATTTTACAGCTGCTAGTCGCAGTTTTTGTCAGTGTACGGTGACGCTCGCAAACATACTGTCGCTTTTGCTAACCTTTTTCGGCGATCCGTAGACCTCAATATCACCCATGCCGGAGACCTGAGCATCAACTTCGTCGCGCGCGAAAACAGACGCATCACCAACACCGGATACCTGAACATTCACGACGCGGCATTCAAGCGCCTCCGCATCGAGATCACCAACGCCGGATACTTCCGCTTCGAAAGTTCCACACTCGCCGTCAAGTTCAAGATCGCCAACGCCGGAAATTTCGAGTTCAAAGCTTTCAGCATCGATGTTTTTCACTTCTCCATCGACAACACCGGAGACTTCTATGCCTGTCAGGCTAGGCAAGATGATTTTTGCGTCGATACCGTGGCGTTTATTGCGCCAGTTTTTTTTCTCGCCGCGTTTGGCTTCGCGTTGATCAAGATAAAGAACGCCGTCTTCTACCGAAGCTTCGACCCGGTTCATTTCATAATCTGGACCGGATAGTTCGATTGAAAAGTCTTTACCGACCTGAATATCCAGATCGTAAACACCGGACACATCAATGCGTTCAAAACCTGTTAGGTCGAGCATTTTTGAAATCTTTTCGACATCGTCATCATCATGTGCGATTGCAGCGCCCGCTGCGCCAATCGCCAATACACTCGCCGTCATCAAAGCAAACTTCTTCATAGACGCCTCCCTTAGCTTGCGACGTGTGTAGCAAGAAGTGGGGTTGTTGGTAAGCTCGGTTTATCGCAAAGGGCCTGCGCCCGGTCGAATTTGCAGTGTTTAATGGAGTGGGTAGACTTTGCTGAGCGCCTGTTCTTCAGCGCGTTTTACGGACTGCCATATCGGGTCCATCCGGCGGCCGAAATCAAACGCCGTGAAAAGCCCTGCACTGAGCACCGCAACAATTGACGCAAGGCCCGGATTGGGAAGACGGGGCAAATTCGCAAGGGTGATTAATGACGCCACACAAACGCCTAGCGCCGCCGCCGCGTAGGGCCAGACATTACGGCGTTTGGCTTTCTCAAGCGCCTTGAACAAAGGCGTGACGACCACAACGCCAGCGAAAAACCCGATGAGAAAAATTGAAAGACAGGCCGTCAACGTGCTCAATACAAGCGAAAAGACGCCAGGCGCCGAGAGCCCGCCGGTCACCAACAATACAATAAAACCAACAACGAAGTAGCAAGCGCCGCCGAGCGCGGCGCCGGAGACGAGTGATCCGATCAACTGTTCAAACGCGACATTGGCGCGGATTTCTTCGACCATCTGCGCGCGATCAGGATCAACCAGGTTGGTCAAAATTACTCTGCCGCGATCTTGTCTGCACCCGACATTGTTGCTGAACATTCCGCCATGGTTTTTGATGCGCGCGCGACAGGGTTGGTCAGATAATAATCGGCAATTGGTGAGACAAATGGGTGGTTTGTCATCGCGCCAGCCTCGCCAATAGCGCCAAGGTCGAATGTGCTCTCGCTGCCGCCAATCTGATCGATGCGGCCGAGCGTCGGCGCTTCTTCTATCATTGCCTGACGCAAGGCAAAAAGATCGTCGTAGGGAAGCGTCTTGCCAACACGGTCGGAAAGCGCACGAAGGATCGCCCAGTCTTCTCTCGCCTCGCCCGGCGGGAAGTAAGCCCGGATCGCCATCTGCGCTCGGCCCTCAGTGTTCACAAAGATCGCGCTCTGCTCCGTATAGGTCGCGCCTGGGAGAATCACATCCGCATAACGCGCGCCAACATCGCCATGATGGCCCTGATATATAACAAAGGCGCCGTTCAGCTTCTTC
>JAJFGC010000183.1 GCA_021776345.1 Hyphococcus sp. | reverse complement strand
TTCATCACCATTGGCGACAACCACGAGCTTGACTTTGGCGGCGAGCGAAATCCGGACGGGCAGGGCTTTGCCGTCTTTGGCAAGGTCGTTGGCGGCATGGACGTGGTGCGTGCAATCAACGCCGCGCCAACGCAAGACGGCGAAGGCTTTGACGGCCAGCTTCTCGCGGCGCCGGTGCAGATCGTTTCCATGAAACGAAAGTAGTTAGCGTCGATGACCCGAACGACAAGCGATCGCCACACCGATATTTTGAACGGCTACAAGGATGGCGGCTCGCGCTTTAATGAGTGGTCGGAAGAAAAGCTTGGGCGTCTTATTCTCACCGATTGGGAGTGGGGCGCGATAAACATGCGTTGGGAGATTGACGATCGCTTCGTCATGCCTGACGGCGTCGTGTTCGGCGGTCACACCGCCTCGGTCGCCGACCATGTCGCCAGCCTCACGGCGATGACGGTTCTGGTGAGTGACAAAGAGCGCTTCCGCACCTCGCGGCTGGAGACGAATTATTTCAGACCGTTAACGATGCCGCTTGCGACAATCGAGGGGCGGGTCACCAACGCCTCGAAAACGCTCATTCATGTCGAGGCGGATTTCTATAATGCCGACGACAAGCTCGCCGTTCGCGTTAATGCCGTTGAAGTGCGGCGAATGACCGGCTGATTGGCGTCTTGAGGCGGCGCTTGAGCTTAACCTTATAAGGCGCCCGTAGCCGGGGCCTATTGCACAGGTCTGAAACGCCCCCTAGAACCCGGCCCCATGCCAGAGCTTCTGATTGAATTATTCTCCGAAGAAATCCCCGCGCGCATGCAGGTTCGTGCGGCGGCCGACCTTGAGCGCAGCGTTAACAAGGCGCTGATCGACGCCGGGTTCATGCCGGAAGCGGTCAAAGGCTTTGCCACCCCCCGGCGGCTCACCCTTGCGGCGACGGGTATCCCGGCGCGGCAGCCAGATCGCCGCGAAGAAAAAAAAGGCCCCCGCGTCGGCGCCCCGGAAAAGGCCATTGAAGGTTTTTTGAAATCTGCGGGTCTGACATCAGTCGACCAGTGCGAAAAACGCGAAGACAAAAAGGGTGAGTTTTACGTTGCGGTGATCGACCAGAAAGGCCGCGATACGAGCGAGCTTATCGCGTCCTTCATGCCGGAGATTGTGCGCGGCTTTTCCTGGCCGAAGTCGATGCGCTGGGGGGCATCGAGTAGCGATGACGCGAGCTTGAAATGGGTGCGGCCGCTGCATCGTATACTTTGCGTTTTTAATGCCGAGGTCGTTCCGTTTGAAATCGATAGTATAAAATCCGGCGACACAACCGAAGGTCATCGCTTCATGGCGCCGGGTGAAATTCAGACGCGCGGGTTTGAAGATTACGCGGTGAAACTTCGCAGCGCAAAGGTCGTTCTCGATACCCAAGAGCGAAAAGAAATTATTGCCGGCGATGCGAAAACATTGTGCGAGGCGCAAGGGCTTGAACTCGTCGATGATGCCGGCCTCTTGAATGAAGTTGCGGGCCTTGCCGAGTGGCCGGTCGCGATGATGGGCTCGTTCGACGAAAAGTTTTTGACGCTGCCTGACGAAGTGCTGACGGCGTCGATGCGTGGGCACCAGAAATACTTTTCCGTGCGCGATCCGAAAAGCCGGCGTCTCGCCAACAGATTCATTTGCGTCGCCAATATCGAAGCGCCCGATGGCGGCAAGGCGATGCGCAAGGGCTATGAGCGGGTGCTGGAAGCGCGTCTTTCCGACGGCTGGTTCCTCTATAATCAGGACCTGAAAACGCCGCTGGCGGACCGCATCGCCGAGCTCGACAAGGTGACGTTTTTTGAAGGCCTCGGCAGTGTTGGCGACAAGGCAAAAAGGGTTGCGGCGCTGGCGAAAGAGATCGCCCCGATAGTCGGCGCTGACCCCGAAACAGCCGAACAGGCGGCGACGCTCGCCAAGGCTGACCTTGTTTCAGGGATGGTCAATGAATTCCCGGAACTTCAAGGGGTTATGGGCCGTTATTATCACATTCAACAAGCATATAATTCGATAGATGCGCTTGGTTCAGTGTTGCAAAATGCGACACCGGTTGAGGGGGTGCCATTTTCTGCCGCTGATGAAAAAGCGGTTTCGCTTTCAATTGTCGACGCCATTCGCGATCATTATAAGCCCGCCGGGCAGGATGATGAGGTCCCGACTGCGCCGGTCTCCGTCGCCGTCGCCCTCGCCGACAAAATCGACACGCTGACCGCCTTCTGGGCCATCGATAAAAAACCGACGGGCTCAAGCGATCCGTTTGCGTTGAGGCGCGCGGCGTTAGGTGTGATAAGTTTGGTTACTGCCAACCGTGTTCGATTCCATCTCGAAGAAATTTGTTACCGGGCACTGCAGATAAAAGGCAGTATCGGAATGAAACTACCGTCTATTGATGGTGGTGCTGAGATTAAGATAACTCAAGATAAGTCAGAGGTAGATTTATCCGATCTCTTGGCCTTTTTCCACGACCGGCTTAAAGTTTATCTCCGAGACAAAGGTCACCGTCATGACGCAATCGATGCGGTGCGGTTGGATGTTGATGGAAATCCACAAGACGATCTTGTTCTGATTGTCGCTAAACTAAAAGCTCTCGAAGCGTTCCTGAAAACCGATGATGGCGTCAATCTTGCCACTGGTTTCAAACGCGCCGTGAATATTCTGAAAGCCGAAGAAAAGAAGGGTGCGCTTCCCGAAGGCTTGAGCGTCAATGCAAGCCTTCTGAAAGAGCCGCAGGAAAAATCCTTCTTCGCGGCACTTTCCGATGCGGAAGCGAAAGTCGAGAAAGCAGTGGCGGCGGAAGACTTTGAGGCAGCGATGTCCGCGCTCGCGGCGTTGCGCGCGCCTGTGGATCATTTCTTCGACAAGGTGACCGTCAACGCTAGTGATAAAGCATTGCGCGCCAACCGCCTCTCGCTGCTCACTCGTTTTCGCGCCGCAACGGCAAATGTCGCTGACTTCTCCAAGCTCGAAGGGTGAGTGTCGACCCAAATGACCCACAATTGTGCGCGGCGCTAGATGCCTACCGCAGGGGCGATCTGAACAAAGCCGCCAAAGTCTTTGAATCGCTGCTTGCCGACCATCCTGCCGAGATATTTTTGCTGCAAAACCTGGCTGCGGTGGAGGTTCAACGGCGCAATATCGACAAGGCGACCATACACCTCGATAATACCCTAAAAATCGAGCCAAAAAACATTGAGGTATTGAGCCAGCTTGGGCAGATCCACAAAAAAACGGGCAGGCGGATTGAAGCGCAGCAATATTATCAAAAAGCAGTCGACCTGGACCCGAATATAGCTGAAAGCCAGTTGCATTTAGGTGAGCTCTGTCTGGCGCATGGCGACGCTGAAGAGGCGAGAGCATGTTTCGAAAAAGCGATCGCCATCAACCCCGACTTTGTCGATGCGCTTGTTAAATTTGCGTCGCTTTGCGAACACGAACACCGCCTTGAAGAAAGTTATTCACTCGCTCAGCGCGCCGCGACGCTCGCACCCGGCGATGGACGTGCGGCTATCACGCTTACGCTTATTGAAGTGCGAACCGGCAAAGCGCGTGAGGCAGTCCAGCGTTTAGAGCATATGCTCAAGACAGCCTCGATAGCGAAACTACAGGCTGCACACGCGCATTATGTAATCGGCAATGCACTGCACAAACAAGGCGATTTCGACAATGCATTCGCCGCGTATAAGGCTGCGAACGCTACGCTCCACCAAGTGTATGAGGCGCGAATAGCGTCGATGTCATCTGTTCTCGCGCCACAATCCTTACAAAGACTCCATGAGTTTTTTGCCGCAGAGGACGTATCGTCATGGACGAAGCCGCAAAAAACAGAAGGACCGGCCCCAGTCTTTCTGTTGGGCTTTCCTCGTTCCGGCACAACGCTACTGGATCAGATTTTAAGCGCACATAGCTCAGTCGTTACACTCGAAGAAAAAGAAAACATGATCGACATTCGTAATGAGCTTGTGAAGCCTTCCGGTGCGCTTGAAAAATTACGAACCATGACTGACAGCGAGATTAATGTTTATCGCAAGAAATATTGGATGCGTGCTCAAGAAAATTTCCATGTCGAGAGCCCCAATGGTCTTGTCATCGATAAAATGCCGCTCAATACAATTCTCCTTGGGCTGATCTATCGGTTGTTTCCGGAAGCGAAAGTCATATTCGCGCTGCGCGATCCGCGAGACGTTGTGCTCAGCTGCTTTCAACAACGCTTCGGTATAAATGCCGCGATGTTTCAGTTTCTTCGCCTTGAAAGTGCGGCGGCTTACTACGATCAAGTGATGTCGATCGCGGAGGTGTGCCGCACGCGGATGCCGCTGAACCTCCATATCGTCCGGTATGAGGATGTGATTGGCGATATGAAAACAACGATCTCCGGCGTATTGAGTTTTTTGGAGCTTGAATGGCAAGACGGGATTTTGGATTATCGCGGAGTGGCCCGTAATCGATGGATTTCCACGCCGAGCGCGGAACAAGTGATTGAGCCGCTCCATACCGCATCAATCGGTAAATGGCGGAACTACCAGTCTCATCTTGAACCGGTCCTGCCGATGCTTGAGCTCTGGGTAAAAAAGTACGGCTATGAGGCTTTTTAGGCGAGTACTTCCACTAACCAAGAAATCTGTCCGAGCAAGACGCGCTGCCTAAAGACAGCGCGCCCTTGCGTTTAAAGGCTTTCTATTAATTCATCTGCTTTTCGGCCTTCCAGGCGGCAAATTCTTCTGCGGAAAGGTCGCCCGAGCCGTCTGAATCATAGGCGATGAATTCCGTCGCGGTGACTTCCGGCGCTGCGGCCTGGATTTCGGTTAGAGACAAATTGCCGGAACCGTCTGCGTCAATCGCGGCGAATTCGTTTGTTGTGTCCTCGGCGCAAGCGGCGCTTGCGGCAAGTCCGAAAACGGCAGTGAGCGTGATAAGGCGAGGGGTCATGAGGCATCCTTTCAAGATACATAGGTCTCGCGTTTCCGGTCCCGGTATTCCCCTCTACGTCATGCGGCAGTTGAAACACTATTTCAAAAACAGCGGGACCGAAGCTGTCGCTGACTGCATATGGGCGCCGTAATTTAAACAATTCAAATAAATTACGTGTAAGGATGAATTCGATTTAATGTTAAAGAAGTGACAGCTATAAGGGCAGACGCAATTTTTCGCACTGTCATGGGAACTGCCGGTGTCGTTTGAGTGTTATGATCTTATGGTGAATTATGAGAAAGGAGCACCGCTCATGTCAGACGAAAAGAAAACCGGTCAAAAGCTTGAGGGTGAGGGCAGTTACACAGCCTCGAAAAAATTCCAGAAGGATCAGCGCGAGTTCGCCAAGAGCGGCAAAGTTGATGAAAAGGCGCGAGAGGCCGCGGATGCGATTGATGGAGCGGAAGGCGACGATCTCGAAAAAGCGCGTAAGGAAGCGTCTGACGGACCGAACGTTTAGGCGCTATCTTTATATCCTGCAGCGCGTTCAGCGCTCGGGAAAAATAAAAACGCGAACATTAAAAGATAGGCTGCGTAGTCCCAGCTGATGGCCAGCGCCCAGATATCGGAAAAGATGTTAGCGTTTTTTAAGACGGCGTCCCGCGGCGTTATCGATGACAGACCGGGGATGAATTCCGCGGCGACAACGGCTTGAGTGCGTGAGACTTTTTTCGGCTCTGGCGTCAGCTGTGGCGGTGAAAGAAGCTCGCTCAAAATTTCGAGGCCCCGAGCGGGGGAGAGTTCGGCGCCGGATTTTTGGGGAACCGGTGGTTTGGCTGATTTTTGTTTGCGGATGAGGGATTTCAAAGCCTTCTCGACCTCGTCAGCATAGCTGTCGATTGCGTCCGATTGGGCGCCGGACAACAGGCTGGAGGCCGGTTTCGGGTTGGCGCGGGCAAATCCAGCGCGCTGTTGATCGAGCAGACTTTCAATGCGTCGGTCGCCCCGCCAGCGGTTGAGCGTGGAGGCGAAGTCATTGAACGCCGCTTCAAATTCACCCGACCATGCGTCGTAATTTTCAAAGGCGTTGCGCCCGAGAAGTGCGTTGAGCGCATCAATCTTGATGGTGCATATGTCGGGATCATATGGATCGACGCCGGAAGGATCGCCCGCCTCAATAATTGCCGCGACGCTCATTTCGAGATCGCGCAGCCAGTCGGCGATGCCGGTGAAATAGGCGGTGACCGCGCCGGGCCCAGCCGCGCCGGATTGCGCGCCGCCGCTACGTTCGTTTTCTGCGACGCGTGCGACGCCCGCGACCGACAGATGCAAATCTTCCAAAAACAGAAAGTCTTTTTGTCGATAGGCGGTAATCCCGGTGCATTCGCTTTGCAGGCGATCGATTTCAAACTGATAAGTGTGTCGTACCGCATCGACGCCGCCAATGCCGACGACGGTGGTCCAGGTCGAGACAAAAAACAGAATGATCGCGAGCACCGGAATAACAACAAAGAGTTTGAAGGCGCGCTCGATGAAGGAGGCCGCGTCGCCGACGACGCCTCGCCCAAGGTTTCTGAACCAGTCGCGATGGCGCACCAACTCCGCGCCGCCGACCCAGATCGCGACCGCCAGAAAGAAAACAAAGACGCCGAAAGCGGGCGGTAGCACCGAGTTGCGGAAAAAATCCGCCGATTCTTGCGAAGTAATGA
>JAJFGC010000182.1 GCA_021776345.1 Hyphococcus sp. | reverse complement strand
CAGGGATGGCGGCACGGTGACGGCGGCGAACGCCTCAGGATTGAATGATGGCGGCGCAGCATTAATTGTGATGTCGGAAAAAGAGGCGGACAAACGCGGCCTTGCGCCTCTCGCGCGCATTGCGTCCTGGGCCCATTGCGGTGTTGACCCCTCGATTATGGGAATTGGCCCGGCGCCGGCGTCACGCAAGGCGCTTGAAAAAGCCGGCTGGAGCCTTGATGATCTAGACCTTATTGAGGCCAATGAAGCCTTCGCGGCGCAGGCGCTTTCTGTTGGCAAAGAACTTGGCTGGGATGCAAGCAAGGTCAATGTCAATGGCGGCGCGATTGCGCTTGGTCACCCGATCGGCGCTTCCGGCGCGCGTATTTTGACGACGCTGCTTTACGAATTGAAGCGGGCGGAGAAGTCAAAAGGGTTGGCGACACTTTGCATTGGCGGCGGCATGGGTATCGCTATGTGCGTCGAGCGCTAATTTGTCCTGTCTTTGTACGGATTTTAATGAGCCGGCGCGCCGGCAATAAAACAAGGGAGAAGGTCAGATGAGCAGAAATGCAATTGTGACGGGCGGTACCCGCGGCATTGGCGCGGCAATCGCAAAATGCTTGAAGGAAAAAGGCTGCACTGTCGCGGCGACCTACGCGGGCAATGATGACGCGGCGGCAAAGTTCAAGGAAGAAACCGGCATCAATGTCTACAAGTGGGATGTTGGCGACTATGAGGCTTGCAAAGCCGGTGTCGCGGAAATCGAAGCGGCGCAAGGCGGCTGCGATATTCTGGTCAACAATGCCGGCATCACGCGCGACGGCATGTTTCATAAAATGACGCCGCAACAATGGTCAGAAGTGATCCGCGCCGATCTCGACAGCGTTTTCAACATGTCTCACCAGGTTTTTCCTGGCATGCGCGAGCGCGGTTTTGGCCGGATCGTCAATATTTCTTCGATCAATGGCCAGAAAGGCCAGATGGGCCAGTCGAATTATTCCGCCGCAAAAGCCGGCATGATCGGGTTCACCCGGGCCTTGGCCCAGGAAGGCGCATTCAAGGGCGTCACGGTAAATGCGGTGGCGCCGGGCTATATCGCGACGGACATGGTCGCGGCGATGAGCGAAGATGTCTTGAAAAAAATTACGGCGCAGATCCCGGTAGGCCGTCTCGGTGAGGCGGCTGAAATCGGCGAATGCGTTGCTTTTCTAGCCGACGACAAAGCAGGCTTCATTACCGGCGCCGTCCTGACGGCTAATGGCGGCCAGTATATCGCCGCTTAAACCGCCTTTTGATGGTTAACGATCTCGTGAGCCCCGTCCGCAATTTTCTCGCGGCGGGGCCCTTTTTTCACCAAATTACGCCGCTACAGTAACCCCTGGCCAAGATAAAGAATGAAAGGCCAAGGCAGATGAGGCGGGCGCCGGTTTATATAGCGATTTTCAGCGCAGGCATGATTGTCAGCGCCGCCGCGCGTGCGCAGCCATTAGAGCCGCAACAGCCTTTTGTCGTCGCCCAATCATCTGATCCATTTTCCGCGCTTGTTGGAAAAAAACGCACACGTCGTCAGGAGCGATCGCGCGGGGTAACGATTGAGCGCTATGTTCTGGCGTCTGATGATCGTGCGCTGTTATTTGAAGACCGATCGAATGAGGCGCGCGTTCAGTTTCTTTGTGGGGCTGGCGACCCTCGGCTCGATTGCACAATCGATACAGATGGTCCGGCTGCGGAAATTTATCGTCTAAACGCAACACGCGGACCCCGCGGCGACATCATCTATAAAGATGTGGAAGGTCATACGCTTCTGCGAATTGCCTCTTATGGCGGCGCTACCGTGTTTTGGCCGGGGGAGGATCGCGGCCTAGCTGCGTCAAAATCCTTTGGCGACGATGCAGCGTTGAAGCTGGTCGATAATAACTTTGGGACGGCGCAGCGAAGAGCGCAGGCCGGGACCGCCATTGTCAGCGCCGCAACAGGCGCCCCGATAATTTTTGATATTGGGCAAGGCGGCGACGGCGCCAACAAAAAGAATGCGACCGTATTGGCTGATGCGGTGGTCCGTGCTGCGAAAGGCATCAAAGACGTTGCGGTGGATCCGACGGGCGCGCGCATCATTGCCAGCCGCATAAATAAGGTCATGTTTTTAGAAGACGAAGCGCCAAATATCTTTTTGAATGAGGGCGTATTGATGATCCATTATGTCCCGGATCGGGACGTGGATGGCCGCCCCTCATCAGCGGCGGTGGCGCGATTTTTGGAAGAAACCCTATAAGGTGTAACGAAAATTTGTGATATTGGGCGACAATCTGCGGCCACGGTCGCAAAAGGGCCGCAATGGGAAGACACTGTTCAACGATGGCAATCGGCGTATCCATAAAGGCTTGTTTTTCCGTATTGGCGGTTGGCGCCGTCTTTCTGGCGATAGAAGGCGCCGAGGCGCAGTCGCTCAAAGAATTGCGGGCGCAAGACGCTGAGGAACAAGCGCTTGCTCGCGAGGTCGCCTATACCGATACGCAATGCGGCGGCAAGATCAGTTCGTCGATCGACTGGCGTTCCGCCGCGGACTGGCCTGACAATGTCAGCCTCGTCTCATCCTGTGATGGCGCGCTCGGCGCGCTTGAAGCCTATTGCCGCAATAATAATGGAAAAAGGCGTGTCACTCGCTTTGTTTGTGCAGGCGACGGCGCCGGCGCCTCTTTAAGAGGCGGTACGCTGCGCTACGGCGCATCGCCCGGCGATAACGGGTTTGCGTCGACCAAAGCCGTTCTTGACGGCGCTAACTAGACGCCAGCTGGCGCAACAATTCTTTCAAGCATGCCAACACGTATCCCGTCGAACACATATTGCGTGGATAGCGCCATCAAGATCATGCCGAGCAGTCGGGAAATGACGTTCATCCCGGTCCGGCCGAGGGCGGTCACGATCCCACCGGCAAAGGCCATGATGATAACGCCTAGTAGTAAAACGGCGTAGACGGCGGAAAGGGCTGCGCCGCGTTCGATGATGGTTGAATTCGGCTCGCCCATTAACAGCATGATAGTAGCGATGGCGCCGGGGCCAGCCATCAACGGAATGGCAAGCGGGAAAAAGGCGATGTTTTCGCGCGACGATGCTTTCGGGCCCGGCGTTTTGGCTTCGACCTCTCCGTCGGGTTCAAAGAACATGCGAAAGCCCATCAGGAAAAGCAGGATGCCGCCGGCTGTGCGGAAGGCCGCCATCGAGATGCCGAGATGGTGCAGCATAAAATTGCCGGCGAGACCGAAAAACGTCAAGAGACAGGCGGCGATAAACGCCGCCTCGAACGCGACCCGCCGGCGCTGCTTTGCCGGGTCGTCGCGGGTCAGCGTCGCGTAGATCGGCGTTACCATGATCGGATCGATCACGATAAAGAGCGTTACAAACGCGGCGAGGAAAGCGGGGAAGAATTCTGCAATCATGTCTGGGTGGCTCCTTCATCGATTACTGCCGCACGGAGCAATAGTGCGCAAGCCCAAACTCAGACGCAGTAACACGGCCAATATTGCGATGGTTTTAGGATCACGTTAGGTGATCGGGGGTATAAGCTGCTGTCATCAGGAATGATTTTATGAAAATTGTTGTAATCGCGCCAAACGTTTCGGAAAACATCTCGGGAGAAGCGATTAAGGCATTTCAATATATCACTCATCTGCTTTTCCATGGTGCAGAAGTGACATTGTTGACGCACGCCCGATCACGGGGGCATCTTGACCAGTTCCCGGATAAGCTGAATGTCGTCTTTGTTGAAGATGGGTTCTGGCAGAAGGTTTTCTGGCACTCAAAAGTGCTTCGCACCCTGGTAGATGTTCCATTTTTTCTGGCGGCGCGGAAATTAATAAAGTCCATTTACGTAGAAACGCCGGATACCTTTTTTCATTTTTTGGGGCCTGTTTCGCCTATCATCCCGCGCTTTCCCCTGCGAGAAGGAAAAACCGTTTTGGGACCAATAACGGGTAATATTTATTATCCGCCATCATTGAGCGGGCGTGAACCATTCCAGTTAAGAGTGCGTCGGACGTTTCATGAGCTATCTCAGCGAGTGGTTAGTGTACTGTTCAACGACAAAGCCGGATTTTCAAGAATTTTGATTTCAGGTGGCGAGCGCACGAGGCGGTCGATTCTGTGGGCGGGTGCCAATGAATCTCAAATGCGTGACGTTTTTGATTCCGGTGTTTCTGATAAGATATTGGCCCTTTCAAAAATCAGCCATGAGGGGACAAATTATCGTTTTGTCACGAATGGCCGGTTGGTGCCTCATAAGGGAATTGACCTTGCAGTTCGGGCCGTTGCGCTAACGACAGTCCCAGTGACGTTTGATATTTTTGGATCTGGTCCTGAAGTGGAAAAATTACAAACGCTGATTGATGAGCTTGGTCTTGGCGAACGGGTAATGCTGCGCGGTTGGCTCCCCAGCCATGATGATCTTATCGAGGAAATGAAACAATATCGCGGCTTTGTTTTCCCCAGCATGGCAGAAGCAAATGGTATTGTCGTGCAGGAAGCCCTTGCGATGGGGCTGCCTGTAATTTGCCTTAAATGGGGGGGGCCGACTCTTTTGACGACGGAAGAGACGGCCATACGGATTGATCCGGACTCTGAAGAAAAGGTCATTCAAGCATTTGCCGAACAGATGGACCGCCTGGCGCAAGACCCGGAATATGCATCGCGAATAGCAAGCAATGGGTTTGAGGCTGCGCGCAAAAACTTCAGTTGGGAGGCGGTTGCTGAGCAGTGGCGCCGTGCTTTTAGTGATGCATAATTGAAGGCGTCGTCAGTTGTTTTCTTGATAGGGAAGCAGCTTAACCGGGAATAGCGTTGCACCGCGAGAGCGCTAGCTCTATACCGCCTGCTTTTCCGTTAGAAATCGAAATGTCAACATGAGCGCCTCACAAACTAAAAAGTTCACCGCATTAGACGCTGAGGCAGCGAAATCCTGGCCTTTTCAGGAGGCCAAGCGACTGATCAAGCGCATGGACCGGTTGAAGAAAACCGGACCGGTCATTTTCGAGACCGGCTATGGTCCTTCGGGGCTGCCGCATATCGGCACCTTTCAGGAGGTCGCCCGGACGACGATGGTCCGGCGCGCCTTTGAACTGCTGACCGGGCGGGAAACGAAGCTGATCTCTTTTTCTGATGATATGGACGGGTTTCGCAAGGTGCCGCCCAATGTCCCGAATCAGGCGCTGATGGAGCAGCATCTGCAAATGCCGCTGACCAAAGTGCCTGATCCGTTCGGCGAGTATGAGAGTTTCGCGCATCACAATAATGCGCGCCTGCGCGCCTTTCTCGACCAGTTCGGCTTTGACTACGACTTTGTCTCCTCAACCGAGCAGTATGAATCCGGCGTCTTCGACGCGATGCTGATGCGCATGCTGGAAAAATATGATGACGTCATGAATGTCATCCTGCCGACCATCGGCGATGAGCGAAAACAAACCTATTCGCCGTTTCTGCCAATCTCGCCAACAACCGGGCGCGTGCTTTATGTTCCGATGCTGGAGCGCGACGCAAAAGCCGGAACCGTCATCTTTGAAGATGAGAATGGCGAAAAGGTGAAAACCCCAATCACTGGCGGCGCGGTTAAACTGCAATGGAAAGCAGACTGGGCGGGGCGCTGGTTCGCGCTCGGCGTTGACTATGAAATGGCCGGCGAGGATTTAACTGAATCGACAAAACTCTCCTCGCGCATTGTTCG
>JAJFGC010000181.1 GCA_021776345.1 Hyphococcus sp. | reverse complement strand
AACCATAAGCAGAACCGACAAGCTGATTGACGACATTTTCCATGTCGGCGTCCGGCATGATGATCATATGGTTCTTGGCGCCGCCAAACGCTTGCACACGCTTTCCGTTCGCCGCGCCGTTTGTATAAATATATTGCGCGATGTCCGATGATCCGACAAAGCTGATGGCTTTCACGCGCGGATCTTCGATGAGGCTATCGACCGCTTCTTTGTCGCCATTAACGACATTGAGGACGCCTTCTGGCGCGCCAGCCTCCATCATCAATTCGGCGAGACGCAACGGCACTGACGGATCTTTTTCCGATGGCTTGTTGACGAAGGCGTTGCCGCACGCGATCGCAACGCCAAACATCCACATTGGGATCATCGCGGGAAAGTTAAACGGTGTGATGCCGGCGACAACGCCCAAAGGCTGGCGCATGGAATAGACGTCAATGCCCGACCCGGCAGCTTCGGTGTACTCACCTTTTTGCAAATGCGGGATACCGCAAGAAAACTCGATGACCTCCAGACCACGTTGAATGTCGCCGCGAGCATCCGGCAAAATCTTTCCGTGCTCTGACGATAAAAGCTTCGCCAGATTATCCATGTCTTTTTCGACAAGGTCCTTAAACTTGAACATAACACGCGCGCGCCGCTGAGGGTTGGTCGCCGCCCAGGCTGGAAACGCCTTCTCGGCGGCGTCGACAGCTTTGGTCACCTCATCGCGGGACGCGAGGGCGACTTTGTGCTGCACTTCGCCGGTCGTCGGGTTGAATATGTCGTGAAGGCGGCCCGATGCGCCGCTAATCGCTTTGCCATTGATGAAATGACCCAATTCCGTTGTCATGGTTGTTTCCTCGCATAAAATCGCGCGGGCGCTGGGAGCGCGCGAACGCTTTGAATTTTCCGGGGAACCTAGCCCCCGGATCGCGCGGGGTAAAGGCAGAGACCCTATACGGCTTTTAAGGGAACGTCGGCGGCAAATCGGCCGTTGGCGACGCCGACCACGTGGGTGATTGTACGCCCGTTATCGGCAAGCGGCGCCGTTACACTTCGCATCATTATACGCCGGCCGTCACAAAGGGTGAGCGTATCATCCCTAAAGTGCGGGCCTTCCGCGGCGGCTGCGGCAAATATATCGGCAGTCGCCTTATCCAGCAGTGACATCGTCCAGTCGGCAGCGCCGGAAAGATGAACATCGGATAGTTTCGCCAGATTTTCGCCCAGAAAAACGAAATACGGAAAGCCGATGCTCTTTTCGAGATCGACCGCGAAGATCCAGTCCCAATCTTCGCCGAGATCCATTTCCTGAAGCGCTTCCCAACTTGGGAACTGCCCACGGGCGGCCCTGGCCCAGGCATCGATCAATCGGTTCGTGATTCGCCTGTCTGCTGACGGCGCCAGCGCCGTCTCATCAAATAGCGTTGAGATATCTCTTAACATTATGGCCCCTAGCCCGAATATGGATGAAGTTTAGGATAGGGTGATGAGCGTCCGGTTTTTCGCCAGTGGAAAATTTTCGCCAAATTCACCGCTCCCGGTAACCATAAGGTCACAAAATACCCCTGCCATTGGCGGCCCCAAAAACATGCGTCACCGTCTCGCCATCCTCGCTCAGCGGCAAGAGAACGCTTCGAAAGACGATCTTGCGTCGGTCGGGCAATCTTAAGATTTCATCGAAATAGACCGGCGCCCGGTTGAGCGCGGCTTCGTCCATTTTCGCGGCCGCCAGATCGACCGGCGTCATTTCCCGGTGAGCGCGATCTGGCAGGTAGACCACGGCAAGCCGGGACAAGCTCTCGCCTAAATAGATAAAATAGGGGAATCCATCGGAAAGACAGAGATCAACCGTAAAGCAAAAATTCCAATCCTCGCCGAAATCGAGCGCTGTGATGTCCTGCCAGGAAGGCAACCGCCCATTGGCGCATTGCTGCCAGGTTTTCTGCACTCGTCGTGTCAGACGGCGCTCTTTCAATATTGCCGGCTTGTCGACAAGACTGACTTGCATTGGCGCCCCTCTTTTCAACGCCGTCCCGTCGGCGTCAGAAAAGACTAGCCAGCGCCAATGAAGGCGCGGTTTTCAGGCCCGGTTCAACTTGTCCAAAATTTGATTGGATTTGCTGGCTTAACCCTTAATGTCAGCGGTTCGCCAAGGGGTGACGAGGCTTGCGACCCGCCTTATAAGGGGCCGCATTAACCAAGAGGGGTTTTCCATGGGTCCAGGCTGGCTGAGCGTCACATTGATTGTCGCATTCTTTTTATTGTTTGCTTTATTGAATCTCTTCGAAAAAGGCCGAATGGACTAGGCGCCTCGTTTTCGGCATGCAGACGGCATTGCGCTCTAAAGCGACACTGCCCTCTTTAACTGGAAAACGAGCGGCCAATATAGGCAGGCGTACCTTCCCTTCGACGACAAAGGCCTTTTATGGGCGCGGAAACTATTCAAGCTATCATTTTGATCATCATTGGCTTGGTGATCTTGTTGGTCGCCGGCGATTTGCTGGTGCGCGGCGCCGTTGGCCTCGCCGCTGCCCTGCGGATTCCCGCCTTGATCATCAGCCTTACCATTGTCGCTTTTGGCACATCCGCGCCGGAGCTAGTGGTGACCATTCAGGCAGTGTTGGCGGGAAGTGACGGCATTGCTCTTGGCAATATTATCGGGTCCAACATTGCCAATGTCTTCCTTGTGCTAGGTCTGCCGGCGATCATCTATCCGATCACGACAAATGTGCCGGGCCTGCGTCGTCACGCCGTGATGATGATGCTCGCGACCGCGGCCTTTTGCGGGGCCGCTTACTTCAATGGCAGCATCAACACGACAATTGGCGCAGCTCTCTTTGCCGGCATCGTCGCCTATGTCGGGTATATGTGGTTTCGCGCCAGCCATGGCGGCAAAGAACCGGTTATCGACGACGTCGATGAATATCTTGAAACCACATCGATTTCGGCAAAAACAATGATGTTCCTGGCGGCCGGGTTAATCGGCTTGCCTCTTGGCGCGCACCTTCTGGTGGCGAATGGCGCGGAGATGGCGGCCAATCTGGGCGTCCGCGATGAGTTGGTTGGCCTGACGATTGTTGCTTTCGGCACATCTTTGCCAGAGCTTGCGACGGTCGCCGCGGCAGCGCTTCACAAAAAATCCGACGTCGCGATCGGCGGCATTATCGGCTCGAATATATTCAATCTGCTGGCGGTTGGCGGCGCAGCGGGGCTCGCGGGCACCGCCTATTTCGATCCAGCTTCCTTGCGGGTCGATATCCCGGTGATGATTATCGCCGCACTCTTCCTTTCTGCCTATGTTCTTACCAGACGTGATATTGGGCGCATTACTGGCGTTTTCATATTCGGCGCCTATATCGGGTTTATCATAGCGCTGGCGAAACTTGCTGGCGGAGCCTAAGCGATGACAACGAACAAAGAGGGCGTCGCGCTCGTCACCGGCGCCGGCGCACGTGTTGGCAAGGCGATGGCGTTGGCGTTGGCAGACGCCGGTTTCGCCGTTGCGGTTCACTATCGCACATCCGCCAGCCAGGCCAACGATGTCGTCGCCGCGATTAAATCTAAAGGCGCGGCCGCGGCGGCCGTTCAGGCAGACCTTTCAAAGGAAGATGAAACCGCAGCACTAACGGCAAAGGCGACGGACGCGCTCGGACCCCTGACGCTTCTCGTCAACTCAGCGTCTGTGTTTGAGCGAGACGATATTTCGTCGATGTCGCGAGCAAGCTGGGACAATCACCTCAACACCAATCTGCGCGCGCCTTTAAAGCTCGCGCAGGATTTTGCCGCCCAAGCGCAAAACGGCGCCAACAATTTGATCGTCAACATCATCGATCAGCGGGTCCTCAAACTAACGCCGCAGTTCTTGTCCTATACGACGTCCAAAGCGGCTCTCTTGACCCTCACCAAAACTCTGGCGCAAGCCCTTGGCCCCAAGGGTATTCGCGTCAACGGCATCGGGCCCGGCCCAACACTCAGGAATTCGCGCCAGTCCGAAGAAGACTGGCGCCGTCAAAACGAAGCGACCGTCCTTGGTTACGGCGCCACGCCAGATGATATTTGCGCCGCGCTTTTATATCTCGTTGGCGCCAAAGCCGTCACCGGCCAAATGATCGCCGTTGATGGCGGACAGCATCTGACGTGGCAAACGCCGGATGTTCTGGTACAAGAATAACGATGGACAGAAACCATACATCGCCGGACGTCACGCCCCTGCCCCGCACCGTCAATGCGCCGCGGCGAAAAATATTCGTCCATGGTCTGATTCTTGACGCCTATATTGGCGTTTACGACCACGAACAGGGCGTGACGCAACCAATCCGGATTGATCTCGATGTGGAAGTGATCGAACCGTCAAATCCGATCAGTGACAGCATGGAAGATGTGGTTTGCTACAATAGACTGACCCAAGGCGTGAAAGCGATCCTTGCCGAAGGCCATATAAAGCTGGTTGAGACGTTGGCCGAACGCGTTGCAGAACTTGCGCTTTCCAATTCGATGGCGATTGCGGTCAAGGTCAAAATCGAAAAACCGAACGCAATCGTCGAAGCGAACGCAGTCGGCGTCGAGATCACGCGCACCAAAAGATAATTTATTGATAGGCGCCGTCAGCCGCCATCCGAATTTCTTCTGCGGCGCCCTCGGACAGGGTCCATACGATCCCGCCGACGCCAAAAAAAATGCAAATACCGCTCACCAAAGAAAAGAAAACAAAAGCAACACTGGCGCCGCCGGTTTCCACAACGGAAAAAGAATGGTTCTGAGGATCGACAAAAATTGTGATGATTTCGCCCGGCAGGTAGTTCCTGGATTCAGATTGGAGGAATTGTGCGTTGAAAACACGCTCACGGCTTGATTCATAAGTGCGACCGTCAACGGAATAGGCGTAACGCAGCTGCGTTGGTTCATGATCAAGGCGGCTCAAGACAACACCATCAACCGCAAGCCAGGAGATACTGGCCCTCGCCCGCGCATAATCACGCACAAAAAAACTGCCCGCGAGAATGCCGGCAAGCGCCAGACAGACAAAAAAGATCAGGACGACTGTGACATCAGATCGAGATTTGAGGGTCTCATGCATTTGACCTCACGCGTGCGGCGCACTAGCTGAATGACATCCTATTGGCGCCATGATGAATGAGCAGTTAACCGCAAGGAACAATGAACATACACAACGAGGAAAACACCGCGGAAAACGAGCCCTTGCATGGCGCGGCATTGATCGGCGATTACGTCAAGCGCCTGCCGGGAAAGCCCGGCGTTTACCGGATGATTGGGTCAAAGGCCGACATTTTATATGTCGGCAAAGCGAAAAATCTCAAAAACCGGGTTTCCAGTTACGCAAAATCAGGCGGCCATTCTAACCGCATCATGCGCATGATCACCGAGACCGCCGCAATGGAATTTGTGGTGACGGGGACCGAGACCGAGGCGCTCCTCCTCGAGGCCAATCTGATCAAACAACTAAAGCCGCGTTACAACGTTATCCTGCGCGACGATAAATCGTTTCCGTATATTCTGGTGACGGAAGATCATGACGCGCCGCAAGTATTAAAACATCGCGGCGCCCGCAAACGTAAAGGCGCCTACTATGGTCCGTTTGCCTCGGCAGGGGCCGTCAATCAGACATTGAACACCTTGCAAAAAGCATTTCTGCTGCGCTCCTGCTCTGATAGTGTTTATGACGCCCGCACCCGGCCTTGTCTCTTGCACCAGATCAAACGGTGCGCTGCCCCTTGTGTCGATCTGATCAGCAAAGATGACTACGCAAAACTAGTTGGCGAAGCGAAGGCTTTTCTCGCTGGCGACAATACTGCAATCCAGCGCACGCTTTCCCGGCAGATGGAAGACGCCGCTGAGACGATGGATTTTGAACGCGCAGCGTCCTTGCGCGACCGCATTCGCGCGCTCAGCTATGTGCAAGGCTCACAAGACATAAACGCAGGCGGCATCGCCGAAGCGGACGTTTTTGCCGTCCATCTCGAAGGCGGACAGGCTTGCGTCCAGGTTTTCTTTTTCCGCGCAGGACAGAACTGGGGCAACCACGCTTTCTTCCCGCGCCACGACAGGGAAATCGAACCGGCGGACATTCTCGACGCTTTCATTGCCCAATTTTATGACGGCCGCGAACCGCCCTCTTCAATTCTGGTTTCCCATGAACCGCCCCAAGCGACCCTCCTGATGGAGGCCTTGTCGCTGCGCGCCGAACGCAAGGTGACCATTCATACGCCGCGGCGCGGAGAAAAAAGCGCCGTCGTAAAAGCAGCTGTGATGAATGCACGCGAGGCGCTTTCAAGACGCATGGCGGAGTCGGCAAGCCAAATGAAAGCGCTCCGTCAGCTTGGCGGTATTTTGGGCATGGAGGCGTCGCCGGAACGGATTGAGATATACGATAACTCCCACATTCAGGGCGCGAACGCGGTTGGCGCCATGGTGGTCGCAGGGCCGGAAGGCTTTATCAAAAACCAGTATCGCAAGTTCAACATGAAAACCGAAAACTTCGCGCCCGGTGACGATTATGCGATGATGCGCGAAATGCTGACACGACGGTTTTCACGGATGATGAAAGAAGAAGGCGCCGAGCGCCCCGATCTTGTCATCATTGACGGCGGCAAAGGACAACTTGGCGTAGCTCTCGACGTTTTGAGTGAAATCGGGATTGATCCGGAAGCGGAAGGCATTACGGTCATCGGTGTTTCAAAGGCGCGAAGAGAAAATGAAGCTGGCGAGAGACGTATTGACCGCACCATGGGGACGGCGGACGATCAAATTGTCATGCCCGGTAAGACGCCATTTTTGTTGCCGCCCCGTGATCCGGGCTTGTTCTTCCTGCAACGCCTACGTGACGAATCCCACCGCTTCGCCATTGGCGCCCACCGCGCCAAACGAAAAAAAGCGCTTAGCGCCAATCCGCTCGATGACGTCCCCGGCATCGGCGCAAAACGAAAACGCGCGCTTCTCAATCATTTCGGTTCCGCCAAGGAAATTGCGCGCGCCAAAGCGCAGGATCTGGAAGCCGTCGATGGGGTATCCGCGGCGCTGGCGCAACGGATTTATGATTTTTTCCATGGAGGATAAACAATGACAGTCACTCTTCTTGGCTTCTCCTGGGACGCAAGCTCCTCTTATGCCCGTGGTCCGGCGCTAGCGCCAAATATCATCCGCTCATTATTGTTCAACGAAGCTTCAAGTCCCTACAGCCTCTCCGGCGTCGATATCAGCGACGCCATTGCCGCCTATGATTTCGCTGAGTTACCAGCAGAGGCAGAAGTTTCCCGCACCGCCATCACGGACCGCGTCGCGAAAGTTGTTGGCGAACAGAACAAGCCGCTGAGTTATGGCGGCGATCACTCCGTCACCTATCCAATCTTGCGCGCGATGAAAGAAGCGCATGGGGCTTTGAATATTCTGCACATTGATGCGCATCCGGATCTTTACGAAGAGTTTGAGGGCGATCGCTATTCCCACGCTTGCCCCTTTGCCCGCGCAATTGAAGATGGTTGTGTCAACAACCTGGTGCAGGTCGGGATCAGAAGCGCATCGCCGGCGCAACGCGTCTTTGGCAAAAAGCATGACGTTGTCATGCTTGGCGCTGAAGAAGTCGACAGCATCCCTTACGACAAGCTCATCGCCCCACTCTATGTCTCGATCGATCTCGACGGGATCGATCCGGCTTTCGCACCTGGCGTCTCTCACCCGGAACCCGGCGGCCTAACGGTGCGCGAAGTGCTCTCCATGCTATCAACGCTCCCCGCCTCTCCCGTTGGCGCAGATATTGTCGAATATAATCCCGAGCGCGACATCAATCTGATGACCGCTCATGTTGCGGCGCGGCTGACGAAAGAGTTGGCGGCCGCAATGACCCAAGGCGGCTAACCGCCTCTAAAGCTCCCTGCCCGCGCCTATATTCCGCCTTACTCGTGCGTTCTTTTGGCCATTGCGTTAGGCTAATTGGGCGAGCAGAGGCGCAACTTTATGGCTTTGGGCATTCTCAAAGACCCCCGCATCTATCAGATCGCGACCCTCTCGGGCCTCCTTGTCTTTGGCTGGGCCGCAAGAGCCTTTGAAGTTAATCCCGTCCAGTTCGTTGCCATTGTATTGACTGCCTGCGCCGTGCAATGGCTCGGCTCGCTCCTGATTGCCACCCGTACTGATCTCAAAAGCCCCTTGATCACCGCTTTGTCGCTAACGCTCTTGTTACGCGCCGATGCGATATGGCCATTGGCGCTGGCGGCGGTGATCGCCGTCGGCTCGAAATTTGCGTTCCGTCTTGGCGGCAAACATATTTTCAACCCGGCCAATATCGGCATCGTCGCGATGGTCCTCTTCACTGACGCTGCCTGGACAACACCTGGCCAATGGGGAACGGCGGTCTGGTTTGCCGCGCTCCTCGCCGGCGCCGGCATGTTCGTCACCTATCGAGCCGCCCGCGTTGACGTGCCGCTGATATTCTTAGGCGTTTATGCAGCACTCCTGTTCGGGCGGGCGCTTTGGCTTGGCGATCCGTTGTCAATCCCATTGTTGAGATTAGAAAATGGCGCGCTTATTCTTTTTGCGTTTTTCATGATCTCCGATCCGAAAACGACGCCGGATGGCGCCCTTGCACGCGCGACTTTTGCAGGCGGCGCGGCGCTCCTCGCCTATCTGATGACGTTCCACTTTTTTATCGCTGACGGGCTTTTCTATTCCCTCGCGATCATGGCGATCGCCCGCCCAACCCTCGAATGGGCGAACCCGGCAGCGCATTATCAATGGGGCGACCCCGTTGCGCCGCTGAAAAGTCTTCGCCGAAAACGAAACCCTTCACAAACAACACAAGTCATTCCAGCCGAATAATTCAAAGGGAGAGATAATATGAACCGTTCACTGAAGAAATCGCTGTTCGCCGCCGCATCGGCTGTCGCCGCCATTACCGTCACAGGCGGGGCGGTTGCTTTTTGCGGGTTTTACGTCGCAAAAGCCGACACCAAGCTTTTCAACAAGGCGTCGAAGGTCGTCATCATGCGCGACGAAAATCGCACGGTCCTCACGATGGCGAATGACTACCAAGGGGAGTTGACGGAATTCGCTACCGTGATCCCGGTGCCGGTGGTGCTTGAAGAAGAACAGATCCACGTCACTGAAAACGCCATTGTCGACCATCTCGACGCCTACACAGCACCGCGCCTTGTTGAATATTTCGACGAGGATCCATGTGTACAGTATGAGTATGACAGGATGGTTCAATCGGCGGCGCCAATGGAAATGAGCGCTGGCGCACAACGCAAACGTAAAGACGGCCTCGGTGTCACCATCGAAGCTGAATATACAGTTGGCGAGTATGACATCCAAATCCTTTCAGCCGACCAGTCAGATGGTCTTGCCGAATGGCTGAAGCAGAATGGCTACAAGCTGCCCAAAGGCGCCGAGCAGACCCTTGAAAGTTACATCAAGCAAGGCACGAAATTTTTCGTCGCCAGGGTCAACCTCGAAGAGCAAGTGCAAACAGGCCTTAAATATTTGCGGCCCCTGCAAATCGCATTCGAGTCGCCAAAATTCATGTTGCCGATCCGGCTTGGCACAGTAAACGCAGACGGCAAACAGGAGCTTTTCGCGTTTATGCTGACCCGCACCGGCCGCGTTGAAACCACTAACTACCGTACCGTGAAGCTGCCGACCGGCATGGACGTCCCGATTTATGTCAAAGGCGAGTTTGGTGATTTTTATAAGTCGATGTTTGAGCGGCAGGTCGAAAAGGAAA
>JAJFGC010000019.1 GCA_021776345.1 Hyphococcus sp. | reverse complement strand
GACGGCGCGCTCGTCAACCCCCTCCCCGTTTCTGCTTGCCGTGCATTAGGCGCCCGCGTCGTGATAGCGGTTGGTCTTCATGCGGACGCCTTTGGTCAGGGTGTGATGCAGCGCAAAGCAAAATTTGGTCAGCTCGCAGATGATGGCGGGGCCGACCTTGAACAAGCCGCAAAAGGATCGCTAACGGAAAAGCTGATGCTGCGCCGGCTGTTCAACGCCAATGAAAATAAACCGGGTCTTGGCTCGGTGATGCTGGCCTCTTTCAACATATTGATGGACCGCATCACCCGTTCCCGTCTGGCAGGCGACCCGCCGGATGTTTTGGTGACCCCGCAGGCTGGCCATATTCCCCTACTCGATTTCGACCGCGCCGAGGAACTCATCGAACTCGGACGCGCCGCTATTGATCACCACCTGCCTGAGCTCGAAAGCGCGCTTGAGTATCTGGCCTAGCTCCTTTCGCTTTGTCTCAATTATCGCTCGCTTCACCGACATAAAGCCAAACGCTCATTGAGTGATCCCGATGACACCTGCAAAAAGCGTGGCTTCACTTTCCAAAACAGACGCAGAGGGGACCAACATGAACCGACCGAGAATTTTCAAAGCCGCGCCGGTCATATTCGCAGCAACAACCATGGTGGCGAGCGCATGGGCGAGCGAGCTGCCGGAAACAGCTAAAGCGCCGGCCGCGGCGATGGAAAAGCTGAGCGCATTGCAAGGCGCCTGGAAAACGACAACGGAAATCATCGATCAAGAAGGCGTATGGAACGAACAGGCGGTAAACCACGTATCAATCGAATCAGATTTTCGCGGGCTGCTTTTGACGGAGAGCGAAACCGAGCGCCTTTCAGGCAGTGAGGAAAGTCCACAACTGAAAATTGACTACACGTATGATCAATACCGCGAGGTTTACCGCGTCTCCGTTATCGACAGCGGCTGGGGCATCATGGATATTTACGAAGGCGCCCTGGAAGCCGGCCAGCTAACGGTCACCAATATCAAGTCGGATACAAGTTTTCCCCTCGACGATGGCGGGCAACTCCATTTCCGGTTGCAAATACCGGTAACCGGCAACAAGAAAGTCGTGAATATCAATCTCTCTACAGACAAAGGCGTGACCTGGCGCCCGTTCTACCGCGTCACCTACACCAGAATGGCAAAGGAATAACGATCCTGATCGATATTGAATTGGATCACTTTTTCTCAAAACTTTTATAAAATATATTTCCAAACCAATTGGCCAGCTGCCGCGTAAATCTTAGCATAAGCAACATTGGAGTTTCCCTTATGTCTTTGAAGAAAATTCTCGCCGCTGGTCTCGTCCTTTCTTTTGCTGCAGCGCCTGCGATTGCCGGGCATCACGACAAAAAAGAAATGGCGCATGAAAAAGCTGATATTGTTGATACCGCGGTCGCCGCAGGTTCGTTCAACACCCTCGTTGCCGCTGTTCAAGCGGCAGGCCTGGAAGAGACATTGCGCAGTGAAGGGCCGTTCACTGTCTTCGCGCCGACCGATGAGGCTTTTGCAGCCCTGCCAGAGGGAACGGTTGAGACACTTCTGAAACCGGAAAACAAAGACCAGCTGGTTTCAATTCTCACCTATCACGTCGTTGCCGGCAAAACCAAATCGAAAAGCCTTGCAGGCAAAACGCTTTCTGTCGCGACCGTCAATGGCGCCGAAGTCGCGATTGATGGAACCGATGGTGTGAAAGTTGGCGGCGCAACTGTGGTCCAGGCAGATATCTGGACCAGCAATGGCGTCATCCACGTTATCGATGCTGTGATTATGCCGCCAGCTAGCGAATAAGGCGCCAAATTCAGTTGTTGCGTATTAAGGGGCCGTTCGCGGCCCCTTTTTTTTTAAGTCGCAATATATTCTTTCAATGCTGCAGCTTCCTGCTCAGCTTGTTCGATTTTGCGCTTGACGACGTCACCAATCGAAATCACACCGACAATTCCATTGTTATTGGTAACCGGCAGATGGCGAATGCGTTTTTGTGTCATCTGCGTCATCATCTCATCAACGCTCGCGTCCGGTGAGCAAGTAAACGGATTGGCGGTCATGCAGTCTGCAACGCTCATGTTCAGCGCATCGGCGCCCTTGTCGCCCAACCGGCGCACAACATCGCGCTCCGACAGGATGCCGACAATGCCGCCGTCATTATTTTGAACGACAACAGCGCCAATATTTTTGTCATTTAAAACTGCCACCGCTTCAGCAATGGTGGCGTGCTCCTTCACCGCAAAAATGTCGGTTCCTTTGGACTGAAGAATATGCTCGGCTTTCATTAGGTCCTCCTTTTGGGGTCCTTTTTTCTCGCGCGCCCCGCGATCCACCCATGATAGTGCGATGAAACAGGCCCCGCAACAATAGGAACCAAGCAAATCCTAGCGGAAACCCTGCGCCGCGCGCTCAAAGAAAGGATAGGTCAAAAGACCAAAGAAATAACCGCCGAGATGGGCTTCCCAGGCGATGTTTGCCCCACCCGCCAGCGCGCCGCCGAATACGCCAATGGCGACATTCATCAACACGATGACTGCGGACCATGTGATGACCGGCTGGCTAAGAAGCGAGCTTAGTTTAGCGCGTTCGGGTCCAAACAAGGTTGAGCGGTTGAAAGCGAACCGCACCAACGCGCCAAGCAGACCTGATACGCCCCCAGAAGCGCCAACCAGAATAGACCATTCATTGGCGTGCAGAACAATGTAAGTCAGGGCGCCAACAATACCGCTCAAGAGATAAAGCGTTAAAAACATGGAGGCGCTGGCAAAAGCCGCTGACGATTGCAGCGCCCTGTCGGCGCCCATCCGGCGCGCAACCGGCGCGCCAAACGCCAAGAGCCAAACCATATTCAGACCGAGATGAAGCAGCCCAGCATGCACGAACATATGGGCAATCAATGGCGAGACCATATTTAAAGCTCCGCCATTGGCGGCGGCGCCTTGCAAAAATCTTTGCGGCGACACCCCGGCAGACATTTCGATTATCCTGACAGCGCGCTCCGGCGCCAGCACCATCGCAATAAAAAACAGGGTTGTGACGATTGCGATCCCGACAACAATGCCCGGCGCGTTGAATACCCGCTTTGTATCAACCTCACCGCCGGGGCGCCGAAGTTTATAAGACGGATCGCTTGGTGGTTGTGTCATCTATCGCTTTTCTTTTTCGGGCCTAACCAGACTTTAACATAAGGCCGCGAGAAAGCGTCCCGGGAAGATTGTTGTTTCCCTATCAGGGTAGAGATTTAGCAGTCCCGACCGTTTGCCGCAAAGCTTTGTTCACCAAAATCGTCTAGAAACAAGATGCCCGGGATTTCAACAGGTTACTAAATGGTTAAGCCAACCAGCCACGACCCCATTCCAGCGCCACCGGAACCGGATGGCGATGAACGTCGCAAACATCGTCGCGTGGAACTGCCGCTGAAGGCGCGGTTCCTCAATGCCAATAATGAGGAACAGGCGTGTCTTATTGTGAACATGTCAGCGGGCGGCGCGCTGTTAAAAACAAAAAAACCACCAGCCTTCGGCAGCTCTGTCGTTATTTATGTTGATGAGATGGGCCGTTTTGAGGGCAAAGTTACCCGTTCCGCTGGCAAAAGCTTCGCTCTCACCTATGAGCGCAAACGGACAAAGTCTGCAGAAACCGCTGACGATCTGACCCAAGTGCTCAATCGCGGCAAGCGCACCCATGATCGCCGGGATGTGCCGCGTATTCGCCAGGAGGCTCCCGCGATCATTTTCTTTGAGGACGGCCGCACGGAAAATTGCGCCATTCTGGATATTTCTCTCACTGGCGCCTCGATCGAAATCAAACCACGGCCGCCGCTCGGGACGAATCTCATTTTGGGACGAATGACCGCAAAAGTCGTGCGCAGGCACGATACTGGCGTCGGCATCGTCTTTACCGGCAAGTCAAATCGCATGGATGAAGTGATTTCTGAGGCCTCCGCAATTGAGCTGCCGCCGGAACCTGGCGCGCCAGTTGCAAAGATATTCGGCAGAAAGGCCCCTCGGGGCTAAATCGAGGTTAACGTAATGCATGCTGCCGAAAACTGGTGCGTCAAAGTCGAAGACAAAATCTATGGACCCTATTCGTCGGTACAGATGCGCAAATACGCCCATGAAGGCCGACTGGCTGCGTCATCCTTAATTGCACCCGCCGGCAGTCGCGCCTGGTGTGAAGCACGTAAAGAATCCGCCTTCGCAAGTTTTTTCGGCGCCGCTTTTAAGTACAGTAAAAAATCATCCGCCGAAAGAATATTCGGCAAACGCGACACCACCGACGCAAACGCCGAGAACGACAATAGAAACAAAAAGGCGGCCGACGATGTTGATGTGGCAAACTTCGTCATCATTTTTGACGTTGTATGCGCAACGGCCAGTCGGGTTGAGGCGGCCATTCTCAGCCTTGGCAATGCGTTCCGCATCAGTGATAATGTGTGGAGCCTTTCAAGTGAACTGACGGCTGTTGGCGTGCGCAATGCGCTGGCGCCATACCTGACGCCGCGTGAATCAATTTTTGTGGTTGACGCAACGCGCGGGCGGTCGTCATGGCAAAACTACGCAGCGCCTATACAGGCGAAGATTACAGCCGCTTACACGGCGCCACGGGTCGTCCAGACACGTCAATCCGCTTAAATGACACCTGCATAAAGTTTTTGCCGCTATCGGCTGGACCGTCATTACGCGTTATAGTGAGTGCGGTAACTGATTCGGCGCAGCGTCAGGCGGTGTAATGCCCTATCGCGACAAAGAGGAAGTAATTCCTCCCCCCATTCGCCAATGCGTTGGCGAGCGTCGCGCCGGTTACCCTAGTCCTTTCGACGCATATTGTTTCAACATGTCGTCGAAAATTTTAATCACCACAAATCTGGGAGTTCCCGATGGCGAAACGATCATCGCGCCGCGCCGCGAGACGTATGTATGAAAATACCCATGCCGATGAGGCGAATAATGTCCGACGCCTTTTCGATGAACAGCAATGGTCGCCATTGGACAACATGCAGCCTGAACAAAAATATCGAAAAAATATACGCGCTCAAAATCCATCCCAACAGACAATGCTTGACGTCATCGATAAGACCCCGCTTGTTTTTTCGGTCGGCCCGGCCGGCACCGGCAAAACTTATATCGCTGTCGCAAAGGCGGTTGAGGCGCTCGAGGCCGGAGCTGTGCGCCGTATCGTTCTTTCCCGACCGGCTGTTGAAGCGGGCGAAAGCCTCGGCTTTTTGCCGGGCGACATGGAAGAAAAACTCTCACCTTATCTCCGCCCGCTTTATGATGCGCTATGCGATCGGCTTTCTGGCAAGCGCCTCAAAGCGCTGCTTGCTGAGGGGCTGATCGAAATTGCACCGATCGCTTACATGCGTGGACGCACGCTTAACAATGCCTATGTCGTCATCGATGAGGCGCAAAACTGCACCTATGGTCAACTGAAAATGCTGCTGACGCGACTTGGCTGGAATTCAACGATGGTTGTTACCGGCGATCCCGGTCAGACAGATTTGCTGCCAGAACTTTCCGGGCTCGCCGAAGTTGCTGACAAACTTGAACAATTGGAATCGGTCGCCGTTGTGCGCTTTGCCCGCGGCGATGTTGTCCGCCATCCGCTGGTCGCGGATATGATCGATATTCTTTGACGGCCCGCATTTTCTGCCTCGCCGCCGGGATTTTCATCCCGGCGGGCCCATGCTACTAGCCATCTCCTGCGAATTAAGGGCTGAGGTGTTGGACGATGAGTAACGGTTACAGGTTCGGCGGCGAAGAAATTAAAGAAGAATCGAGCTGGCGTTATCCGATCGGCAATGTCCTCGCGACGCTCGTTTTGTGCGCGATCTTCCTTTATTATTACGTTGGGCCCAGCGTTGAGGAATTTACAGGCGATCTGCCGAGCCCTGCAATCACCGAAGAAGCGGTCACCATCCAGATCGCCAGCCACATTTTTACGCCAGCGGCAAATTATACGGTTTATCCCCGCGCCAGACGGGGCGGCACGCGCGATGAGGTTTCTCTCTATACGTTATGGCCAAATATGAGCGGCTATGCGCCGGCAAACCGCCGTGAGTTTGTCGATGACGATCCCCAGACCCGCCGCATCAACATCATGATTTCCAAACGGACCACCCCTATCGGCGAAGCCGAACGGCTTGATACCCTCTACCTGCCACACACGGTTGATCGCCGCGGCGTTCGCACGCCCTATCAGTTGACGAAATTTTCATTCGCAGAACAGCGCGCGAATGTGCCCACCAATGGATATGCGGACACGGAATTATTTGTCGGCGCGGATGCTGACGAAAATATTGCAGCGCTGTTTTGCTATAAAGAACGCACGGGCATTCCCAGTCCGGAATGCTGGCGAATTTATGAGTACAGCAATGACATTGAAGTCAGCTATCGTTTTAAGAGGCCATATTTGCCGGAATGGCGCATAATCGACACCGAGGTCCGCAAATACGTTACCAGCATCGACCGTACGGCGAGAAATCCTCAATAGCGCATGATGCGCGCACTCATTGCAGTCATCATCGCCGGCGCCAAAATCAAACTGATGAACGCGGTGATCATAAAATAGGCGGTCGTCGCCAACCCCGCATCCCAGCCAAAACTCTGAGCCGAGACAAAAAGGGACGCCGCCCCGGCGCCGACAATAAAGAGGTAACGCCGTAAGCCGTCACTCAGCGCATTTTCGGTTACATCGCGCGCATTGCGCCAAACCTCACTGGCGTCACGCCAGCTAACGGTCATATGCCCGAGTGCAATCGCACACAACGCTAACCCGGCTAACCGCTCAGCCAGACCAGGGATGGGTAGCGAGAAAATCAAATACGTGTAATCGGCAAGAATTGCGCTGACCGCGAGTAGTAAAACAATCAACAGGCTTGTGCGCAAAGACACAAACGCAATCGCCGCCGCAGCCCAGATCAACACAAAAAACAAGGAAAGACTGATAGGCGCTGAAAATCCCGCCTCAAACAGCGCAATGATGACGAAGACGCCAGCAATAGCAATCACTGCTGTCGCGGTTGTTGTCGGCAACGCCATTCGTATCGGCCGCCAACTGGCGGAAAACCAGATGCGGCGATAATTTTCATCGACCGCCGCCTGCTCGCTGATAGGCGTCATGGCAAGCGTGCCGGTTACCGTGATCAACACCGCGATAATCGCCGTCGCGCTTGCTGTAATGCCAGCCCAGACAATTCGCCATTCGACCGCGCCAAAATTAGCATCGAATGTCTGAACGGCGAAAAAAGCCCCGACGACAAGCAACGAGAAAGCGGCAATGGCGACAGCGCTGTGTCCGCCAGCTGCGGCCGCTCGTTTTTGTTCGGCGCCGCCAGCGAAGTATTTGGCGAAGTCGGCGCCGATGCTGACCCCGGCGCCAACGCCAATCGCCAAGGCGAATGCAATGGCGGTTGCGCCTTGAGGCGATCCCCACAGATTTTCAAGCGCCAAGTAACCAGCGCCGCCGACGGCGCCAATAATGGCGGCGAACGGTGACGCAGCGCTCAACCGCGCCACATTGAACCCAAGCGGCGCCAGCGCATAAAGAAATGCCGTTAACGCCAACGCGGCGTAGGTAAGTGATGCTGGCGGCGCGCCTAACGGTCCGGGAAAATCAATAAGCCCCATATCAGCAGCGATCAGGACGCCGCCAATGAGCGCAACCGCGAAGACATGAATAATTTGCCTGGCTGTGCTGCGCGGCATGATTGCCGCCAATGACATCGGCAACCCCACAACGAATAATGCGGACGCCGCATAGGATACAATGAGAGATGCTTCGTTGACGTCAAGCTGACGGGCGCCGGCGACGCCCAACGCAATCAATCCGGCCGCCATAATAGAGATAGCGAGTACAGGTCTGCCGACGGCGATATTGCCAACTATGCCGGCGGGGGGCTCCCGCAAAATAACGCTCTCAATCTGCCCGGCGTTCTGGAAGATCGATTTCCAGGATCGCCATGTTGAAATCGTAAGAGACATCACCGTCTTCATCGTCGCGGAAAATCACGCCAATGAATTCATCGCCGAAATAGACTTCAGCGGAGTCATCTTTATTGGAGCGTCCGCGCACCGTAATATCAGGAACGGCGAATTTACCTCGCAGATAGTCCTGCAACCGGGCGATTTCTGATGGATCCATAACGGCAACTACCTATAGCTTTCAGCCCGTCTTAAACTCATCCGCGGCGGGCGCCAACCATATTGCCCGACTGTGACGACGAAAATATGGCCCGAAAAGCAATCTCCGATTTGTCGCTGGCGGCTGGCGCCATCGCGCGCAAGCGAATCACGAGCCCATCACTGCCTCGGCTGAGCTTTGCAATTACAATCCAGCCTAGTCAGGTCCCGTTCACAGAATGGCTCATCTAAGCGCGCCAGCATCGGTCATTATTCAAAACGGTTGCGGTCTCGGAACGTGACGATTTGCAACTTATCCTCACCGACATGATCGCGAATGGTGCGGTCGAGATTGATGATGTGGAAGCGGCTCCACTCGTTCGATTCCAGGACGCGGAACATCATGCCGGTTGCGCGCGTCATGACGGCCCCGGCAATCAACAGATACAGTCCTGCAGCAACGCCAAAGGCGGCGACAAACTCAAGCTCAACGCCCGTTGTCGCCAGATAAACGCCAAGGCTCGCCATGGCGCCGACACCCAACACCATGCCGGCGACCCAATAAAGCGTCGTATTACGCCGCAGCTGATAAAATTTATTGCGTAACATCGTCTCGCATAGAAACAATCTTGATGCGAACCAGTGATAGGAAAGCGTCCACGCGCCCGCCTCGTCTTTTAGGGCATCGCGCTCCGACATGCGCTTGTCTCGTTCAACATTCAACGCACGCCGTTTGGCAACCTGAAATTTATTGTTGATGCGGGCAAATTTGGACGTGACGTAATTGTCCAAGTTCATCAGGTTTCGTTGCTGCACAACTTTATATGGCCAGCTATAAATGAGGAAGGTGAGAAAAGAAGCCGCGAGCGCCACAGATCCGAAATAGACGCCAGCTTCGGCCACTCCATTGTCAAATCCAACGGCGCCGCGCATCGGGGTCAGGAATATTGCTACTGCAAAAACAAAAAAACCGATTGCCGGCGCCCAATAGAGTAGCATCCTACGAGTGTTGGTATTCAATGTCCGACGAAACAAGGTCGTTACGTCAATAAACCGCTTGTCGATGCTGTCAGACTCATAGCCCAGCGCCGCGTTCAAAAACTGATCTTCAATTTCTTCGTAAAAAAAATCTCCCCGTGGGAAGAGCGGAAATTCGAATTCGTAAAACCGTTTCGCCTGTTCGGCATAGCTTTGCGCCTGGTCGATAGTGAGATCTGAAGCTGATTTTTCTGTTAGTCTGGGGCGTGGTAATTGCGTGAACATCGCCGCTTCAATACCGCTTGGCGGCTCTTCGCGATATTCTGCGTCTAAAATTTCCATCCCGGCAGCTTTTGCTATTGCGGACCCGCTTGTTTTAGCGGCGGTCTTACCAGCAACACCGGATCGGGCGCCGCCGCGCAGCAACTTAAAAACGGCCCTCACTGGCCATGTGATGAAACGTCCGAGATTTTGTAAGATCATCCGCCCTCCATCTATTTTCATTACAGATGGGAAGAAAAACCATCGGTTCAAGAACCGCCTCTAGATAGGCAATGTGTTTTACAAAACTGTCGCAATAAACATTCGCAGTTGCGAAAAAACCGCGTGAACAAAGTTGAAAAACATTCATTGTTTTGCATTCAGTATAACATGATACTTGCGGCTGGAGATAAAGCGGATAACATCCAATCATGACGCGCGCCCAAATCTTTGCCGCTATCACCATTGGTATCGCTCTCAATTTTTTGGGCGCCAACGCTTTTGCCTCAGACGCTTGCGCCCCGACACGCATTTCCACGAGCGCCAATGTTTCCGTATCGGATGGGTCAAGCTATCAGATACGTTCCCATTACCACACGTCGAATGCGGCGGTCATAGAATTCATTGGTGATAACCCGTCAACAATTGGGGTCGAAGGACCGTTTGGGTGGTCAACCGATAAAGAGGGAAAAACGCTGGTTGATCCGACCGTAAAGTCCTTCGCTCTTGGTCACCAGTTCCATGGGTTTGTTCTGCATTTTTACGATATCGTTGAAAATCTGAGGCCGGTCGAAAATATTATATTCAACGACAAGCCGCTCGATGGCGTTGCCGGCGAGCTACCATTTGGGGGCGAGGCATATTTTTTGGACGGCAAGTCAAAGCCCGATGGCATGCGATTCGATTTTCCCGATACGCCGCCCATAGACATCACCTTTTTGGACTGGCGCAAAAATGATGAACGCGAACTGCCTTACCATATCCGCATTGATGATGGTGAGCGGGTGTTTGATTACCATTACACAAAAATCCTCGTCGCTGACGCGTCACCTCTTTGGTTTATTAAGATGGTTGACGCACCTTCGATTGATGAAATCGAGATCTATCGGCTGCATCGCCAGCTTCTTGCCGCCCATTGCGTCGGCAATGCGGATATGATGGGTGAACTCACCGCGTCAGAAACGATCATGGCCAGCCGCGGCGAGTTATTCCAATCCAGCGATGATGAAACGCGGGCACGGTTCGAAAGTGTGTTCAAGCGGGTGGTCTATACAGGCTATCAGGACCTCACCGAACCGGTTATCGATGTTTCCAAAAGCGGCGACATCGGCTGGGCTGCGGTTAATGTCCGCGCGGTCGGGTCTGAGATGTCGAGCGGGGAGCCGTTTGATTCGCAGTGGGCCTGGGTCATGCTGGTCAAAAAAATTGATGGCGTCTGGCTCAATGCTGGTAATGCCTCGAATATAAAACAGAATTAAACGACAAATTGTTGCACAACCGTCTTTCGGCGGCGTCCACAGTTGAGTAGAACCCGCCGACCATGCTGCATATTAATGACCTCTCCTATCAGATCGAAGGTCGCCCGCTGTTTGAGCAGGCGACGGCGGCGATCTCTGCCGGCTGGAAGGTCGGCTTTATTGGTCGTAACGGGTCCGGCAAATCAACGCTTTTGAGCATCATCAAGGGTGAGCTTTATGGCGGCGGTGATGAGATATCCGTGCAAAAAGGCGCACGCATTGGCGGCGTCGATCAGGAGGCCCCGGCCAGCCAAAAATCACTGATGGAGACCGTCCTTGAGCAGGATCGCGAACGCGCCGCCCTCTTCGCCGAAGCGGACACCGCATCAGACCCCCATCGCATTGCGGAGATCCAGACCCGTCTTGCCGATATTGAGGCACATTCAGCGGAGGCGCGAGCCGGCGCCATCCTCTCCGGTCTTGGCTTTCAGGCAAAAGACCAACTGCGGCCATGCGCGGAATTCTCGGGCGGCTGGCGCATGCGGGTTGCTCTTGCCGGGGTGCTCTTCGCGGCGCCGGACCTCCTCTTGCTCGACGAGCCAACCAACTATCTCGACCTTGAAGGCGCGGTCTGGCTTGAGAATTATCTCAAGCGCTATCCCTATACGACGTTAATCGTCAGCCACGACCGCGATCTTTTAAACAATGCTGTTACGCATATTATGGCGCTTGAAAACGGCAAGCTTTCGCTCCATCCCGGCGGCTATGACACCTATGAGCGCAAACGCGCTGAAGCGCGCGCCAACGCCCTGTCCTTTGCTGCGCGTCAGGAAGCGCGGCGTAAGCACATGCAAGCCTTTGTTGATCGTTTCCGCTACAAAGCCTCCAAAGCAAAGCAGGCGCAAAGCCGTTTGAAAATGCTGGAGCGCATGGAAAAAACCGCCGAGCCGATTTCTGAGCGCACGCTGCCGTTTAATTTTCCGAACCCGAAACCAATGGCGCCGCCAATTGTCCGGGTTGTCGACGCCGATCTTGGCTATGAAGAAGGCAATCCTGTCTTGCGCAAAGTCAATCTGCGGCTCGACCAGGATGACCGGATCGCGATCCTGGGACCCAACGGCGAAGGCAAATCAACGCTCGTCAAATCGATTTCGGGCCGCATCAATCCCCTTGTCGGCAATGTCTTCAAACATAAGAAACTACAGATTGCCTATTTCGCCCAGCATCAGATTGATGAGCTGAGACCTAAGGAATCCGCTTACGATCATGTGCGCGACCTGATCCCCGATGCGACTGAGGCGCAACGGCGCTCGGCCGCGGCGCGTCTTGGCTTTGGCCCCGACAAAGCAGACACGCTGGTTGAAAAACTTTCCGGCGGCGAGAAGGCGCGCCTGCTACTAGGGCTTATCACCTTTCACGGCGCGCATCTTCTCGTGCTTGATGAACCGACAAACCATCTCGACATTCAAGCGCGCGAGGCGCTGGTCGACGCCCTCAATGATTTTGAAGGCGCGGTTTTGCTGATCACACACGATGCTCACCTCGCCGCATCGATCGCCGATCGGCTTTGGCTGATCAACAATGGCGAAGCCGCGCCTTACGATGGCGATTTGGCCGACTATAGAAATCTGGTCATCTCTGCGAGTAAAACGCCGTCTCAGAATAAGAACAAAAAGCCGGTCACCGACACCAAACAAAGAGCCCGCCGAGACGCAGCCGACTCGAGACTATCGATCCAATCATTGAAGGACAGAGCGACCGAGGCGGAGGCGAAGCTGGAAAAGCTCAATAACACCCTCGTTCGCCTCGACAATGCACTTGCCGAGCCAGGGCTTTACGAAAAAAGCCATGCGCGGGTCACCAAGCTCCAGAAAGAACGCGCCGCGCTTGTCGCCGCGATCAAAAAAACCGAAGATGTTTGGTTGCGGGCGCTTGAACGCTATGAGACCGCCCGGCCGGAAGCTCGCTAAATCTCGAAGGCCATATGCTGCAATCAAGACTTTGCTGTGCATAGTCCTCGCCGATTTTTACAAGTATATGATAGCGTAATATACGCGGGCGCTGGAGTACGACAAATCCCTCGCCGATCAAACCAAGAAAGCGAACAGCCAATGAAAAACGCTGCTGATTGCAAAACGATGAGCGAAGTGCGCACGGAAATCGACCGCCTCGATCAGGCGCTTGTCGATCTTCTTGCCGAACGCTGGACCTATGTTGATCGGGCGTGGGTGTTTAAACGCTCGCCGGAAGAAGCGTCGGTTCCGTGGCGCAACAAAGAGGTCATCGACAAGGTCAAAGCCCGCGCCGGCAGAACCGGTATGCCCCCTGAAATGGCCGAAGCTTTATGGCGGCTGATCATTGGCTGGGGTATTCAATACGAAGAAGAGCGGTTGAGGGAAGAGTGACCACAGAAATTAATCCGGCTATTGGCGCAATGCTCAACACGGCGCGCGACTGGCTGACCCATGAACACTCGCTGTTTCGTTCCTTAAATCTTGAGCCGGTGCTGATCGGTAAAGGCAAGGCCACATTTGAGGTCGACTTGCCGAATGATTTCGCCAGCGCAAGTGGAACGGTTCATGGCGGCTTGATGACGATCATTATCGACTCGATTTTCGGGCTTGCTGTGTTCACAGCGTTAGAAGAGTTAAAGCCGATCGCGACCGTCAATCTGCGTCTTGATTATATTAGCGAGGCCGATCCGGGCGAGCGCGCTGTATGCGCTGCGACCTGCATGACAATTAATGATGAAGTTGCTTTCGTCTCTGGCGATTTGCGAACCCATCACGACAGTCGCCTCCTCGCCTCCGGCGCCGGCGCCTTCATGGTCGGCACCCGCGGCCTCTCCAAAGGCTCGCGGCTATGAGTAAATCAGTCGCTAAACAAATTGAGACATCACCTATTGCTCAATGGCTCGGTTTTTCTGTCGGCGAAGACAAAGACGGTCGGCTTTACACTCTTGAGTTTGATGAAAAACATATCGGCAACCCACTGATCCGCGCACTGCACGGCGGCGTCATCGCCGCGTTTCTGGAAGTCGCCGCTCAATATGAACTTGGCGCCGCGATCGGTCCGGATGCAAAAATCAAAACAGTCAATACAGATATTGATTACCTCGCCTCATCACGGGCGCAGCCTATGGTTGCGCGCGTCAGCATCAGCCGTATCGGCCGGCGCCTGGCTTTTGTCGAAGCCATCGGCTGGCAGGAATCAGAAACAAAACCGGTGGCGAAAGCGCGGTTTCGCATGTGGATTGGAAAGAAAAAATAACACTCGCGCTGGGCGTCCTGAGAAAGCGGCAGGGCCGAACCAAATTAGAGAATAACGCTTTTTCAGTAAGGAGAATAATTTGACGGCCTGGATACTTGTCGTTGGCGGTCTCTGTATTCTAACACTGGGTGCGGACTTTCTTATCCGCGGCGCAACAACGCTGGCGCGGCGCTTTGGACTGTCCGAACTTCTGATTGGGCTGACACTGGTCGGCTTCGGCACCTCTACGCCGGAACTCGTTTCTAGTATTCAGGCGGCGTTGGACAATGAACCCGGCATCGCTTTAGGCAATGTCGTCGGTTCAAATATCGCCAATATTCTTCTTATTCTTGGTGCGTCAGCAATGATTGCGCCAGTGGCCGTCAACCCGAAAGCTTTTCGCCGTGACGGGCTCGCCCTTACCCTGGCGACAATCCAGGTGGTTGCAATTTCAATGACTGGCATTTTTTCCAGACCAGTGGGCGTTTTTCTCATCGTCTGCGTTCTAAGCTATGTGGTCGTCGCTTATATCACTGAGCGCACACCGGCAAAAACGCTCAACCCAGAAGCAATCCGCCACGAAAGCGAGGCAGCAGCCTTGCCCGAAGCCCCTGGCGCGCCAGTCGTTGCGCTGGGACTTTGTATGGGCGGACTGGCGTTGCTGGTGGTCGGCGCTAAAGCCCTGATTACCGGCGCCAGTGATATTGCGTCCGAACTTGGGATATCGACGACTATTATCGGGTTGACCATCGTCGCCGTCGGCACGTCCCTGCCAGAGCTTTTTACGTCGGTCGCAGCAGCATTAAAGGGGAGGAGCGAGTTGGCGCTCGGCAATGTGATCGGGTCCAACATCTACAACTGTCTTGGCATATTAGGCGTCACAGCGCTCACACGGCCGATCAACGTACCAGTGCAGATTGCTCATTTTGACGTCTGGATTATGCTGGCAGCAACCGGCGCGTTGTTATTCTTTGCAATGACGCGCAATAAAATTGAGCGCTGGGAAGGTGCGTTGCTGCTGACAGCTTACGCGGTTTACTCAATCTACTTATTCATGCGTGTTTGACCGCGCCGGCACAGGGCGCGCAGCGCATCGCGGTTGGATCAATTTCGAGGCGCCTTATTGCAATAGCCTCACCGCATTCGTCGCAATAGCCGAACTCATCTTCGACAATTCTCGTTAGCGCCGCCCCAATATTGTGGGTTTCATTTGCGCGGCGCACTTCTTGTGCGTTGGCCATTGCTTGCTGTTGCAACGCATCCTGGCGGGATAGTCTGCCAACTGATTGTTGATCAAGCTCCACTGGTTTTCGCGCTTCAGCAGAGCCTTCCGAAAGCGCTACTAACTCGACAAGACGCGTTTCAAGCAAAGCTTTAAAGCGGGCAATTTCGGTCGCATTCATGGCCGATAGGTTTTCTTGAGATAGGCGCGGATGGCTCTGGCGCCTGAAATACGTTCGCCATTGTTGGGATCAATCAGCAGAGGTGATCCATCACTGTCAGACCGCCAAAGATATTCAATTTCCATTTCGCAGAGTAGCTCCTTGACCAACCGCGCCCGTGGATCACGTTCCGCGCCGAAAAACTCAAGCGGTTGTTCCGGCGGCGCCGAGGCGCGCTTAAGCGTTCCCGCCGCCAGCCGAAAGAGAACGCCGAATTGCGACAGGATCTGATTGATCGGTCCCAGAAACCGCAGCCATGACCGGCGCCCGCCATAGGTGTTATGAAGATACGCGGCAATATCCCCGCTTTCATAGATGCGCATATCCGTATTTGGGTCAATCATGTAGGGAAATTGCGCCTTGCCGCCAAGTTCACTGACCGATGGCCGGAACCGTTTGCCGCCCTTCGGACAAGGGCGCACCAACACTATGGCGCCCGATTGAGACACGGCCTCGCGGGCTATCCGGCAATACGGGCAGCCTTCAAATTCATAAAGAGTGATCGGCTGGTTTTGCGTAGCTGATTTTGCCGGCGCCCCCTCCCCAAAACGCAAAACCGAGGCGAGGAATGACAGGGCGAGATGCACCCAATAAAATATAATCACGCTTGTTTTTCCCAACGCCCTTCCGGCGATTGCTTCCAATAAGTCGCGTCGCAGCCCGCGACTTTCGTTTCTTTCCAGAACGCACGCGCATCACCCACCGCGCCATCATCACGCCCGTCAAAGATCATAACACAGCGGGCTAACCCATCGAGAGATGCGGCGGTCGCCTTTGCGCCATCGATGAGAAACAATATCTGCGGGTCATTTGGCAGCTCATCGCCCACGGTCAGCCAAACAGGCTGACTGGTCGCCTCCCCCGAATGAGCGTGCGGCAGAAATGATTCATCTCTATACGTCCAAAGATGGCCGTCGAGCGCCTCCACACGTTCTTTCGATCCGGCGCGCACGACAGCACGCCAATCTCGCTCCAGCGTCTTTTCAAGAAGACCCGGCAGGACGTCTTCAAGTCTGGCGCGTTCCAGATGATAGAAAAGGATTTCGGTCATTCAATGATCATAGGGCTGTGCGTCAGGGATTCAAAACTTAAGAACGCTGATATTGACTCCAACTACATAGATATCTATATATTACCCAAGGCGAGCCATATGACCAACAGACGACATATTTTAATGACCGGCGCCGCCAGCATCATTGTTATTGGCGCAGGCGTTTTCGGGGCCCGCCGCCTGACATCGGATTTGTCAGTGGCGCGCAAGCCATGGACAGTCGCCGGCAATGATTTCGAGGATCCGAGGATGAACGCCCTCGCCTATGCGATCCTTGCGCCGAACCCCCACAACCGGCAGCCATGGATTGCAGATCTTCGGTCAGATAACGCGCTTACGGTTTATTGCGACCTCGACCGGCTGTTGCCGGAGACCGATCCGCCAAACCGGCAAATCGTCATCGGCCTTGGCGCGTTTTTAGAAGTTTTGCGACAGGCGGCGGCGAGCCAGGGTTATGATATTGAGGTCGAGCAATTCCCCGAGGGCGAGCCTTATCCTGTTCTCGACGAGCGCCCTGTCGCGCATGTGACATTTAACTCTAACGCCAACACACAAAGTGACCCGTTATTCGAACATGTCCTGTCACGCAGAACAGTTCGAGAGAACTTCGACCAGACCCTCGAAGTCGACGCGGCGACGCTCAACCAACTCGGCGCCGTACTGCACGCAGCTCATGGCAATTTTAATTGGGCCAATGACAAAGAGAGTGTCGAAACGTTGAAAGATATCTGCAATCGCGGGTGGTTGGTGGAAGTAGGCGTCGAACGCACCCATCAGGAAAGCACGCGGCTTATGCGCGTCGGCGAAAAAGAGATCAATGCAAATCCAGATGGCATATCTCTTGCCGGCCCCGTCATGGAAGTGGGAAAATTAGTTGGTATTCTCGAGCCAGAGAAATTGAACGATTTGAACTCACGAGCTTATCAGGAGACGATCAACTTTTATTCCGCGCTGATCGACAGCGCGATGGCGTTTGGCTGGCTTACCACAGACGGCAACACGCGCATCGACCAGCTAAATGTCGGCGCTGGCTGGGTGCGCACCCATCTTGCGGCGACAAAACTCGGCCTCGCCATGCATCCGCTCAGTCAAGTCTTACAAGAGTTTCCGGAGATGGCCGGCCTTTATAAGGAAATCCACGACTTTGCCGGCGCCAGCAATAACCAAACCGTCCAAGGCTTATTCCGTTATGGCTATGCGAAATTTCCAGCGCCGGCCCCGCGGTGGCCGCTCGAAACACGCATCGCCGATGCCTGATGGCAATTAAAACAAAACCAGCCATAGCTGCAGAAGCCGGACTTCCTGGCGATCCCGCAATTTTCAAAGTGCTGACAGAAATTGATATTATTGCCCATCTCGCGAAGAGAGAGTTTGAAAGGCTCCTGCCGGAAGGGTTGACCGAGGCGCAATTCGGCATCCTCAATCATTTGCTGCGTCTCGATACAGAAGAGACTATCAGCGAACTCGCCCACGCCTTTCAGGTCACGCAGCCAACGATGTCGTCGACAGCCAAGCGCCTGATCAATAATGGCTATGCCGAATTCATCACCGACCCAAGCGACGCCCGCGTTAAACGGGTCCGCGTCACAAAAAATGGGAAGGCCGTGCGCAATCAGACCGTCAAATCACTAGCGCCCTACTTCAAAAAATTTGGCGCAGACGTGCCAGAGATTGATTTGGAGACAGTCCTTCCCGCGCTGACCAGACTTAGAGAATATTTCGACCAACGCCGAAATTCTTCTAACGATTGATTACTCGTAGTTTGCGCGGACAAACTCGTCGAGCAGGCGAACGCCATAGCCGGAGCCACCCTTCGGCATTGTCGGCATATCCTTCTCATTCCAGGCCATGCCGGCGATATCGAGATGCGCCCAGGAAACGTTGTCTTTGATAAAACGTCCGAGGAACGCAGCCGCAGTGGAAGAGCCGGCGCCTTTGCCGCCGATATTTTGCATATCAGCGATATCGGATTTGATCATCTCATAATGTGTTTTCGTCAGCGGCATGCGCCAGAGTTTATCGCCCGTCGCTATGCCTGCATCTTCGAGCTTCTTGGCCAGCTTGTCGTCTACGGTGAAAATACCGCCAAACTCATGGGCCAACGAAACCATGATCGCGCCGGTAAGCGTCGCTAGGTCGATCACCGTTTCTGGTTTGTAAGTTTCTTGCGTCCACCAAAGCGCATCGGCGAGCACAAGGCGTCCCTCCGCATCGGTGTTCAAGACCTCGATTGTCTGGCCCGACATCGATTTGACGACATCGCCGGGGCGCTGCGCTTTGCCGTCCGGCATGTTTTCGACAAGGCCAATAACGCCAACGACATTTGCTTTCGCCTTGCGCCCGGCAATCGCCGCCATCGCGCCTGTGACAGCGCCGGCGCCGCCCATGTCCCACTTCATATCTCCCATGCCAGCGGCAGGTTTGATCGAGATGCCGCCAGTGTCGAACGTCACGCCCTTGCCAACGAAACAGACGGGTGCATCGCCCTTTTTGCCGCCCATCCATTCCATAGCGACGAGTTTTGATGGTTTATCCGAGCCCTGGCCTACACCGAGGAGTGAGCCCATGCCGAGTTTCTTCATCTCGGTGACGCCTAATACTTTCACTTTCACACCAAGCGCCGACAGCTTCTCACACCGTTTCGCAAAAGTGTCCGGATACAGAACATTTGCCGGTTCTGAAACGAGATCGCGGGTCATGAATACGCCATCGCCGATTTTACTGTAGCTCTCATACGCAGCTTTTGCATTTGCGACAGAAGAATGGATGGCGATTTTGGTGAGCGCTGGTTTATCGGATTTTTCTTCTTTAGTGCGATACTTATCGAAGCGGTATGTCCGCATTTTGGCGCCATGCGCAATACGCGCCGCAAGTTCTTTGTCGCCGATTTTTTTGGCTGAAAATCCTGCGAGCGCAAAGATGGCTGTTTTTTCACGTGTGCCCAGCAACTGGGCAATGGCAGCGCCGCCAAGCGCTTCCGCATCGAGCGGTCCAAAGTCTTTTGATTGGCCGGCGCCGACCAACAATACACGGGCGTTGCCAATACCTGTCGGAGAAACAATCTCGAGCATTTTCCCCTTTGCTGGCTTGTAATCAGCCGCTTTCACGCCGCGCTCAATCGCCCCATCAGTTTTAGCATCAACATCTGCATAGGCTTTCGACTTTTTGCCATCTTCAAAAACCGGAACAACGATAGAGCCAGTCTTCGGCAGAGCTGCAGTTGAGAAAGTGACTTGCATAAATCCCTCTTTTTTCTGTTTTTATCCCGACAGACTGACGCCAGAACTTTCGGGAGGCCCGCGACCTGTGCTAGTGCGGGGTGATTTTTGAAAGGCGCAATCTAACCGCCTTGCGCCATAAGGGAAGACCGCTGGCTTGAACAGCCTCGATAAATATATTCTGCGCCAGTGCCTCACCCCGCTCTTGATGATCCTGGTGGTCATCACCGCCATTGTCTGGATGACCCAGAGCCTGCAACGGGTCGAGATTATCGTTGAATATGGCCAAGGGTTCGGGATTTTCACTTATCTGAGCATCCTGATTATTCCAAGCCTGTTGGCGATCATCATCCCGTTTTCTCTCTTCGGCGCGACCGTTTTTGCCCTGCACCGGCTACATACCGATAGCGAAATCGCCGTCATGTTCGCCGCTGGCTGCAGCAAATGGCGTATTGCAGCGCCGATCCTGCTTATTACAGCGCTCGGCGCGCTCGCGACCTTGTATGTCAATATCGACTTAATGCCGCGCAGCTACCGCATCCTGAAACAAACCGTCGCCGACATCCGTGCTGATTTTGCGAGTTCCGTGATCCGCAGCGGTGAGTTCACCACATTCGTCGACGGCTTTACAATTTATGTCGATGACGCCAGGCCAGGTGGTCAATTTGTCGGCCTTCTTGTCAACGATTATCGCAATGAGCTTGATCCCAAAACCTATATGGCCGAGCGCGCTGTCTTACGCGAAACGAATGACGGCCCAATGTTATTCCTGAAAGATGGAAATATTCAAAGGATATCTAAAGACACGGGTGAAGTCGATTTTATTCGTTTTGGCGAACTTGCGCTCAATATTGAGGTTTTCGATCAATCGAATGGTGAACTGGTTTTGGAATTAACCGAACGCTACCCGCATGAGTTGCTCAACCCGGATATGTCGAAACCCTATGACCAGATAAACGCCGGCAAGTTGATCGCCGAAGGTCATTCACGATATGCCGGGCCGCTTTATGCCTTTGCTTATGTTTTTGTCGGTCTTTATGCGATGATTGGCGGTCCTTATAGCAGGCGCGGTTACGTATTGCGCATTGCCGCAGCCGGCGTCATCATTTTTTCAGTGCGGGTCATCGGCTTCATTGCCCAAGGTATGGCTGAGACCTCCGGCGCCTATTGGACGCTCTATGCAACGCCCGGCGTCGTCACACTCGTCTTTGCCGCGGCACTGTTTGCGCCTGCTCATTTGGGCAGACGAATGCTCAAGCTCAATCCGATCGAGGCCGCATAGTGCCGCCGCAGACATTGTTCCGATATATTGCCCTGCGCTCGATTATTGGCGTCGGCGGGCTTTTGCTTATCCTTGCGAGCCTTGTTCTTCTCATCGACCTTATTGAAAACCTGCGGTTCGTTGGAAAAATTCCTGACGGAAATTTTTCCCTCGCCGTTAGCCTCACATTGCTGCGCGCGCCGGCGCTGACGCAGGCGCTTATCCCGTTCGTTTTTTTGTTTGGTTCAATCTGGATGTTCTATCAATTAAATAGGCGGTCAGAGCTTTCGGTCATGCGCTCGGCTGGTCTGTCGATATGGCGCCTGATTGGACCTGCAGCCTTTATCGCGGCGCTGACCGGCGTTCTTATTATCACGGTCATTGACCCCGTCTCCTCTAACCTCCTTTCCTATGCCGAACAAATCAGAACAAAGTCTCTTGGTAATGAGACCAATCTGGTCAGGGTGTTTAATGACGGCATCTGGTTGCGCCAGCAGGACAATGCGCGTCAACTTATTATCAACGCAAAAAACCTTGATGAAGATGATGGCACGCTCAGTGACATCACTGTCTGGCGCTTCGGCCCTAACAGCGTTTTCCTTGAACGCATTGACGCCGAGCAAGCCGTTATGTCTGGACGGACGATGGAGATGAGCAATGTTCGGCTGACGTCGATCTCGCAAAACCAGCAATTGCGCACGCCGGTATACGCAATTAATACAGCGCTCACCGCAGCGGATTTGCGGCAGCGTGTCGCCCCGCCTGAAACCATGTCTTTATGGCAATTGCCGCGATTTATTTTGATGGCCGAGGCGGCGGGGCTGCCAACCGTCCGCTATCATATTCGATTTCACGATTTGAGCTCAACGCCGCTCAAGCTCTTAGCCATGGTTTTGATCGCCGCCGCCTTTTCATTACGGCCGGTCAGGCTTGGCGGCGCCCTCCAGTTAGCTGCTGCTTCGATCGCTGCCGGCTTCTTGCTTTATGTCCTTTCGGAAATATCTACCGCGCTCGGCGAATCAGAGCTTGCCCCGGTAGCGCTCGCCGCTTGGACACCCGCTATGGTCGCCGCTATTGCCGCAGTGACCATGTTGCTGCATATGGAGGATGGGTAAAGCCACGAGCGCTGGACCTCATCCGAGACCTCATTTAACCATGAATAAGCGCATAATTTTGATTCGCGCGCGTAAGGAGATGTTTTGAGTCGCAATCGCCGCATAGCGCGACTGTGGATCACTACCGTTTTGGCGGGAGCCGGAGCGGCAACCCCTTCTTGCGTGCTGGCCCTGCAAATCGGCGCATCTTCAAGTGAAACGGATATCGCCAATGTCGAGACGGCCGACGAGATTTTATTCGAGGCGGACACGGTTACGCGCGAATTCGACAATGGGCCGATTGTCGCCGAAGGCGATGTTCGCGCATTTTTTGGCGAACGATATTTGCGGGCCGATCGGCTGATCTACGATCCGCAAACCGATATTGTCACGGCCGAAGGCGATGTTTCGATAACCGACGCGGACCTGGAAACCGTCTTTGCGGGTAAGGCAATTTTGTCTGGCGACTTGCGTGACGGCGTGGTCGAAAATTTCAGCGCCCTGCTTCAACAAAATGCGCGCCTCGCCGCTGACAGCGCCATTGAAGAGCAAGGCGCCCGGACCCGGCTAAGAAAAGCCGTCTATACCGCCTGCGAAGTCTGTGATGATAAAGGCAACGCCAAAACGCCAACATGGCGGATGAAGGCGCTGCGCGTTACTCGCGACAAGGAACGGAAAGTTGTTCGCTTTCATCATGCCTTTTTCGAGCTTAAAGGCGTGCCGATTTTATACACGCCATATCTGCAAGGGCCCGACCCATCAGTTGAACGCCAGTCGGGTTTCCTGACGCCGCGTATCGGCGCTTCCAGCCGACTTGGGTTTAATTTTGAGCTTCCCTATTACCTCGCCCTGTCCAATTCCCAGGACGCGACGTTCTTTCCAAAGGTAACGGCCAAGGATGGCGTGTTGTGGCAAGGCGAATATCGAAATCGCGGCAAACGCGGCTATCATGTCCTTTCCGGCGGCGTCATCGACTTCGATAACAGCCAGGAGGAAGACGAAGACATTCCCGGCGTTCGCTGGCACTATTTTGGCCGCGGTCATCGTGAGGTTGGTGAGGATTGGCGGCTCAGTTACGATTTTGAACGTGTTTCCGATAATACATATCTGCGCCGTTATGGGGTTGAGCGGCGCGGCGACCTTCGTCAGGCGCTGGATCGAAGCAACACCAACCAATTACGCAGTAACGTACGCGCTGGGTGGACCAAAGGCGGGTCAAACCTGACTGTAGATACATACCTGTTTCAGGGGTTGCGTGCTCAGGATAATGTCGCAACCACGCCCTATATTCTTCCTCTCATCAATTTTCGGCACGATTTCAATTCAACGATTGCCGGGGGTAAAGCCCATGTCGACACCAATATCGCCTCGATCTTCCGCACCGGCGGCGCTGACTCACAACGTTTCACGGCCAGTGCGAATTGGGACAAAGACATTATAACCGATGGCGGTCACCGCTTTCATTTATTCGCCCAAACGCGCGCCGATGCATACTTCTTTCAGGACCTTGATCAAGGCACCGAAACGATTGCCGGCACTCCAGGTGATCCAACCGAGTTTGAAGCGAGGTTTGCGCCCACGGCAGGCCTTGAATGGTCGTATCCCTTATCCCGGTCCCTTGGCTCGGCGCGATTATTTCTTGAGCCTCGCATCCAGTTAGTCGCGAGCCCGGCGAACATAGAAAACGGCGATATCATCAATGAGGATTCGCAAAGCATTGAATTTGATTATGCGGGTTTGTTCGATTTCAATAAAGCAACCGGCTATGACACATTTGAAGACGGGCAACGCGCTAACATCGGGATATCTGCATCTGCGATTTGGCCCGGCGGACTTGCGGTAGAGGGCTCTGTCGGCCAGCAGTTCAGAATACAATCAACCGACGCGTTCGACACTTCTTCAGGATTGGGTGAAACTCAGTCCGATATTATCGGCAGCCTTAATATTCGCTATGGTTCAGTTGTCGGCCTTCAAAACCGGTTTCGAATTGACGACGAGACCGGCAGCATCCAACGCGCCGAATCAAGTGCATATTTACGCGCCGGACCCCTTCTTACCCATGCGAGTTACGTACGTTTGAACGAAGAAAATGTGAGTGCGAATTTGGTTCGCCGTGAGGAATTGCGTACCGGGGCGCTCTTAAATGTTACCGACCACTGGCGAGTTGCCGGTTCATGGCGCATTGACCTTGAGGCTAACCAGACAATCCGGCAGAACATCACGCTAGGCTACGAGGATGAGTGCTCCACATTCGGCATCACCTACAGCCGGGACCGAACGCGCGATGAAAATCTCGAGCCAGACAATTCGGTAATAATCAGCTTTACCCTGAAATCCCTGGTACAGTGACGCTTGCACAGCCTCAATTTTGCTCTATTTTCCCGGCATCGCGTATAATCTCAGGACAGCGTAACGGCTCAAAGTGAGATAAGTGACGGTTGTGTAGAGCTGCCCAAAGAGAAAATGATATGACATTGAAGCGATTTATTCGATATATTTCAGCTGGTTGCGCGGTATTGTTGAGCGCCGGTGTCGGCATTGCTCAAGACCGGCCCTCCAGCGAGGAAGTCATCAAGCGCTCCGGTGTTCCCCGTGAGGCCGTGGCGGCAGTGGTCAATGATTCGGTCGTCACCACCTATGATATCAGACAGCGCATGCGGCTGATGATCATTTCAGCGGGCGGCCAGATACCGGCCGAAGCCTATCCACAAGTCCAGCAACAAGCGCTCCGAGACTTGATTGAAGAGCGGCTGAAGCTTCAGGAAACCACAAAATTCGAGGTCGTCGTTCAAGATCAGGAAATTGACCAAGAGCTTTCCATGATCGCCGCTCAATCGAATATGACGATTGAGGGCCTTGAACAAGTTTTGACTGCGCAAGGGGTTTCGATTGGATCCCTTAAACAGCAGGTAAAATCATCAATTGTGTGGCCTAATCTCGTTCAAGGCCGGTTCCGAGATCGCATCCGTGTCAATGATGACGAGGTTGAGGATACGCTGCAGCGCATGCGTGAAGACGCCAGCCTGGAGCAGTTTCTTATTTCAGAAATTTGCATCCCCGTGGATGATCCGTCTCGCGCACAACAATATTATCAGGCTGGCCTCCAACTCATCGAACAGATGCGGCGCGGTGTTCCTTTCACTGTGATCGCACAACAGTTTTCAGCCTGCACGACAGCCGCTGTTGGCGGCGATGTGGGATGGGTGCGCGCCGGCGAATTGGCGCCCGAGCTTGATACCGCCATCCGAGATTTGCCCACAGGCGCGGTGACAAACCCGATACCATCCGAAGGCGCGTTTATGGTTCTTGCCGTGCGCGATAAACGCGAAGCCGTAATCGCCGGCGAGCCTACCTTCAAGCTCGCTTATATGTCGGCGCCGGAATCGGTTGGCGAGAACACGGCCCGGTTTGCGTTTGATAAGGTCACAACGGCGGATGTTTGCTCCGGCCGCGCACTGCGCGTCGATCTCGGCGAAAAGATCGGATACGCATTGCTTGAAAATGTGACACTGAATGCAATTGATCCTCGGTTTTCCGAATTTATCGAAAACCTCGATCATAAAGAAATGAGCCCGGTCCTTAAACATGACGGCGCCTATCACGCGGCTTATGTTTGCGACAAGGATGAAGGCCTGGGTTTACCCTCGCGCACGGCGATTGAAAATCGGATCTACCAGCGGCAATTACAGCGCATCGGTCAGCAATATCTGCGTGATATCGAACGAAAATCGACCGTTGATATCAGATTGAAAGAGCCGATCTCCCTGAACGGCTAAGGGCCAAAGTTGAGCGACATGAGCCAGCCAACGCGCCCGCCACTTGCCTTGACGATGGGCGATCCGGGCGGCGTCGGTGCAGAAATCACCATTAGCGCATGGCAGGCCTTACGCGAAACGGGCCCCGCATTTTTTCTGATTGACGATTTCGCCCGGATCAAAAGCCAGACGCCTGACGCAATCTTAATCACTGATCCGATGCAAGCGTCCGAAGCCTTCACACAAGGCCTGCCGCTGTAGACCCTTAAAGTGGCCGTAACGGCAACACCCGGCCTCTCTTCGCCTCACCACACAGAGGCTGTCATGGAAAGCATTGAGCGCGCCGTGGACTACGCCGTTAACGGATCAGCATCCGGTGTTGTGACAAACCCGATTCAAAAATCGACACTTCTTGCCGCGGGATTCGGCTTTCCGGGACATACAGAATATTTGGCGCATCTTACAACGGCGGCGCCGATGCCGAACGAGCGCGCCCGCGGACCCGTGATGATGCTTGCCGGGCCAATGTTGCGAACAGTTCCGGTGACGGTTCATCAGTCGGTGAAAGAGGCAATCGGATCGTTAACGCCGGACAAGATCATCAAAACAGCGATTGTTACGGCGGAAGCGTTGCGCGATGAATTTGGCATCGCCTCTCCTCGGCTGGCAATTTCCGGTCTTAACCCCCACGCTGGCGAAGCTGGCGCACTCGGCATGGAAGATGAGATGATTATCGCGCCCGCCGTCGATGCGCTTTGTGATATGGGGCTGAACGCTCGTGGCCCCCTGCCAGCCGACACCATGTTTCATGAAGAGGCGCGGGCAAGTTATGACGCCGCGCTTTGCATGCTGCACGATCAGGCGTTGATCCCGGCCAAGACACTCGCCTTTCATGACGCCGTCAATGTCACCCTTGGCCTGCCGATTATTCGCACATCGCCGGATCACGGAACCGCGCTTGATATCGCCGGCAAGGGTCTGGCTCGGGCGGATAGTTTGATCGCAGCAATCAAGCTCGCCGACCGGATGGCGACAACCCGAAGCCAGATACGATGAGTGACGGCCTGCCGCCATTGCGCGATGTGATTGAACGGTTCGATCTCGGCGCCAAAAAGTCTCTGGGCCAGCATTTTCTACTCGACCTCAACATCACCCGAAAAATTGCTCGCGAGGTGAGCGTTACCGGCGATGACGTGGTGCTTGAAATCGGCCCCGGCCCCGGCGGGCTAACACGCGCGCTATTAGACACTGGCGCTCGCGTTGTTGCGATAGAACGCGACAATCGCTGCATCGACGCACTCAAGGAACTCGAAGATTTCTATCCCAACAAACTGGAAACAATTGAAAGTGATGCGTTGCGCATAGATGAGCTCGAAATGCTCGGCGCGAAGGCGCCGGTAAAAATTGTCGCCAATTTACCCTACAATATTTCGACGGAGCTTCTGATCAAGTGGCTGAAAGCCGGCCCCAAGCTATGGTCACGCATGGCGTTGATGTTTCAAAAGGAAGTCGCCGATCGAATTCTGGCGGCCCCTGGTTCAAAAACCTATGGCCGCCTTTCTGTCATTGCCCAGGCAACCGCAACCCCAATGCGAGCCTTTGACTTGCCAGCACGCGCCTTCACCCCGCCGCCAAAGGTTGATTCAACCGTGGTCGTATTTGATCCGCCAACGGAACCGTTTGATACCGTCAAAGCTCTCGAAGCCGTAACGCAGGCCGCTTTCTCTCAACGCCGAAAAATGCTTCGCTCGTCTTTGAAATCGGTTTTTGGGCAAACGCTTGGCCAGGCGCTCGAGCAAGCGGGCGTCAAAGAAACCGTGCGGGCGGAAGATGTCAGCGTCTCGCAGTATAAATTGCTGTCGTCACTGAAAGCTGACTAGTCGGCCCGTCTCATATCATGTTCGCCGCGCTTCAGCGCTTCGACGAGTTTAAATTTTTGAATTTTGCCGGAGCCCGTGAGCGGCCATTCGTCGAGATAAATCCAGTAAGCGGGGGTTTTTTGAGGCGATAAACGCTCTCGGATAAATGCTTTCAATGCGGCAGGTTCCGGTCTTTCCGTCGAGGCGGCGCGCATAAAGCACACGACTTCTTCACCCCATTTTTCGTCAGGCATGCCGACAACGGCAACTTCAATGATCGCCTCATGTTCCAGCATCGCGTTTTCGATTTCCGCCGGAAATAAATTCTCACCGCCGCGAATAATCATCTCCTTGACGCGACCGGTAATTTTTATGTAGCCGCGACTATCCATACGGCCGAGATCGCCTGTGTGCAGCCATCCTTCCTTGTCTATCGCGGCGGCCGTTGCTTCGGGGTTGTCGTTGTAACCGGTCATGACGAGATAACCGCGACAACAAATTTCACCCTGCTGATCGAGCGCCATCACGTCGTTGGTTTGAGGGTTACGAATAGAGACATCAACATTTGGCAGGGGTTGACCAATAGTTTGCGTAAGGTCCTCGATCGCATCGTCCTGCCATGTCGTGGTGATCACCGGCGACGCTTCTGTTTGACCGTAGGCAATTTGGACAGGCGCGCCCAGAAATTTTTCCGATTTGCGCACAAGTTCCGGCGCGACCATAGCGCCGCCTGACATAACATGACGGATCGACTTTATCTCAATACCCGCCCTCTCAACTTCCTCGATTACAGCGATGATCATCGTCGGCACGCCAAAATAAAAGTCTGCTTCTTCGCGAAGGATCGCACGAATAATCGCTACCGGCTCAAATATCGACGCCAGGAAAATTGTTGCGCCGTGGCTTATGGCGCCGAGCACCATAATCGCACAACCGGTTGTATGAAACATCGGCATATTGTGAAGCAGTTTTGACCCCGGCTTCACCAAAGTACGATCAAGCGTATGGCTTGCATTGATAACTAATCCAGTGTGATGCAACAAGGCGCCTTTTGGGAATCCGGTCGTCCCCGACGTATACTGAATTTGCACGGGGTCATCCGCCGCCACCGCGGGAAGGTCCGCATCGCCCGCAAACAAGGCGTCATGATCGTCCAACAATATACGGTGAGTTACTTGCGACAACTCATCGCAAACCTTGCGGGCTATCTCGCCCATGGGGTTACCGCGAAACTCATTGACAAAATAGATCGCTTCCGAGCGCGACTGTTCAAGAACAAACTTCAGCTCGCGCGCCTGATAGGCCGGATTAACGGTAACCAACACGACGCCGGCCATGGCGGCGGCAAATTCCAGCAACACCCATTCGGGCATGTTGGGCGCCCAGACAGCAATGCGCGCGCCCTTTTCGTGCCGCGACGCCAACGCCCGAGCTAATTTTTCACTATCCGCTAGTAATTCCTGATAGGTCCAGCGTCGCGCATTCTCGCCTTCAGGCGTCAACTCAATCAGCGCTTCAATATCGCCGTGCTGTTCCGCGGATGCCCGCAATATATCGCCGATCGTAATCGGCGTCACATCAAGCCCGCCGACGGCAGGAAAATAGCTTTCGGTTATATTACAATCGTACAATGAGTTTACCTTTCGATCTTAATCCTTACCAGGACGAATGATTTGTGTCTGGGTCACCACAGCTGCAAGCTTCCCGTCATCGCGAAAAATTTCTGTTTTCCAAACTTGTAGCGTCCTGCCGAGATTAATCGGCGTTGTCACGGCTTTTGCTGTCTCGCCCACCATGATCGCACGAAGAAAATTAGTCTTGCTTTCAATCGTTGTTGTGGTTGCGCCGGGCGGCATGGTCACGAAAGCGCCAATGCCCCCCATATTGTCAGCAAGCGCCATGATCGCGCCGCCATGAAAAATATTTGTCGGTATCGTGCAAAGCTCTTCAGTAACTTGTAACTCGCCTTCAATTCGGTCCTTTGTGACTGAAGTCATGACAACGCCCATCAATTTCGCAAATGGCGCGTTGCCGGCGTTGATCGCGTCGGCAAGGTTCTCATCGATCATAGGTAGCTTTCATATCCAGCGGCGCACGCGCTCTTTGTAAGCAGCATATTCACTACCGAACTGACGTACAAGATACGCCTCCTCCTCCGCAATAATCGACTGCAGCCCAACAAATGTGATGACCAACGCGCCAATTGTCAGCGGACCCGGAACAGCCCATGCGGCGCCGGCGATAAGGATCAAAATGCCAAGATAAATTGGGTTGCGTGAATATCGGTGCGGCCCGGTTGTAACAAGGCTGTCGATGTCTCCGCCCTGCTGCGGGACACCTATCCGCCAGGAAGCGCCCATATGAAGATGGGTAGCAATCATCAGCCCGCCGCCTACCAGCATCAGCCCTATTCCAAGATTAGGCGCGGGGGAGCTTTGCGCCAAAACCATCTGGTCAAGCGTCGGGCGCCAGGCGCGTGCAATGAGGTATCCATCCAGCGCTATGGCGAGGATTAGCAATACTCGTTGCCACGGCGTCGCGCGGCGCGGACCCACAGTAACCGCTCTCACCTTATTTCGCACGCTCGAATAAACGGCAAATCCTGCAATCCATAATATAAAAAAAACGGTCAGCCCCGCAACGGCGTATCTGGGATCACTCTCCGTCATGCTTTTTCCATAAACAACGCCTCATCGGAGTAGCAGACATCACGCTTGCGTCAATATAAATTCTTGATACGGAGTAATGTTATA
>JAJFGC010000180.1 GCA_021776345.1 Hyphococcus sp. | reverse complement strand
TTTTTTGTGCAGACAAAAAATCCATTGATCTGATTGCTGATCGCCCGGTTGGGTTATGCCTAACGACGGCGAAACTGGCGCCCAACTATAAGGGGTCAGGCGTGGTTTTGACCGTGCCATCGCCGAAGCTTGCGTTTGCTCTCGTCTCCGCGCGCCTCCATCATTCCATCGAAGAAGATGACCCGCCGGCGGAAAAGACGCCGGCGCAATTTGGCAGCGCTAGTGTTCATCCGACGGTGTCTATTGGCGCCAACGTTGAAATCGGGGATGGCGCCACTATCGGGCCGCATTGTCATATCGGTCATGGTGTTGTCATTGGCGCGGGTACAGCTGTCGGCGCTGGTGTGACGATCACGCACGCTATCGTCGGAAAACATGTCAGCATTTTACCGGGCGCGCGGATCGGTCAGGCTGGCTTTGGATTTGTTGAGCATGAAGGCGCGATTACCCGCATGCCCCAATTGGGCCGTGTCATTATCGACGATCATGTTGAAATCGGCGCAAATACAACTATCGACCGCGGCGCTCTCGATGATACGATCATCGGCGAGGGATCAAAGATCGACAATCTTGTGCAAATCGGCCACAACGTGCGCATTGGGCGATATTGTATATTGGCCGCTCAAACTGGCATTTCCGGCAGCTGTATAATTGAAGATGGCGTTATGATGGGCGGCCAGGTTGGGTTGAAGGATCACCTGCATATCGGCGCGGGCGTACAGCTTGCCGCGAAAGCGGGGTTGATGCGTGATGTGCCAGCAGGAGAGCGCTGGGGCGGAAGTCCGGCGCGACCAATAAGAGATTGGCTTCGCGAGACCGCGCAGCTGGCGCGGATCGCAAAGGTAAAAAATGGAACTAAATCATGACGCAGCTTGAGCCGGGTAAAAGCGTTCTTGAGGTAGATGAGATCATGCAGATCTTGCCTCATCGCTATCCGATTTTGTTGATCGACCGTCTGGTGGATATCAAGCCGGGTGAAAGCGCTGTCGCTATAAAAAATATTAGCTATAGCGACCAGATTTTTCAGGGACATTTTCCACAAAAACCAGTGATGCCGGGCGTTCTGATCATTGAGGCCATGGCGCAAGCTGCAGCCGCGTACACATCGTACACAGAAGGTCTGGAAACAGACGGAAAAGTTGTCTTGTTTATGGGCGTAGACAAGGCCCGATTCCGAAAACCGGTTATTCCCGGAGACCAGTTGCGCATTCATGTGAAAACCGTTCACCGTCGTCCACCTGTATGGCGATTTCAAAGCACGGCGTATGTTGAGGAAAAGCGCGTCGCGGATGCGCAATATTCAGCAATGCTCGCCCAGGGAATTTAACGGTGTTGATGCGCGGGGTGGAAGTTCATCCGACGGCGATCGTTGAAGACGGCGCTGAGCTTGGCAATGATGTCTATATAGGGCCCATGTCTCATGTCGGCGCTAATGTTCGCCTGCATGACGGGGTTAAACTCCTCAAACGGGTAACGCTTGAAGGTCACACTGAAATTGGCGCCCGGACAGTCATTCATTCCGGCGCCGTGCTTGGCGGCCCGCCGCAACATCTGAAATATAACGGTGAAAGCACCAAACTTGTTGTGGGCGAAGACGCGATTATTCGTGAAAACGTGACGATGAATACTGGCACCGTTGAAGGCGGCGGTATCACTCGCATTGGCGATCGCGGGTTCTTTATGATCGGGGCGCATATTGCCCATGACTGTCAGGTCGGAAACGACATTATTTGTTCAAACAATGCGGCTGTCGGCGGCCATGTCGCAATTGGCGACAGCGCATTTTTGGGCGGGCAATGTGCGATCCATCAGTTCAGCCGCATCGGCGCTTATGCTTTCGTTGGCGGTTGTGCAGCCGTTACCGCTGATATCATCCCCTATGCATCAGTCTTCGGCAATCACGCGACGCTTGCGGGACTTAATATTATAGGGATGAAGCGTCGGGGCATGGAGCGACGCGCAATTCAAAACCTCCGTGCAGCATACAGGCTGTTATTTGAAGCGAGGGATACTTTTAAAGAACGTCTTGAGCGCGTGCGGATGGAATTTTCCGACAGTGAAGAAGTGATGCTTATTGTCCGTTTTGTTGACGAGGGCGCATCGCGCGCGCTCATGACGCCGGCGAAATAGGACAAATGGTGCGCTGGCGAAAACTTGGCATTATTGCCGGCGCTGGCGACTTACCGGTTCGTATTGCGGCCGCTTGTATTGAGAACGGCACGCCGGTCTACATCATCCGCCTAACCGATCCCTCTGCTACAGCGGCGTTAAGGCCGTTTTCAGGCGATGATTTTTCCATAGGTGAAATCGGCAAAATTTTGCGTGCGCTTAAAACAGAAGAGTGTGACGCCGTTGTCTTTGCTGGGGTCGTCAAGCGTCCTGATTTTGGATCATTGATACCGGATTGGCGCGGCGCAGCGTTGTTGCCAAAAGTCTTGGCGGCGGCGGCGCGCGGCGACGGCGCCTTGCTCCGCGTTATGGTCGATACAGTTGAAGCGGAAGGGTTTTTAGTTGTTGGCGCGGAGGAGGTCATGCAGGGTCTTAAAGCGCCTGCGGGCGCGATCACGAAAAAAAACCCGAGTGCTGACGATCTCGAAGACATCAGAAAAGCGGCGGCCGTCATTAACGCATTGGGCCCATTTGATGTTGGTCAAGCGGCAGTTGTCGCCAATGGCCTGATCTTGGCAATTGAAGCGGCGGAAGGGACCGATGCCATGCTGCGTCGGTGCGCCGGGCTTGCCGACGCGGTCAAAGGCGGGGCCCATGTCGGTGTATTGGTGAAACGCCCAAAACCCGGACAGGAAATGCGCATTGATCTTCCGGTCATAGGACTGGCAACGATCAGTCAGGCTAAAGAGGCCGGCTTGCGCGGTATCGCCGTCGAGGCCGGCGCCGCGCTCATTATTGATCGCAATATAGTTGTTGAAGAGGCGGATAAGGCAGGTTTGTTTGTATACGGCTTTTCCCTTGAGGATTTGAGCGCGCCGTGAGCGGCGCGGCGATCCAGACTGGTGCGCCATTGAAACTATTGATATGCGCAGTTGAGCAATCGGGAGACGCATTAGGCGCGGCGCTCATTAAAAGTCTGAAGGCAAAAAACAGTTCCTTGGAATTTTTTGGCTGTGGCGGCCCCCTGATGGCGGAGACTGGTCTTCAATCCTTGTTTCCGATTGAGCGCTTTTCGGTGATCGGCCCCGTTGGCGCCTTAAAGGCGCTGCCTTTGGCGTTGCGCAGCGCCGATATTCTTGCGGACGTCGCCGAGAAAGAGCGTGTCGACGCGTCGATATTGATCGATGGATGGTCATTTGCGCGGATTGCTGCAAAGAAAATCAAAAAACAACAGCCAGCAGCCAGGATATATAAATATGTCGCGCCGCAAGTTTGGGCGTCGCGGCCGCATCGCGCGAAAACTGTTGCGGCGCTTTTTGACGGTGTGCTGACGCTGTTTGAATTTGAGCCCGCCTGGTTTGAAAAAGAAGGCGCCAAAGCCAGATTTGTCGGTCATTCAGGTTTTCAAGAGGCCGCGAAGTCTGCTTACGACAATGAAGAATTTCGCAACCGCTATAATTTAACGAGCGAAAAGATACTGGCCGTGCTACCGGGCAGCCGCAAAAGTGAAGTGCGTCGGCTATTGCCATTATTTCGACGAACCGTAGAGATTGTTCGCAGCCATACGCCTTTATTTCGCACAATTATCCCGGCAGCGCCTTCTGTCGTCGATCAAGTTGAAGAAGCCGCCCGCGACTGGCCAGGCGGCGCCACTGTGATTCCGGTGGATGAGCGCTATAAGGCCTATAATGCCGCCGACGCGGCGCTGGTCGCATCGGGCACGGCGACGACAGAGCTAGCGATCTCCAAAACGCCAATGGTTGTCGGCTATCAGGTCGACTGGGCGTCGGCAATGTGGATACGCAGTGTGGTGACGGTCACCCATCTGTCGATGATCAATATTGCGGCTGGCAGGGAGATCATCCCGGAATTTCTGCAGGAAGGCTGCAAGCCGGAGGCGATGGCGGCGGCGCTTGCGCCGCTCTTGAACGACAGCGCTGAACGGCGCGCGCAGCTCGAGGCTTTTCCGGCTCAGCTTGAAAAATTCGGGATTGGCGGGCCGCCGGCGGCGGATCTGGCGGCGGAGACGCTGTTAGATTGGATAGCGCGCGACTCCTAAATCCGTCAGCATCGATATATTGGCTATTGCCAGCGGCGCTCACGCCCCCTAATCCAGTCTTTGGCCTAGGGGTGTAGCTCAGTTGGTAGAGCATCGGTCTCCAAAACCGAGGGTCGTGGGTTCGAGTCCCTCCGCCCCTGCCATTCAATGTTTCCCTAATGCTTGATATTATTGATGGCGCTCACGCCTAACGGCTATCCTCGCCAGCTTTTGGGTCTTCGGGAGTGCGTGGCGTCTCAAGGATACTGACTGCTTCGTTACGGCTATGAAGCGCCCATTTTGTGAGCTTTTGAGCCCTCCAGCCCAGGAAACAAGAGGCTTGTTTCAATTTGGCACGCATCTTGCGTATAACATTTCTTTCGGCTAGCCTTTTACCCGTCACGTCGCTGTTGCTTCGGTCGGCTTAGTTCCCCCAAACGGCTGTTTTTAAGGTCATCAGCGACGTGATATTTGTAATTCGCGCAGTGCGAGGAAGAATATCTGCTGTGTGTTATTCTCCATCTTCCAGAATTCTAGGCGCAGCAATAGCGTGCGCAGTATTCCATGCATTTCAGCCATCTGTAAAAATATGAGACTAATGGCGTAAAATTCAAAAATCTTGACAAATGGCATATTCTGCTTATATCTTCCTCAAGCAGGAGCGATGTCCCATGAACCTTGAACTGATTGAAAAAACAGCCCCGCCCACAAGCGAGCAAATCATCACCGATCAGGAAGGTGAGGCGATGGCGCGGGCAGCGGTCAATCTCTTTCGGCATTGGGGCTTGAAAGACGCTGAAGCGGTGACGCTGCTCGGCGGTATGTCTACGCGCACCTATGCGCGCTGGAAGGACGGCGAGATCGCCCGATTGACGATTGATCAGAAAACCCGGCTTTCTGTTCTGATGGGCGTGCACAAGGCGCTCCGTATGCTGTTTACCGAAAAGTCCCGCGCTTATGAATGGGTGAAAAAACCCAACCAGGCATTCGGCGGCGAGAGCGCGCTTAGCGTAATGTTGAACGGCTACATTACTGATCTTTTCCGGGTTCGTGATTATTTGGACGCGGCGCGCGGATGAAAAAAGCCCCGCCGGTTTCCCGCGTGTCATGGCCTGACGCGCGGCGGATCATTTCGTCTCGATATCCGCCGATCGATCTCTTTGAAGATATCGCCGATCCGCAGGATTGGGAGCTGATCGCCGCTGCGGAGTCAAAATCCAATCCGCGCCTTGCCAACAGCATCGGACGACTTGATCTTGTGCCGCCCGGTCGCCGCGTTTCGGGGCCAGGCGCCAGTTATCTGATGGCGCCATTTGTTCATGTCAGTCGGGATCGAACCGGCAGATTTCACGATGGGAAGTTTGGCGCCTATTACGCGGCTATTCGGTTTGAAACGGCGATTTTTGAAACCGCCTTTCATAAGGGGGTATTTTTTAGCGCTACCAACGAAAAGCCCGGCTGGCTGGCGCAAATGCGCGAGCTTGTCTGCGCCGTCGATCAGGAGTTTTATGATCTGCGGGGGACGCAAAAATTCAAAGACTGTCTTGCCCCTATGAGCTATGCGGCGTCGCAGGACCTCGCGCGCAAGCTGCGCGACGGGGACGCGAACGGCATAGTTTTTCAAAGCGTACGCGACCCTGAGGGTGAGGCGATCGCCGCCTTCTGGCCTGATGTAGTCGGCTTGCCAAAACAGGGGCGCCATCTCGCCTATCATTTTGATGGGGAGAAGGTCGATCTTGTTCGCGATGAGGCGGGCGGAGATGTCTGGCGGCTGGTTTAGGTTGGGCCCGGCGTTTGTGATTTTTAAACAAAATCAGTGGGTTATTTTCTGATCTGGGCGCTCGATAGAGGGGTAACCCCGTCTCTGGGGCGCAAATAAGAGCGTTAAATCTTTGCCTTAGGCGCTTGACCCAAGAGGGAAATGGTTTACCTACTCCCCATCTTCCAAAAGCTTCTGGGGATTTAAGGTCAGCGTTGAAAACGGCGCACGAGCCCTCATGTCTTCAAGGCGGTTGACAGTACTAAGCGAAAGCACGGCAAAGCTCATGGCGAAAAACAAAAAACCTGGCGTCAAGGCGCCCGTTCTTGAAGGCAAGGCGGACGAAGTCAAAAAGAAGAAAAAGACCAGCCCGGTCGAATTTGTTCAACAAGTGCGCAACGAAGGCTCGAAAGTCACGTGGACGTCGAGAAACGAGACAATGGTTTCGACGATCATGGTACTGATCATGGTGGCGATCATGGCGTTGTTTTTCTTCTTCGTGGATCAGGGCTTGCGGTTCAGCGTTTGTAATTTTCTCCCTATTGAGTGCGCTTCCAGCGACAACTAATTTACGGTAAATACGGATTTAAACATGGCTTCGAACTGGTACATCGTTCACGCATA
>JAJFGC010000179.1 GCA_021776345.1 Hyphococcus sp. | reverse complement strand
TCGATGCGTCAATGGTCGATCTTGTTGACAGTCTATCTAAACCCCGGTCCGCACACCGTGCGGGCGCTCGCACGCGACTTGAATGTGCCGAAGCCGGCGATCAGCCGCGCGCTCGATGCGCTGTCCATTCTTGGTTTTATCAAGCGGGTTCGCGATCCCGGTGATAAAAGAATTGTACTGGTGCAGAAGACGCCGCCTGGCGCTGTCTATCTTGATGAGTTTGCGCGGCTGGTGGAATCTCGTCTTGATGGTGAGCCAACTCTTGGTGCTCGGTACGGATGAGCCCAATATGGTTCACCTTCATAAGGTCCAGGCCGTCACTCAACTTTCGATAAATCTGCAATCTTGATTCCGGCAATTTGGGCTGCGCCATTCTCCAATTTGATTGGCGCTGAAATTTTGCCGCCTGATGTGATCGCCATCAGGGACAGGCCGGCGGCTGCCGCCTCTGCTTCTTTTGATGTCAATGCGCCGGTTTTTTGGAGCAGCATTGCCAGCCCCGCGGGTTTTTCGATCTCCGCTTTCAGGGCGCCTTCCGGATAGAGATCCTGATCAAGGCGGATATCTCCCGCGGCAGTGATTGCAGCCGCTTCAATCTCGGCAAAGAAGTGGCCGATCTTGAGTTCACCGTCAGCGTTTCGCCAGCTTTGGGCTGGCGCAGAGCCTGACAGCATATGGGTTTTGCTGAGGGCCAGGGCTGTCTGAAGTCTAGCGGCGCTGTAGGTCTCACCCGCTATATCCAAGGTCATATCACTGGCGGCGAGGTTGACCGTCAGCGTTGTCGGGTCGTTCGGTGCTGGCGCCAGATCAAGAACCAGCGCCCCAAGAGAATAACTGGCCCCATCGTCGGTGCGCACGCCCGTCGCTTGGCCGACGGTCATCGCCAATACCCAGCCGCGCTCCTTGTCGTTGGCAATAGACAAGCGCAAATCGTCTGCACTGCCTCGCCACTCGCCAAGCCCGTCAGCGCTGACAAGCTGTTCGCCGCCAGGTGAAAAGATCAATCGGTTAAGTTCATAGGGCAGAGTGTCGATCGCCAACGTCTCTCCTTGCCAGCGCCAAGCATTCGGAGACGAGATCGTCGGCGTCGCGACATGCGCCCGCAAGAAAAATGGAAAGCCGTCTGTTTGGATATCGCCATGGAAGACTTCGAGACCAAGAGCGCGCTGATCTTCGACCCATACCGCTACTGCTTTTTTCAGTTCATGGGCGCCCGCCCGCCACAGGGCGTAGTAGCCGACGAGAATGACGCCTGCGATCGCAAACGGAATATAGAGCCAACGCCGCGATGCACGGGGAGATCGATCAGGCATTGAGCGTCTTTCCGTTGTTTTCCAGGCCGGTCAGATCGGGCCGGGCCGCGTCTATTTTTTCTTTGACCAGAGAAAGAAAACTTTTGCGGTCGAGGCCAGGTTCAATAGCCGGCAGAAACCGCAGCGTAATCTCACCCGGCTTTTTCTTGTGACCCGGATAGAGCCAATATTGGCCGCTATTGTGAGCGGCTGGCGTACACGGCGCGTTGACGGCTTTGTAGATCCCGGCAATGCCTGGATGATAAGGCGCCCGCTCTTGCGGCTGCATGCGGGTTCCTTCTGGAAAGACAATAACTTGGCACCCTTCACGGATGCGCTCCCCGGCTTTGTCGAGCATCGCCCGCAGCGCTTTGGCGCCGCCTTGCCTGTCGATCGCAATGTTGCCGGCGCGGGCGATGAACCAGCCATATATCGGGACGTGGTTTAGCTCTTTTTTGTAAATGATCACCGGCCTTGGCATCAGCGCATAAAGGGCAATGGTCTCCCACATTGATTGATGGTTCGCGGCGATAAGAGCGCCGTCTGTCGGGATATTATTCTCACCTTCAATGCGATGGGTGACGCCGCCAATATAGTGGAGGGCGCCCAATACCATCCGTACCCAGAGCTTTGCAATAAACCGAGCAGCGCTTTCGCCAAATAATAAAAAAGGCAGCGCAATAATGCCAAGCACAATACCGCTTAAATAAAGAAACGCCTCAAAGGCGATGCCGCGCAATTTTTGCATTGCCGTCTCAAAGTCCAATGGCGGTGAAGAAGGATTTGACCCGCGCCAGAAGGTATTTGGTGTACTCGCCGGCAATCTTTTCCCATGCTTCTTTGGTCTGCGGCCTGCCTTTTTCGTTGAGATAGCTGGACGCGACCACATATGGCGTCACTTCAGCATTCGGCATGCGCGCTTTGGTGACGGCTATGGCTCGAGGCATATGATAATCCGAGGTGACGATAATAACGCGGTCAAATTTATTTTCTTCCGCCCAGCCTGCGGACTCTGCTGCGTTGCCTTCAGTGGAGCGCGCTTCGCGCCCCAAATCGACACAGCAATCAAAAAGATCGGGCGCGCCGGCCCAGAGTTCAGATAATCGTTTGCGCGACGTGTCCGGATGAACGCCGGAGATTAAAAGCCGTTCGCCGCCGCCGTCGGCAAAGACTTTCATGCCCGCAGCGATGCGTGCGCCGCCGCCGCCAGTATAGACGACAATGCCGTCCGCTTTTTCCAGGGCTTGCGCGGACGGCGCGGGCAATTGCGTGATGAACACCGCAAGGCCGATGGTCCACAATAAACCCGCTAGAATGAGGCCAAGAAAAAGTCGCTGCACAAGGTCTCCTGCCGGTAAGGCGCGTTACTGGGGCAAGAATAGCCGATTGCAGCGTGACGGGTCCAGTAGCTCTAATATTGTTCGCGTAAGGTTTTCAAAACTGTAAGGCGCGCTGTGAGGGCGGTCACAAAGCAGGTCACCAGCGGCACCGCAAATAACCATAAAATGAGCCATCCCCCGACAGCAAAGCGCGGCAGGAAGCTGTTCGCCCCGACGCCGGTGCGAAGGGCAAATGAGGCCAGCGTTAAGGCGATGAGGGCCGTGACAAGCCCCGCCAGGGCGCCGCGCAGGCCAAGGACAAAAAACCGTCGCTGGACTTCGGCGGCGATAAAATCGTCGGTCGCGCCAACGAGATGGAGGACAGAGACAATGTCGTGATTTGCGGCGAGGCCGGCGCGGGCGGCGAATGTTGAGATCGCGCAGGCCGCCCCCATCACAATCAGGAAGACGGCAAAGGCGAGCGCCTGTCCAGAGCGGGCGGCTGTCGCCAGCCGACTGTGCCATTGGGCGTGGTCATCAAGACTGGCGCCTGGCGCCGCCGCCGCAAGGCGTGTTCGCAAGAGATCAAGGTTATCTTGCAGGGCCGGCGTTACCTTCACTTCGATAATCGCCGGGATGTTTAAGAAAGCGGCGGCATTGCCGCGGCCGAGCCAGGGTTCGAGGAGCTCGGCGGTTTCCTCTGAACTTTTTAGCCTTGTTTCGATTACGCCTTCTGTGCCCTCGAGTACGCGCATTGCCGCTGAGGCGCCCGCCGCGATCTCTGCTGCATCGGCGCCTTTAATCTGTACCGTGATTTCCGAGCGCAGCTCGCGCGTCCAGTTGCTGGCGGATTGATTGATTATGAGGACGGACGCCATGGCGAGCACGGCAAGAAAGGAGATAACGGCGATCACAGCCGTCAGCGGGGCGCCGCCTGCGCCCGCTTCCGGCAACAACGGTTCGCGGCGCAATCTTGAAAACGCGGACGGTTTTGGCGCCTCAATATTGGCTGCTTCGTCATCTACCGCAGCAAATCCTTGCATTTCCGATACATCGCGCTCGCTCATCCGGCGCCTCCCGCACCCGCAGAGCGAGACACACGACCGTCAGAAATTCTTAACACAGGTTTACCAAGGGTTTGCACAAGATGAAGATTATGGGTGGCGACGATAACGGCGGCGCCAAGTTTATTCAGTTCAACGAATAATTTCATAATTCGTTCACTCATCGCCGGATCAACGTTACCAGTGGGCTCGTCAGCCAAAATTAAGTCTGGTTTTGAGACAAGCGCCCGCGCCAATGCCACCCGTTGTTGTTCGCCTCCGGATAAAGTTGGCGGTTTTGCTTCCATGCGGTGACCCAAACCGACCCAATTTAAGAGTTCGCTTACGTCTTCGCGGTATTTGTTTTGGTTAATACCGGCGACCTTCATGGGGAGGGCGACGTTTTCGAAAGCTGTGAGATGATCGAGCAGTCTGAATTCTTGGAAGACGACGCCGATGCGGCGGCGCAGCGCAGGCAAGGCCTCGCGCGGCGCATTCGACGCGTCTTCGCCAAACAGAGAAAAGCGTCCGCGCGTTGGTCGGTGCGCCAAATAAATCATTTTGAGGAGCGAGGTTTTCCCCGCGCCGGACGGACCGGTGAGAAAACGGAATTCCCCCTCGCGCACTTGCAAGGTGACGTCAGACAGGGTTTCCGGCGCGTCGCCATAGGCAAGACCCGCATCCTCAAAATCAACAATCAATCCGTTCGCCGCCATTGGCTCTCTTTCCGCTCTTGGCAAGCCGTATCCCGCTACGGCGCAAGTGACAATGATATAAGTGATTCTGGCCGCTCATGATAATTACCTGCCCAGATTGCGCGACGCGCTACGACGTTGATGACGACCGGTTTATCCCGAAAGGCCGGTCCGTTCGCTGTACCGATTGCGGTGAGAGCTGGTTTGTACCGGCGCCGGAGGCGATTGAGGAACTTTCCCCAAGCGCAAAAATCACAAACGACATGGATACGGCGCCGGCAAAATCAGGGCGCAGCACGTCGCGGTTAAAAGTCCGGTTCGAGGATGACGCCAACAAGTCGAAACCCAAATCTCGCAAGGCGACCAAGAAATCTACCGCAGCAACTAAGGCAGATGACGCGGCCGAAGCTGAGTTAGATGATGATGACGATGATGCGCTTTTTGAAACGCCGGTCATGAAGGCGACGCGGAAAATAAAATCGTCGGCCAAGGCCGCAAAATCCCGCAAGAGCGATGCCGCGGACGAGGATGATGAGCCGATTGAAAAGGGCTGGAAAAAGGGCAAACAATTCATCGTTGAAGATCTCGATGAGGAGGAAGAAGAGCGGCGTCCGTTTTTCTCCCGCAAAAACAAAAAAGAAAGAGAAGAAAAAATCCCGCGCACATCAGTTCGCGAAGCCTTGCATTTTACTGATGATGATGAGGGTTACGAGGACGACGAGGAAGAAAACTACGTCACCGACACCGACTATGAGGACGACGAATACGCCGCCAGAGACGCGACGATCGTTGATGCTGATTGGGAAGATGTTGGCGACTATGGGGGCCGCGAGCCGGGCTTCGGCCGGCGTGTCCGCGCCAAGCGCCGCCGCGCGACCGCCCTCGCGCGCATGGAAGATGTGCGACGGTTTGATCCGGAAGTCTTTGACGATGAGTTCTTCGCGTCGCTGCGGGTAACGCCGCGCGAGCTTGAAAAGGCGCTTCGAAAAGCACGTCGTAGAGCTGAGTTTCGCGATAAAAACCGGATGACGCCGCTGCGCGCCTTCGGCTGGTCGGCATGGATCGCCGCCGTTGCGGGTACGATTTATGCGGTGGTCGCTTATCGCGATGAGATTGTGAAGATCGCCCCCTCAACCGCTGACGCCTATGCGGTGGTGGGTATCGAGGCAAACCCATATGGTCTCGCGATTGAAAATGTCAGCCACCGTCTGGCGATGTCTACAGGCGGGCCGATGATTGAAATCACCGGTAACCTCAAAAATGCTGGGGATGTCGCGGTTGGCGCGCCATTGCTGCAGGCGGAAGCGTTAGGGCCTCGCGGCGAGTTGCTGTCCCGATGGACCTTTAGCCCCAGCGACGCTGAGGTTAAGGTCGGCCGCGCCGTTGATTTCACCACCCGCGCGCCAGCGCCTGACGGGGTCGCGGAAGTGGCGCTTTCCTTTGCGCCGTCCAAAAGCGCCGTCAGGGATTTTCTCCCCAACGAAGAGTGATTTGGCGGCGTTTCTTTTTCCCGAGGCGCCCTAGCCCTCTTTCCGAAATATCATTACCACTGGCGGCTTTAGCAAAAGAGAGCCCGCCGATCCATGCGCACCTTGTTTGATGAAGCCGCCATTGCCGCCCGTATTGATGCGATGGCGAAGGAAATGGCTAATGATCTGCCTAAAGATTTTTTGTTGGCGCCAGTGCTGACAGGCGCCTTTATCTTCGCCGCCGACCTTGTTCGCGCGTTACACAAATATGGCGCCGATCCTTATGTGGATTTCGTGCAACTGTCGTCTTATGCCGGCACGCGCGCATCATCAGGCGTCGTGACATTGTTGAAAGATTTTTCCGTCGATATTGAAGGTAAGACGGTGTTGCTGGTCGACGATGTTCTCGACACCGGTCGGTCCTTGCATTTCGGTCGGGGCATGGTGCTCGATCGCGGCGCGGCGGCGGCGAAAACCTGCGTACTTGTGAAAAAGCTTACGGGGCATGCGGAAGATCTTCACTGCGACTATATCGGTTTTGAAGCCGGCGCTGACGATTTTTTGATCGGATACGGCATGGATGATGGCGGCCGCCAGCGCGGCGTTCCGTTTATTGGCGCCGGGTAGTTAGAACCGCTCAAGCAAGCGTTCGAGATAGTCGATTTCTTCTTCAGAGCGGCCGGGCTCACCGAGGCGTCGCCGTAACTCTTCGATGACCGCGCGGGTTTTTCCGGCGTCGGTTTCTTCGGGGACCTCAACGCCATCTCCGCTGGCATTGCCGGCGGGCCGGCCTAAGGGATCGACCGGGTTTCCGTTTTTTCCTTCTCGGCCTTGTTGCCCGTCGGCCATGTCTTCGCGCGCTAATCGCTCGGCGCCGTCGCGAAGTTTGGAAATGGCGCGTTCCATGGCGTCATTGGCGGCGTCGAAATCACCGTTTCTGAGCGCCTGTTCGGCCTCGCGCATATTGTTGCGCGCCTGCCCTAAGGCGCGCGCCGCATCGCCATTAGGGTCGCCGTCGCCGCTTTGAAGTTGCTCGATCAGATCATCAAGATCGCCGCCGAGCGCCCCCTCGGCCTCGGCAAGATCCTCGCCGCTTTCGCCGAAAGACTGCCCGCGTCCGAAGGCATCGTCAGCCAGTTCCCGTTGGCGCCCAATCATATCGCCGGCTTGACCGGTAGGTCCGCTTTGTGGCTCGCCGCCTTCACCTTGTCCGCCGCCGCTAGAACCGCCTTGAGACAGCCGTAGATCGTTCAAGAGGTTTTCGAGATCAGACAGCATTTGTCTTGCGGCATTGGATGCGCCGGATTGAGCAAGATCCTTGATTGCATCGAGCATCTCGTCGAGATCGGACTGGCCGAGCTGTTGTGCATTTTTCGCTGCTTCGCCGGGCGTTTGTCCAGATTGGGCGAGCGCCGTCAAATAATCGTTCATTGCCTGGCGAAGCTCTTCGACAAGGCGGGCAATCTCCTCATCGCTGGCGCCGCGTTCCAGCGCCTGACGTAAAGCCTCTTCAGCCGCTTCCAAACGTTGCCGGGCAAGCTCGAGGGCCTCGTCTTCAAGCTGCAGGGCGAGGGGCCAGAATTTTTCGACCGCATCGCCAAACCTTTCTCCGTTCTGGCGCATCACCCGCCAGAATGCGGCGCGAAGGAGCAGGAAGTCCGTTGTATCATCAAAAAACACCTCGGGCGCCAGCGTGACAGCGTCAAACGAGCGTCCCGCCCGGCGCCAGTCTTCGGCGGCAACCGCAAGGGTCTGGCGTTGTTCGATGACAGTTTTGGCAAGTGGATTAAAAAACATCCGTGTCGGGAGGGTAATAACTGTCTCTGCCGTCTCGCCATGTTGACCGGCGCCGTCCTCAACTATGATCTTTGCTAAAACGTTCAGCCCAGCCCACGGATCGGCCTGCAAGTCCAGGGAGATGGCGTGCTCGCCAGAGACGCCGGTGACGCCATCGAGATTTATCTGTCGCTGCTCATCCAAGGCGTCCTCGTCAAACGCCGGGGCATCAAGCGGTCGCGTCTGCGCCGGGTCAAGACGCAACGCCAGCTTGGCGTTACCGACGCCATAGTCGTCCTCGATGACCAGCCCGAAGGCGACAAGCGCCTGATCGGTCGGCCCTGGTTCGGTGGTAAAGGCGACGGCGGGCGCGTTGTCCGGCAATATGCCGATCGGCCAGCTAAGGTCTTTTCCGTTGGCGGTAAGCTGCACCATGCCGCTTTCGTGCAGCGTCAACTCACTGCGCGCGGCGGCGCCATCACGTTCAAAACTGAGCCGTAGATTTTCTTCACTGGTCAGATAACGCAGGCGCGGACGGCCACGGCTATTAATTTGCGCAACAAGCTTGGAGCCAGCGGGAGCGTTCACTTGCTCTGCGATGCCAGACTTTTCTTCGCCTGCGCGCAACAGATAGAGCGGCGCCTTGCCGGTATAGGCGGGCGGTTCGATCCACAGGTCCGCGATAAGCTGGCCGCCTGAATGTTGACCGGGGGCGGTTAGGCTGGCTAGGCGGGCGCGCCAATTATCGCCAGCGTTGATCAAGGCGATGGCTAAAATACCGACCGCTAAAAACCGAAGCCCGTAAGGGTCGCGGCTGGTTGCTGTGATGCGTATGCCGCGCAAGCGCGCCTCGCGCGCACGTTCGGTGCTGGCTTTTAGATGGGCTTGCCATAGCGGGTTGGCGACCGCCTCGCCGTCGAACGGGGCGTCATGCAGCGCCTGCAAAGGCGCATGGGCGACGCGGCCGTCCTCTTCCAGCCGGGCGAGGGCGCGATGCAGCGACGGCCATGCCCACGCCGCCCGCTCGCGCCAGATGAAGTTCGCAAACGCCAGGCCGCCAAGGACCAGCGTCGCAGCGTGCAGCCAGGTTGGGATCGCCGCCCACAGGCCAAGCAGGCTGATCATCACAAGGATGTAGACAATGCCAAGCGCCGGTAATATCGCCGGCCATGCCTGTTCCCAGAACAGGACAGCGCGGGTGGCAAGAACCGATGCCTTGCCTGGCGCTTGGTTTCGGTGTTGTTTCGGCTGTGCCAACTCGGTCGTCATACTTCTTGCATCTTAACGCCGCTAATGGCGGGCGTCGACTTGCGCATCGTCGTTTTGTCGGGTTTATCGCGCGCGTCGGCCCTGATTTACGGTGAATATAGGTTAATAGCCGGGAGAGGCATGTTGGTCTGGTCGCTTGGGACTGCAAAACGACGTCGTCGAATTGTTGAGGACGCCGCCAAGTCGCGCGCCTCAATCATTAGCGCGAAATTCGCCTGGGCGGTTGTGATCATCTACAATCTCGTTGGCTTGATCGACATCTATTCGACAGTATTGGCGATTGAGACGGGCGCTGGTTATGAGGCGAACCCGGTTGTGCGTGCAGCGATGGAGGCTATGGGAGATGGCTGGATCGCCGCCAAGCTGATGCTGCAAGGCGTCATCAGCGTTATGGTCCTGTGGTTTCCGCACTGGATCGTGCTCAGCTTTTTCACTGTGGCGACTGCCGGGAATATGTGGATCGTGTATAATAATCTTCTAATCGGCGGCGCTTTTTAGACCAGCCAGTCCGGCAAGTTTTCTTTTTCGATTATTTCATCAAATGTCGGCCGCTTGCGGATGACCGCGTATTGATCGCCGTTCACCAGAACTTCCGGGATAAGCGGACGGGTGTTGTATTGGGAAGTTTGCGAAGCGCCGTAAGCGCCTGTGGACATGATCGCGATCAGATCGCCGCTCTGCATTTTTTGTAAGCGTCTTGTCTTTGCAAAGCGATCGGTCGATTCACAGACCGGTCCGACAATGTCGTAGGTTTCGGTGTCTGCATTGTCATTTTTCTGAACCGGCCAGATGTCGTGATAGGCGTCATAGAGCGCCGGGCGCATCAGATCGTTCATGCCGGCGTCAATGATAAGAAAGCGGCGTTCCTCACCTGCTTTTACATAAATGACACGTGAGACAAGAATGCCGGCATTGCCAGCGATCATGCGTCCCGGTTCAAAGATAAGCTGAACGCCAAGCGGTGAGGTGACGCGCTTGATCATCTGCGCATAAGCGTCCGGATGTGGCGGTGTGGCGCCTTCGCCATAGGGAATGCCCAGGCCGCCACCAAGATCGAGACGCTCGATGGCGCAGCCATCGGCGCGGAGATCAGCAATCAGGCCTGCTACTTTTTTAAACGCGGTTTCAAAGGGATCAAGATCGTCGATCTGAGAGCCGATATGAACATCAACGCCTTTAATATCGATCCCTTGCATGGCCCGTGCTTTGGCGTAAAGCGCGCGAGCGCGCGCCCATGGTACGCCGAACTTGTCTTCGGACTTGCCGGTAGAAATGTTGGCGTGCCCGCCCGCGGCGACATCCGGGTTGATGCGCAGGGCGATCGGCGCGGAGAGGTTTTTTTCTTGCGCGATCGCGCCCAGCGCGACGAGTTCCGGCTCGGATTCCACATTGAACTGATAAATTCCGGCATCCAATGCAAAGCTCAATTCATCGCGGGTTTTGCCAACGCCGGAAAAAACAATCTTCTTCGGGCCAATGCCAGCGTGAAGGGCGCGCTGTAACTCGCCCGCGGAGACGACATCGGCGCCGGCGCCTTCACTGGCGAGGGTTTTCACTATAGCGATGTTTGAGTTTGCTTTGACTGAATAGGCGACGAGCGCGTCCGAACCGGCAAACGCATCCGCAAAGACACGAAAATGACGCCGAAACGTCGCCTCGGAATATACATAAAATGGCGTGCCGATCGCATCGGCGAGCGCCGTCAAGTCTACATCTTCCGCAAACAGACGATCGTTTTTGTAGGTAAAATGATGCAAAGGACTATTCGGCGTTTTGTTCAGGCGGTTCTTCCGGCGGGCGCAACGGCGCTTTTTTACCACAAGCGGACACGGCAAAAAGAAGGGTCATGAATATCAATATGGCGCGCATGTTAATTCTCCTTGGAAAGAGTGGTGAGCCATCGCTTTGCTTCACGAGCGACATTTGCGGGCGCTGTTCCGCCGAAGGATGTGCGGGACGCAACCGAAGCGTCAACCGAGAGCACCGAAAAAACATCCTCTGTGATGCGTGGTTCGATTTTTTGCAAGTCTGTTAACGCCAGCGCTTCCAGATCGCATCCCTGCTTTTCAGCCAGGGCGACAATAGTCCCGGTGATATGATGCGCATCGCGGAAGGGCAGGTTCAAACTTCTCACCAGCCAGTCCGCAAGATCGGTCGCGGTTGCGTAGCTGCGCCCCGCGGCTTCCTTCATGACCGCCGGTTTTGTTTCCAGATCCTCGATCATGCCGGTCATCGCCGCCAGCGTTAACGCCAATGCGTCGAACCCGTCAAAGGTCGCTGCCTTGTCTTCCTGCATGTCTTTTGAATAAGC
>JAJFGC010000178.1 GCA_021776345.1 Hyphococcus sp. | reverse complement strand
TTCTGCATGCTGGGCGCGGCCGATCGATTGAATTAGACCAATTCAGACTTAACCAAAGGCGAAAAGCCACGGTCATGTTTGAGGGAAGTAGGTAAGATGAGGGGGCGTCGTCTCCTATTATGGCTCCTGGTCTCGCTGGTGGTGATCGCCGCCGGGCTATTTTTGGCTCGCCTGCAAATTGCCGGCGCCGTCATTCGCTCCGCCATGGCGAGCGCCGGGCTCGAAAACCCGAAAGCCCGGGTCACAGGGCTCTCATTCGATCACCTCAAGCTCACAAATCTCGCCACGGGACCAAAAGACGGCGAAGGCTTCAAGATTGAGCAAGCGATTGTTGCGTATGACTGGCGAACACTGCTCGCCGACCGCAAAGTCAAAACCATCTCCGTCGGGCCGGGAAGCGTTCGCTTGAAAATTTCCGACGACGGCGCCGTCACGTTGCCGGGCGTTAAGCTGGGCGGCGGCGAAAGCCCCGAGCAATCCGGCCTGCCATTTGAAAAGCTCAGCGCCAGCGATATTCGCCTTTTGATTGATGCGCCGGAAGGCGAGGCGGCGGGGGTCGCGAGCGCCGAGTATGATCTGGCGTCTGGCGGCATGGCGACCCTGGAGCTGCAAAGCGCTGGCGCTGGCTATGATATGCTTGCGATCGAAAACGCGACCCTTAAAGCCAATGTCGATCTTGCCCCTGATGGGCAGGTTGTTCTGGCGGGTAGCTTTACCGGTGATGCGATTACATCGTTCGGGCCCATACGTGATCTCGATACATTGGTCGAGGGAGAGGCAAAATCCTGGCGGCGCTTTGTTGAGGGCCGCGAGGGCGCGGTTTCAGGCGAGGCTCGCATCATTTTGAGATCGGCGCGGGCAAACCTCGCCGAGATTGCCGCGGTCAAAGAAGTTGCGACGGCGCAAAGCGCTATTCTTTTTGGCGATCCCGTCTCGTCTTTGTCTATGGCGGCGGGCATTGCGATTACATTTGATGGCGACAGCCTGACGGCGTCGATCGGTGATGCGCCCATCGCGATGAAGACCGACACCGGCGCTGCATTGGTGATCGCCGAGTTGGACGGATCGCCGCTCTATCAGTTGTCAGATGGCGAAGCTGAGGCTGGCCTATCCTTCGCCTTGAACGGCGCCGCCGTCTCAATGGTCGGCACAGTCAATGCGAGGCAAGCCAATAACATCTGGTCGCTGTTCATGCCGGTTCAGATTGGCGAGTACCGTTCAAAAGCGCTCTCTATCGATGAAGCCTCCGCCGTCATCAGCGCCGACATTGACAGCGAGACCGTCAACGCTGAGATCACAACAACAACAAAGCTACGCTCGGCCTCAATCGGCCGGTTTCGTCTTGCGGATGCACCGCTAACAACGAACTTCCTTTTATCCGCAGACAGGGCCGCCGAGCGCGCAGTCATTCGCGTCCCTGAAAATAAATGCATTGCGCTACAGCGGGCGCGATTCACGCTTGTGCAGCAGGACACGGAAGCCGCATTGAAGAATGCACGTCTTTGCGGCGGTGAGGCGGCGTTGATTACAATGGATTGGTCGGGGGCGCTCGTTTCAGGTTTTGCCGGTGTGCTCGTCGCCGATGATGTTCGCTACCGCCTTGGGCAAACACGCATCAGCGGCCGCCCGCCGGAAATCACCTTTAACGGGGTTTATCAACCAGCCAAAAATCAAACTGATATGGCAGGCGTTCTTAGCGGCGGCTCGATGGTGCTCAATGAGATGCTGCGCTTCGGTAATGCTGACGGACGGTTCGAATTTTCACTCGACAAAGAGATGATGCGGTCAGAGAGCTGGATCAATCGCATGCGCATTACACAAAATGTGGAAACGCCGCAGCTTGCGCCTGTGATTGCGTCAGGAAAGGCGGCGCTGACTGGTCAGAAAGTTGTCTTCGAGTATTGGCTTGATACGCCAGACGGCGTTCGCCTTGGGGGCGGCAAGGGCGCCCATAATGTGGCCAGTGCAAAAGGCGCCTCAACCTTCACCTTTGACCGGATTTTGTTTAAAAAAGGCGGCGTACAACCGGACAAGCTTGCGCCGGTCTTGAAAGGGTTCATCGGCCAGACCGTAGGCACGGCGACAGGATCAGCGACTTTTGACTGGTCGCCGTCAGGCGTGAATTCCGCAGCGAACTTCATTTTTGATGACGTTACCTTCGGTGGTCCAACGCGGGTCGTTACACAGACGACGGGTCTCAACGGTAGTATTAATTTTGCCAGTCTTTGGCCCGTGACAACCGACGGCCCGCAAACCATTACCGTAGACGGCGTTGATCTTGACGCGTTGCAGCTTGAACGCGGCGAAGTGCGATTCGATATGCCGGGCGACGAAACCCTGCGCGTTGAAGAGGCGCAATTCCCGTGGTTTGGTGGTGAGCTTGGCGTGTACAAAGCGAATGCATCGCTTGCTGGCGGTGAGGCGGTGGCGCCATTGCGGGCGACCAACATAGATCTCAAAAAGATCCTTGAATATATCGACGTAGACGGACTATCTGGGGAGGGCATTTTGAGCGGCGTGCTGCCGCTTGTTGTAGAAGATGGTAAGGCGCGGATTGAAAACGGTGTCTTGAAATCGGAAGGGCCTGGCGCAATACGGTACAGAGGCAAAGCGGCGGAGCAGGCGGCTGGCGCTGACGATCAGGCGCAGATCGCCTTCGATCTTTTACGCGATCTTCGTTACACATCGCTTGGCGTTACGATTGACGGGCCTCTCGATGGGCGGCTTAATTTTCAGCTGAAGTTTGAAGGCGACGGCGAAGTTGCCCTTAATCAGCAAAATGTGCGCGTGCCGGTGATCTACCGAATCAATCTGGATGCTGCGCTTCTGGAACTTCTTAATCAGGCGGTGCTTACACAGGATGTCGAGCTTTTGATCGAAAGAGGGCGAGAAGGGGGCGAGTAGAGGTAATTATGTCAGATCGACGCCAAATCATGCCTATATTTCGCCCCAACCGGCAGATAAGGTGCACACGTTGCGTGAGTAGGAATTTTTTTCGAGACCTAGCAAAAAGGCTTGGCGATGTTACTTAATAAACAGAATATGCTGTTATCATTGGCGCCGGTACTGGCCGCCATGATGCTGACAGCTTGTACCACGGTAAAGCTGGAAGGCGGCGACAAACCAATCGAGGTCAACCTCAACGTCAAAATCGACCAGGAAGTGCGCATTAAACTCGATAAAGAAATCGAGGATCTTATTGCTGAAAATCCCGATATCTTTTAGAGGAGACCGGGCATGAGAAAATTTATGAAAAATAAAATAGCTGCCGCTGTATCCGTCGTGTTTTTTGGCGTCGCGATTGCGTTGACGGGCGCTGCTGCTGCAAGTGCAATTGTTGAGCAAGCCAAAGACCAGTGTATTGTCGGCGAACAGGCCGATGGGTATCTCGGTGTCGTCGATGGAAAGACCGCGAGCGATGCAGTGCGCCGTGAAATTCGCGACATCAATCAGCAGCGCAAAAGCTATTATGCCGACATCGCCAAGCGCAACGGCGTTTCGGTTGACGTAACGGCGACGCTGACAGCCGAAAAGTTGATTGGTCAGGCGCAGCCCGGCGAATGCGTGCGCGATCAACAAGGTCGCTGGGTCGAGATTTAATCCACGGCTTTCACGTTTTCGGGCGAATCGGTGTTAACGGACTCTTTGGTTATGAAAGAGTTGTTTATCCATGTCTGAAGCGTTCGAAACCCCGCCGCCCGAAAATGATAATCTCGATGCGATTGCGCTCTCAGCGTTGCTGTCGTCGCGGGTCTGCCACGATCTGATCAACCCGGTCGGCGCCATCAGCTCCGGTCTTGAGGTTCTCGATGACCCGGACATGGAAGAGACGATGCGCGACGCGGCGCTCGACCTTCTCCGGTCCGGCGCAAAAAAGGCATTGGCGCTGTTGAGCTATGCGCGCCTGGCCTACGGCGCGGCGGGTGGCTTTGGCGCGCAGATCAGCCTCGAAGATGCGCAAAAAGCGCTGGTGGATCTTTACGGCACTGTCAAAGCTGATCTCGATTGGCGCCTGGAAACGGGCCTTGCTGCGAAGGAAAATGTGAAAGTGCTGATGATCCTCGCTTACACCGCCTCAGACAGCGTGCCGCGAGGCGGAACCGTTATCATTGACGGCGATATTGAGAATTTCACGGTTACGGCCTCAGGCAAGAAACTGCTCTTGCAAGAGGACCTCGTCAGGGCATTGTATGGTGACGCAAGCTCGCTTGCGCCAAAATTTACGCCGGCGCTGCTTGCCTCAAAAATTGTCGCGTCGACAGGTGGGTCAATATCAGTGGAAAAGACTGATGAGACGGTAACGTTTAAGGCTGCCTTTTCTTAACAAAAGCGCGATGGATTAACCCAGACGTTAACGCTCGGATAACACGCAGCCGTCACAATGCGCCCACCTTTTGGATTTGCCCTTTTGGGGCCGTAAGTTGGATGCAGCCATGAGTGATAAAAAAACCTTCCTGATAGTCGAAGACTCCGAAGTTATCCGAGAAATTGCCGCGCGCATTATTCTCGATTTGGGGCTCGAAGCTGGTCAGGCTGCAAACGCAGCGATTGCTGTAGAATATTGCAAAGAACACAAACCCGCCGTTGTTCTGCTCGACTGGGACCTCCCGTCGATGGGCGCGCTAGATTTTCTGCGTGGGGCGGCGGAGCTTGATCAAGCTGAGAAACCGGAAATCATTCTGTGTGCAACGGAAAATGATCCGCAGCAGTTTACATTGGCAAAAGCTGCCGGCGCCGCACACCATATCCTGAAACCTTTTGATAAGTCTGCGGTCGAGAGGAAGCTGACCGAAATCGGCCTTATTGATGGCGGGGCGCCAGCTCAACAAGCAGCGAACGAATAATCGACATATTTGTTTGGGCAAATGCCGAAGCAGCGCTAGATAGCTGCAGAGCCTAAAATCAACGGCGCACGAGACTGAGTACGCATGCCCATCGTTCAACTTATTGTTCTGGCGATCATTCAGGGGATTACGGAGTTTCTTCCGATTTCCTCCTCAGCGCATCTTATTCTGGCGCCGCTTGTCGTGGAAAGCTGGGAGGATCAGGGCGCGCTGATTGATGTCGCCGCTCATGTCGGCTCGCTCGGCGCTGTGCTTTTGTATTTTAAACAAGAAACAGCGATTCTCTTTCGCGGTAGCCTTGATGCGGTTCGGTTTCGCGCCAGCGATGATCGCAAGCTTTTCCTTTACATCGCGATAGCGACCATTCCGATTACGCTTGCCGCAACATTTGTGGTGACCTTCGATCTGATTGAAAGACTTCGCTCGCCGACCGTCATTGGTCTTGCCAGCATTTTCTTTGGTGTGTTGCTGTGGCACGGAGATCGACGGCCGGCGGTGAAAGAAGGGCTGCGGCGGATCGGCTGGCGCGAAGTTTTGACCATTGGCATGGCGCAGATGTTCTCGATTATTCCTGGCGCTTCGCGCTCTGGGGTCACCATGACAGCAGCGCGATATCTCGGTTGGACGAGGAGCGAGGCAGCTCGATTTTCGATGTTGCTCGCTATTCCCACTATTCTGGCTTTTGGCCTTTTTGCCGGTATAAAACTCGCCAGCGCCGGCGCCGGCGCCAGCATCACCGGAGCGGCCATCGTTGCGATGTTGTCGTTCGTATCCGCCTATCTTGCGATTTTGGGTTTTATGCGCCTTACCCAACGCATGAGTTTCACACCATTCGTCATCTACCGGATTTTGTTGGGTGTCGCGCTACTAATCTTTGCGGGAAGCCTCGCAAGTGGGTAATATCTGAGATGGTTATTCTTCCCAGCGTTGTCATGCAATGCCGGTTTTTTATAATTTAGTATCCCCCCTTGTTTCTATTTGATGTGAGTATTTAGTCTGATGTCACCTGAGCTTGTTCCGGACCGGCCAATCACGGCTGATGGCGTGCGCGACGCTTCGCAGCGAATAACTGGCCATGCGATTCGAACGCCGCTTATCGAGAACGAATTTCTCAATGAGGTCGCTGGCGGACGCGTTCTCATAAAAGCAGAAGTTTTGCAGCATTGCGGTTCCTTTAAGTTTCGTGGCGCTTTCAACCTGGTCTCGCAACTGACAGACTATCAAAAAAAGCGCGGTGTCCTGGCCTGGTCTTCGGGCAATCATGCGCAAGGGCTCGCCAGAGCTGCGCGACTTTTTAAGATACCGGCGACAATCATAATGCCCGCAGATACGCCTGCCTTGAAGGCTGAGAATGTGAAAACCTTCGGCGCGGATATCATTCCCTATGACCGGTACTCAGAAGACAGGGAAGAAATCGCCAAGGCGGTCCAGCGCGATCGCAATCTTGTTCTGGCGCCCCCATTCGATCACCCGGACGTCATTGAGGGGCAGGGGACGCTGGCGCTGGAAACAGTTGAAGATGCGCGCGCTCGCGCGTTGGAAATCGATGCGTTCATCATTTGTTGCGGCGGCGGCGGGCTAACGTCCGGCTGCGCAACGATTCTCGAAGATGTTTCTCCTCAAACGGATGTGTGGATTGCAGAACCGGAAGATTTCGATGAGACATGGGCGTCGATCAAGACAGGCGAACGTCAATATGCGGATATTAAGAAGCGAACAATTTGCGATGCGATAGCAAACAATACGCCGGGCCGGCTGACACTCCCGATTATGCAACGCCTTGTTCGCGGCGGGGTGACGATTACGGAAGACGAGGTCGAGCATGCAATCGTGTTTGCCTATAAATATTTGAAACTCATAATCGAACCCGGCGGCGCCGTTGCGCTAGCTGCAATCCTTTCGGGGAAGGTTGATGGTGGTGGAAAAGTGACCGCGATCACCCTGTCAGGCGGCAATATCGACCCTGGCCTTTTTGCGGCTATTTTAGGGCGACACGGTGATTGACCAGGATTAATCCCATCTCGCCTTGGCTTGTTCCCGGCTCACTATTTCGTGCAAAACTCTGTCATTGAATTGCGACGCAACACACTTACATAAAACACGTAGTTTTAACTACGCATTGTGGAAAAAATGTCCCGATGTGACACGGAAAGTGCTCAATGCGTAAACACTTTGCTAGCCAATCTCAGGCAATCTCGACGAACGCGAAAGGCGATAAGTCAGGCGAAAATTATGACAGAGTCCAAAAAAACACTGATGGATCTGGATATCACCAAAAAGCCGATTTCATCAGGCGAACTTGCTGAATTGGGTGGTCGCAAACTTGTCTATATTCGAGCGATCCCGGCGAGCGATGTTCTTGACGATCTGAATGATGAGTTCGGCGCCGCCGAAATTGATATTGAAGCCGATGCAACACTTTATTCAGTGCATGCCTCAGACGGTGAACGCATCGCGCTTGTCGGCGATCGTGATCTGGCATTTGCCGCAGCGCGGCAATATGAGATGAACCCGGTTAGCGTTCACTAGATAGTTTAATTCTGAATGTCGGAAAGTCAGGCTTGCGCCGTCACGCAGCGTAATTTTGCTTGCCTGCGATTGCGATTGCAAACAAGGATTCCGCCGAATCAGCGCCCCGCAACGCATCGCGTATTTCATGATTACGCAACATGCGCGATACCTTGGCGAGAGCTTTCAGATGTGCGGCAGTGGCATTTTCCGGCGCCAGCAGCATAAAGATAAGATCCACGGGCTGGTCGTCGAGCGCATCAAAATTTACCGGCGCTTCGGTCAACGCAAAAACACCTGTGATTGCATTTAAGCCGTCGATTTTGGCATGTGGAATAGCGACGCCGTCGCCAACGCCGGTCGAGCCCAATTGCTCACGCTCAAGCAGGGCGGTCATTATTTCATTGACAGGCTTATCCACAATCTGCGTAGCCGTTTCCGCCATCGCCTTTAAGGCTTCGCGTTTGCATCTGGCTTTCAGTTTATGGATGACGCCTTGGGGGCTTAGGAGATCATTTAGTCCCATCTTACTCACGTAACGCTTTCTCAACTGGCGCATACCGCCAAGACAAAAACTTAACTCCGCGGTGCTTGCGGTTATCTTACCGGCGGCGAGGTTTTCTGTGCCGTTTTAGGACAACTTTACCCAACCGGACCTCAAGCTGCCGGATCAACCCACCCTATATGGCCGTCACGACGGCGATAGACAACATTAATCCGGCCGTGCGCGGCATTTTTAAATACACTCGCTGGTTGTTCCGAGAGGTCAAGCTGCATCACTGCCGCGCCGACGGTCATTTCTCGGAGCGAGGTTTCGCTCTCAGCCACGACAACGGGGGTCGGATCAACATCCACTGGCTCGTCGTCGTCTTCGTCCTTTAGGGGCTCTAGGACGTATAATGACGCCATTTCGGCCGGCAAGGGCTCTTTTCCGGCAGTATGGTGGTCTTTCAAGCGGCGTTTGTAGCGACGGATCCGCTTCTCGAGCTTCGCAAGGCTCTCGTCAAATGCGCCATAGGCATCGCCGCCTTCACCGTGGGCAGCCAGAAAGACGCCTGAGGCGAGATGCGCCGTCAGATCGCATTCTACCTGGCGTTTTTCCCGCGAAAACGTGACGGCCGCTTCCGCGCCTCGATCAAAATATTTGCGGACCCCGTCAGATAATCGCTCGGTCACGTGAAGCTGGAGCGCGTCGCCCAGCTCCATATTTTTTCCACTGACCTGAATGTCCATAGGAACTCCTCGTAGAAGCGGTTTCAGCCCGCAGCTATTGTTGTCATATTGGCAATCTAAGCGCCGATTAAAGGGTTAGATCGCGCTTTGCAACATTGCACGGCGTCGTTGGACCGAGGATGGGATATTTAGGGTCTCCCGGTACTTCGCAACGGTCCTGCGGGCGATTGCTATGCCCTCGACCTGCAAAATTTCCACAATCTTGTCGTCAGAGAGAATGGTGTCGTTGGATTCGGCGTCAACGAGCTCGCGAATCCGATACCGTACCGCCTCAGCCGAATGAGCATCGCCGCCGCTGGCCGAAGCGATGGAGGCAGTGAAGAAATATTTAAGCTCAAACAGCCCCCGCGGCGTCGCCATATATTTATTCGATGTGACGCGCGAAACAGTTGATTCGTGCATTTCAATGGCGTCGGCGACATTTTTCAAATTCAAAGGACGAAGATGCTTGATGCCGCTAACGAAGAATGCATCTTGCTGACGGACAATTTCGCTTGAAACTTTTAATATCGTACGCGCCCGTTGATCGAGGCTCTTTGCCAGCCAGTTTGCGTTTGAAAATTGATCGACAACAAAATTCTTATCTTTTGCGTCGTTGCTGACGGCAGATATTTCTGCATAGTAACGCTGATTAACAAGCACTCTGGGCAGCGTATCGTTGTTGAGTTCGACCTTCCAGCCGCCATCGGGCGCCTGGCGAACAAAGACATCTGGTTCCACAGCTTGAACGGCGCCGCCACCGTAAGCGAAGCCGGGTTTTGGTGTCAGGGCGCGCACTTCCGCAATCATCTCGCGCACGTCTTCTTCGTCAGCTTGTGTCGCCTTCATCAAGCCCTTGAGATCTCCTTTCGCAAGCAGTTCAAGATTATTGACGAAAGCCAGCATCGCAGGATCGCAGCGATCAGCTTCTTTAAGTTGTAACTTGAGACATTCTTTGAGATCGCGGGCGCCGACGCCGCAAGGGTCAAAGGTGGTGATAAGAGCGTGGGTTTTTTCCACGTCGGAAATGTCTGCGCCAAGGCGGTCCGCAATTAGATCCAGTGATTCACGTAAGTAGCCTGCTTCGTCGATCATATCGATTAGATAAGACCCAATAAATAGCTGAATTGGGTCGCGAGTGGCGACTTGGAATTGTTCCGTCAAATGGTCAGCAAGAGATATTTCCTTGCTTAATGTCGCGTCAAACTGCCGATCGTCGCCGAAGGCTCGCCCTCCGCCAGCCGACGCCCAGTCATTTGTGCGGTAATCAGAGGCGGCGGTGTCGCTGCCAGACCCACCGGGGTCAATATCTTCGTATTCGGTATCGAGAGAATCCCGCGCTTCTTTTAATGATGATTCATCAGACAGATTTACTTCGCTATCGGGCGTTTTTTCCGCGCTTTCGGCTTTTTCGCCGCGCCGCTCGCTAGGCGCATCGGCTGGAGCCTCGTCACGCTCAAGAAACGGATTTTCCTCGAGCTGCTCAGCGACAAACGCAGAAAGTTCGAGATTCGATAGTTGCAACAGCTTAATCGCTTGCTGCAATTGCGGCGTCATCACAAGTTGCTGTGATTGCCGAAACTCTAATTTTGGAGCTGACGCCACACTGCCCCCTTAACCCCCGTTACATTTGAAAGCGGTCGCCGAGATAGACTCGCCGGACATCTTTATCGCCGACAATGTCGCCCGGCGCGCCCTCAATTAGGACTTCGCCTTCATGGATAATGTACGCCCGATCAATAATATCGAGCGTCTCACGTACATTGTGATCAGTAATCAAAACACCGAGGCCGCGTTCTTTCAGGTGCGAAACCAATTCGCGGATTTCGGCGATCGCCAAAGGGTCGATACCTGCGAACGGTTCGTCAAGCAACATGAAAGAAGGGGCCGTTGCAAGCGCGCGGGCAATTTCCACTCGTCGACGCTCACCGCCAGAAAGCGCCAGCGCAGGCGCGCCGCGCAGGTGCGTAATATGAAACTCGTTAAGAAGATCGTCGATGATCGTTTGTTGTTTATCTTTGTTTTTTTCAACCAGCTCTACGACAGCGCGGAGATTTTGCTCAACAGATAAGCCGCGAAAAATAGATGCTTCCTGCGGAAGATAGCCGAGCCCAAGCCGGGCGCGCTGATACATGGGAAGATTGGTGACGTCATGGCCATCAATATGGATCTTGCCCCGATCGGCGGGAATGAGGCCTGTGATCATGTAAAAGCAAGTCGTTTTGCCGGCGGCATTTGGACCCAAGAGGCCAACAACTTCGCCGCGCTTGACGCTCATGGAAACACCGCGAACGACAGGCCGTCGTTTATAAGATTTGCCCAATCCTTCAGCAGCCAAAGCGCCGCCGCCCTGAACCACGGTTGGCTTAAGCTTGACGGGCGCTTCGGGTGCATCCGCAGAAGTAGGGCTATTATCAGACATTTCCATCTCGCTGCTCATTAAGGCCGTCTCTATTTAACTTTCGGTGAAATTCGACCGTTAATCGTTAAGTTTGCTCTTCGCTCTCAGTATAGAAAATTCCACGGATTCGCTTGCCGGGCTCGGGCGCGAACTTAATTTTTCCCGTATCGATCCAGTAGGTGACCGCACCAGCAGACATAATCTGTTTACCTTGTGTGACAATGACATTGTCGGAAATCGTGATGGCGCGGTCTTTTTCGCTGTAATCGGCGCGGTCGCCAGTGATAGCCTCTTTGCCGTTGGAATAGCGCACGGCGCCGATCGCCTGAATCGACTGAAATTCGCCTTCATCATTCATGGTCGCTTCGAGACGTTCGGTCGTTAGAATCGCTTCGCCTTGAACTACTCGGACGTTTCCGGTCCAGACAGCGATATTGTCCTGAAACTCAGCGGCGTCTCCGGTAATGTCTATTGGCTCATCGCTTGACGGTGCAAGCTGAGCATGGGCCGGCCCGGCGACGAACAGGAGGGTGGATGCGGCAAGGGTCGTTATTGAGTTCATGCGGATATCTTTTTTATTCCTTTAGAGTGTTTGGATCTGGCGCATCCGCGGTTTCTTTTGATTTTGGGTATATGCGCATACTGACATTTCCCTCAAAAACCACGCGGCCTTCGCCATTATAAGCTTTCATTCTATCGGCTTTGAGCCCTGCGCCGTCCGGGCCGACGCCGCCGACGCCAGTATCGCTTGTCACCAACTCATCTTTAATGGAGACAGTCGCGGTGGGCGTTCGAAAGACATAAACCCCAGAGGGGAGTTCGTGTTCAAGCTCAACCCCGTCCTTCAACTCCAGAATATTCGCCTCTGATTTATACGTCCCATTTTCAGCAGTGACGACAGTTTTTTCTTCACCGCTTCCTTGGACGGCCCGCGGCTTTTCCAGTTCAACAATATCACGGGCGCCTGGGTCTTGCATGGCGGCAAAGGCGGTAATCTCGAACGGGTTGCCTTTGTCATCGATGCCGGCAAAGCGGGGATTGGCCATGCGCAGCTCATCAGTCGCAGCCGAGATATCTTCAAAATCATCCAGGAATGCCTGATCGACTGTGTTGGATTGTGTATTAAAAACGAAGGCAGCGATCAGAATTAGAGCCAAAACCGGAAGCGCGACCCGGAGGCGGCGCACCAAGCGAGAGCGCGCCGCGGCGGCGTCACCGGTTGTACGTGAGCGTGTCGGCAGGCTGTCTAAAGCCCGACGACCCTTTACAGATTGGCCTCGAGGCGCTGGTCCGCGAGATTGTCCGTCCTGGCGCGTGTCCGGGGCGTTCATTTCTGTCTTTTCCCTAACCGCTGGCTTCTCTCCCACCGGGCCGTATCAGATTGCAAGAACAGCTGATATTTCCACTGCTTATATAGTCGCTCTAAGGCCGATTATAAGCAAGGCCGGATGTCAAAAAGAAGGCTGTGAGCGTTGGCCTGCGGTCAGGAATGCGCGAAAATATCGGTCTCTGACCAGCCCGCAAGGTCCAAATCCGCACGCATAGGCAGAAAGTCAAAGCATGCTTTCGCGAAATCAGTTCGTCCCTCCCGGACAAGCATTTCTTCGAGTTTTTCATGTAAGGCGTGCAAATGGAGAACATCAGACGCCGCATATTCGATTTGCGCTTTGGAGAGCGAGGCGGCGCCCCAGTCAGAGGACTGCTGCTGTTTTGACATGTCGACCCCCACTAGTTCGCGGGTCAGATCTTTGAGCCCGTGCCGGTCAGTATAGGTGCGGCAGAGCTTGGAGGCTATTTTCGTGCAATAGAGCGGCTTCGTGTCAACACCTAACCAGTGCTTGAAAGCGGCAATATCGAACCGGGCGAAGTGGAAGATTTTGAGCACCTGCTCGTCGGTCAACAGCGCTTTTAAGTTCGGCGCGTCATAGGTTTCGCGATCAAGCTGCACGACATGCGCATCGCCGTCACCGGCAGATAGTTGCACCACGCACAACGCATCTCTCCTCGTATCGAGGCCCATTGTTTCGCTGTCGATAGCGACAATAGGTCCAAGGTCGAGATCAGCCGGCAAGTCGCCCTTATGAAGATGGTTTGTCATTCATTAATCTTTCGCGGTCAGCGCGTTTACAGCGCTATGGGTATTGTCGCCAAAAATGTGAAGGCGAGGTTAGTATCATGGCTTTTAGGCGGCTTTACGAACGATCACGGATCCAGCTGAGTATCCAGCGCCAAAGCCGCAGATAACGCCGATATCCCCTTTCGCGAAGTCGGCCCGGTGTTTGTGAAAGGCGATAATTGAGCCGGCGGACGATGTGTTTGCATAGTCGTCAAGGACGACGGGCGCCTCTTCCAGAGTCGCGTCGCGCCCC
>JAJFGC010000177.1 GCA_021776345.1 Hyphococcus sp. | reverse complement strand
CGGTCGCCGCGATCATTGCGGTCGCGACGGCTCAAAACGGGTGACGGCTCGGGATCAAGCTCTTCTACTTTGATCGTTATAGCGCGCAGGACGTCTTCATTAATCCGCTCTTGGCGCTCAAGTTCCTGCAGTGCAGACGCTGGCCCATCGATATTGAAGAGGCTGTAATGGCCTTTGCGGTTTTTGTTGATTTTGTACTGAAGGCTTCTGAGGCCCCAATATTCAGATTTTTCAATCTTGGCGCCATTGTCGGTGGCAATCTTAGCGAGTGTTTCTGTGAGGCCTTCGACTTGCGCAGGGGAAATATCCTGACGCGCAATGAAGACGTGCTCGTATAATGGCATAGAGCCAGCTCCTGATCTGGCGACGGAGACCTGACGACAAGACTTGCTGGTGTCTTATCCGGCCTTTGGCTCGGCAGGCAAAGGGACCATCCCTTAAACCCGAGGCATGCCTCGGACGCCCGCGACCGTCGCTCGCGAAGGCGGGGAAGTAGAGCAATATGTCATGGGGCGCAAGGCGCCGCGGCCGAGGATTTGTTTACTTTCCGGCAAAAATCCACTACCGCGCCAGAAAACACTGTCAGGTTTGTATGCTAAACCAGTACTTCAAGCGCATTTATGTGATTAACCTTAAATCCCGCGAGGACCGTCGAGATGAAATGTTTGCTGAGCTCTCGCGGCTTGGGCTTTCCTTTGAAGACAAGGCAGTAACACTGTTTTCCGCGGTCAAACCTGAAGATCCGGGGGCTTTTCCCAGTATCGGCGCACGCGGCTGTTTCATGAGCCATTTGCGTGTTTTGACTGATGCCCTCGAAAAGGGCGGTGGGCCAATCGCGATTCTGGAGGATGATCTGGCTTTCAGCGCCGATTTTTGGGAGCGTGCGCCGGAAACCTTTAATTCATTGAGCCAGAAGGACTGGTCTGTCTTTTATGGAGGTTATGAAGCGGCAGAATTCACACAGGAAGGTCTGAATACTGTTCCTCATGATATGCGCCTTCGTACAACGCATTTTATCTGTTTTAGCGCCGACGCTGTCGTTCGCGCCAAAGCTTACCTTGAGGCTATGCTAGAGCGGCCGGCTGGGGATGCTAAGGGTGGGCCAATGCATGTAGACGGCGCCTATAACTGGCTGCGTAATGACAATCCGGATTTGCTTACCTATGCCGTATCACTGCCGCTTGGCCATCAGCGTAACTCAAAGTCCGACATCGCGGATTTACGCTGGTTTGACCGTGCGCCCGTGATTAGTGATATCGCATCGCTATTGCGGCGGCTGCGTCGGTGACCGCGGCGTTTAGAGAACAAGAATTTAGACGACTAAAAGAAGGAATAGTCCCGATGGCGCGCGCATATGTTTTCCCGGGTCAGGGCAGTCAGGCCGTTGGTATGGGCGACGCGCTGGCGGAGGCGTTTCCAGCAGCCCGCCAAGTCTTCGAAGAGGTGGACGATGCGTTGGGCCAGAACCTCTCCAAACTCATGCGTGACGGGCCAATGGAAGAATTGACGCTCACCGCAAATACACAGCCCGCTTTGATGGCTTGCTCAATCGCAGCGATGCGGGTGCTGGAAAAGGAGACCAATGCTGATATCGCCAACGCAATGTTCGTCGCCGGTCACTCGCTTGGAGAATATTCGGCTCTATGCGCGGCTGGCGCCATCGGCCTTGGCGATACAGCAAAACTGTTGCGCATACGCGGCGAGGCGATGCAAGCGGCCGTTCCTGTCGGCGAAGGCGCGATGGCGGCGTTGATCGGGGTTGATCTGGAGGCCGCGCAAAAAGCCATTGATGCTGCGCCAGGGGACGGCGTCTGTGAGATCGCAAATGATAATGCGCCCGGCCAGGTCGTGATTTCCGGAGAAAAAGCCCGTGTCGAGGCGGTTTGCGGCGGCGCCAAAGAATTCGGCGCTAAGATTGCGAAACTATTGCCAGTTTCAGCGCCTTTTCACTCATCACTGATGGCGCCGGCGGCAGAACGGATGGCGGATGCACTTGGCCAAGCCAAAATCACTGCGCCGTCGACGACGCTGATCGCCAATGTGACGGCAAGGGAAGCGGCAGCGCCGGATGACATTCGCGATCTCTTGGTGAAGCAAGTCACAGGTCGCGTTCGTTGGAACGAGAGCGTTGGCTATATGGTTGAGCAGGGATGCGATACTTTCGTTGAGGTTGGCGCCGGCAAAGTTTTGAGCGGGCTCATTCGGCGGATCAACCGCGACGCAGCGACGATCAATGTCGGCGACCCCGGCGATATCGAGGCTTTCGCCAAGTTGTAGGATCTTATGTGGACCAAGAAAGAGACAATTAATGTTTGATCTAAAAGAAAAACGCGCATTGGTTACCGGCGCTACGGGCGGTATTGGCGGCGCCGTCGCCAAGGCGCTGCATGCGCAAGGCGCAAGCGTTGCGATCTCCGGTACGCGCGTTGAAAAACTTGAAGCGCTCGCAGGCGAGTTGAAAGAGCGCGTTCATATCACGCCCTGTAACCTGTCGGATATGGATGCCGTCGATGCATTGCCCAAGCAGGCGCGCGAAGCAATGGGCGGTCTCGACATTGTTGTTTCTAACGCCGGCGTCACACGCGACATGCTGCTGATGATGATGAAGCCGGAGATGTGGGATGAGGTCATCAAAGTGAACCTCACTGCGTATTTTCGTCTGACGAAAGCCGCGCTGCGGGGCATGACCAAACAGCGATACGGTCGGATCATTGGTGTGACGTCCATCGTTGGCGTCACCGGCAATGCAGGGCAGGCGAATTATGCGGCCTCCAAAGCAGGCATGATCGGCATGACAAAATCGCTCGCGCAGGAAGTTGCGAGCCGTAATGTCACCGTGAACTGTATTGCCCCTGGCTTTATCGCGACGGCGATGACAGACGCTCTAAATGACCAGCAACGCGAAGCGATCCTGGGGAAAATTCCCGCCGGAGCGATGGGGTCGTCAGACGATATCGCCAACGCCGCAGTTTACCTCGCTTCCCAGGAGGCTGGTTATGTCACGGGCCAGACTCTTCACGTAAATGGCGGTATGGCAATGATATAAACGCCTTCCTATATGGGCTCTTCGCCCTTTTGGCGTTGCAACATTCCGCAATATGCCGTAATCGGCAGAAAACAACGCTTTGACCAGCATATTCCGTTGATCTAGGCGACAATAGAAAACAGACGAATTAAGGAGCCTTGGATGTCTGATCTTGCAGAACGCGTGAAGAAAATTGTGGTCGAGCATCTCGATGTTGACCCTGGTAAAGTTGAGCCGAAAGCGAGCTTTATTGATGACCTTGGCGCAGACAGCCTTGATATCGTTGAGCTGGTTATGGCGTTCGAAGAAGAATTTGACGTCGAGATTCCTGATGATGCGGCAGAGACAATTCAAACTGTCGGTGACGCTATCAAGTTTATTGAAGAGCAAAAAAGCTAACTGAGCTTTTGGCTTTCACGTTCGCCACATATCGGCAGCCGCTATCGGCGCACATATCTGGTGATCGCTTCAGTTTCATGTTCGCCCCCCGCGTCTTGCGCGAGGGGCGCACGCATTTTTGGAGGTCCGGAATATGCGCCGTGTCGTTGTAACTGGTCTTGGCATAGTCAGTCCCTTGGGCTTCGGCATTGATGCTGTCTGGCGTCGGCTTATTAATGGTGAGACCGGGGCCGGGCGAATTGAAAAATTCGACACCTCCGCAATGGCTTGCCATATCGCTGCAGAAGTTCCTCACACAAATGGTTACGGTAACGCCGCCGCCGCGGGCGATGCAGCGTTCAACGCAGATGATTGGGTTGAGCCGCGCGAGCAACGGCGCATGGGCGATTTTATTGTCTATGGCATTGCGGCTGCGAAAATGGCTTTTGACGATTCCGGTCTCGACATAAAAACTGATGAAGAGCGCGAACGCGTCGGTGTTATGACTGGCTCAGGCATTGGCGGCCTGCAGGGCATTGAAAATGAAGTGCTGGTGCTTAACGAAAAAGGCCCGCGCCGCGTCTCTCCATTTTTTATCGCCGGCAATCTGATCAATCTGGTCTCCGGTCAGATTTCTATCCGTCTTGGATTAAAGGGCCCCAATCATGCGGTCGTGACGGCATGTTCTTCCGGCGCTCATGCGATCGGCGATGCGGCAAGGCTGATCGCGCTCGATGACGCTGACGTCATGCTCGCCGGCGGTGCCGAAGCGACGGTGTGTCCGATTGGCATTACCGGATTTACCGCCTGCAAAGCCTTAACCACCCATTTTAATGACACGCCTGAAAAAGCCTCGCGGCCTTATGATAAAGACCGCGATGGATTTTTGATGGGCGAGGGATCGGGCTTTCTTGTACTCGAAGAATATGAACATGCCAAAGCACGCGGCGCTAAAATCTACGGCGAAGTAACCGGCTACGGCCTTTCCGGCGACGCCTACCACATCACCGCGCCTGCCGAAGATGGCGATGGCGGGTTCCGGTCCATGCGGATGGCGCTGAAACGCGCAGGCATTGAACCGAAAGATATTGACTACGTAAATGCGCACGGCACCTCGACTCCGCGCGGCGACGAAATTGAACTTCGCGCGGTCGAGCGGTTGTTTGGTGATGCGGCAGATGGCCTTGTAATGTCGTCGACAAAATCTTCGATCGGTCATCTTCTTGGCGCTGCCGGCGCCGTTGAGGCAATTTTTTGTCTCCTCGCGATGCGCGACGGTATTGCCCCACCGACGCTCAACCTCGACAATCCATCCGTTGAAACGCCGATCAATCTGGCGGCGAACAAGGCTGTGGAAAAACCGATTAATGTAATACTTTCAAATTCCTTTGGTTTTGGCGGCACCAACGCGTCTCTGGTGATGCGGCGAGTTGAAGGTTAGACTATCATCCTTGAGGCGGCGCGGAGCCGGGACCGGCGGAGGCGATATGCGGGCGACAGAAGGGTTCCCTTCGAAGACGAATGGACAGCGCGGCGGCGCGGTAAAATCATTTCTGGTTTTTCTGGCCGGGCTATCTTTGCTGGCCGTTGCGGTGATTGGCGCTGGCGGCTATCTCGCTTACCTCGAAGCAAAAAGCCCCGGCCCATCAACGGAAAAAATAATTGTACTTCTGGAGCCGGGGAGCGCCGTTTCTACAATTGCGCATGAACTGGAAGATGTCGGCGTTATTCGGTATGCAGAGTTATTTACCGGCGTCGTTCGCGGCCGCAGAGCGCAAAATCAACTGAAAGCCGGCGAGTATGAAATACCTGCCGGCGCTAGCGTGATGGAGATCATTGATATCCTGATCGATGGCAAAAGCATTCTTCATTTCTTTACGGCGCCGGAAGGCTTGACCAGTGCACAAATTTTGGTGCTGGTCGCCGCAGACGAAACGCTTATTGGCGAGATTACAATTGAGCCACCGGAAGGCGAGTTATTGCCGGAGACCTATGCTTTTACCAGGGGCGCTTCGCGAGACGAAATTGTCCGCCGAATGATGAAATATCAAGACGCCCTTATTGACGAATTGTGGCCAGACCGTGCGATGGAATTGCCGTTCACGACGCCGGAAGAAGCGATCATTCTTGCGTCCATCGTTGAGAAAGAGACTGGCGTGGCTGAAGAGCGCCCGCGCATCGCCGCTGTGTTCGTCAACCGGTTGAAGCGCGGGATGCGTCTTGAGTCCGATCCGACCATTATTTACGGGCTGACCAAAGGCGAGCCTTTGGGGCGGGGGCTTCGCGTTAGTGAGTTACGTGGTGAGACGCCCTACAACACTTATATTATTCGCGGTTTGCCGCCAACGCCGATTGCCAATCCGGGTCGTGACGCAATTGAGGCGGTGTTAAATCCGGCTGAAACCGCAGACCTCTTCTTTGTAGCCGATGGCACCGGCGGACACGCCTTTGCCGCGACCAACAGCGAACACGAGCGAAATGTCGCCGCCTGGCGACGCATCGAGCGTGAACGGCGCCAAGGTGGTTAAGGGCAGTTTGTGATTTCCTCTATTTCTTCCATGACCGGCTTTTCGCGTCTCACTGGCGAGCACGAGAACTGGCGTTGGGTTTGGGAGGCAAAGAGTGTCAACGGGCGAGGCCTCGAATTACGATTTCGATTGCCTCAAGGCTATGACGAGCTCGAGCCAGCGCTACGGAAACTTGTTCGCAAAAAGCTACATCGCGGATCGGTCAGCCTTAATCTGAATTTGCAGACCGACAGCGGCGACGCGCGCTACCGGATAAATGAAACTATGCTTGCGGATGCGATCGCCATGGTCGCGAAAATTAGCGCCAACATAAAGTCCGCTCCGCCGCGTGCGGAAGGCATTCTGGGACTGCGCGGCGTGATCGAGCCTGCAGAAGAAGAGCAGAGCGAAGAACAACGACAGGCGCTCTTTATTGCCCTCCAGAAAAGTTTTGAAAATCTCATAGACGGACTGGCCGAGGCGCGTGCCAGTGAAGGCAAGGCAATGGGCGCCGTCGTTGCCGCGCATTTTGATATGATTGAAAAACTGACAAAAGACGCCGCTGCGATTGCGGATGTGACGCCTGAAAAACTCCGCGCAAAAATCACGGCTCAAATTGAAGAGCTGTTAAAAGATGCGCCGGTCCCGGAAGAGCGCCTCGCGCAAGAGGCGGCGCTCCTCGCGGTGAAGGCGGATATCCGCGAGGAGCTCGATCGCCTTGACGCCCATGTAGAGGCAGGCCGCGGGCACCTGACCGGGCCTGGTGCGGTTGGCCGGCAGCTTGATTTTTTGACACAAGAGCTTAATCGCGAAGCAAACACGCTATGTTCAAAATCCCAGGACATGACGCTGAAGACTGTCGGGCTGGAACTTAAAAACGTGGTCGATCAGCTTCGTGAGCAGGTGCAAAATATTGAATAGGATGCGGCAATGATCGGCGGCGATCTGAAAGTGGCCCGCAGGGGC
>JAJFGC010000176.1 GCA_021776345.1 Hyphococcus sp. | reverse complement strand
TATTCGGGCGCCACATGTAACCAAAGACCGTGAAGCGGCGCTCCATTGCGATAGCGTTTCTGTTTTTGCGCCGCGCGCAATGCATGCGGACGCGTTGACCAAAGTGGCGATCTGCGATCCCGCGCTCGCTTCAAGAGTCGCGCTGCTATTTAATGCCGAAGTTTCTTTTAGTTCCGTAGCGTGAGTAACCCGATGAAAAAGCACCAATCCGGTTCGGCGAAACTTAACCGCCCTCTATATTTAACGCTCCTAACGAGCAGCTTGGCCCTTTGGCTTACGGGCGCAGCATGGCTATGCCTCCATTATTTTGGGCGCACGGAAGGCGAATTCGGTATCGTCACGCACCCGCTGGAGTCCGTAATGCTACAGTTCCACGGCTTTGTTTTTATCCCCGCACTATTATCGCTTGGCGCCATTCTGTTTGGGCATATTGGAAGCGCTTGGAATTATCGCAAAAACAAATCCACCGGGCTCATTATGGTTGCTATATTCGCGCTGCTTATCGGTTCGGGATATATTTTGTATTACACTGGCAGTGACGCGCTTCGCCAAGCTTCAAGTTTTGCCCATTGGATCACAGGGCTCGTGGCTCCTGTCATATTCATTCAGCATGCGCTCATCCGCGCAAGGCGAAGTGCTGGACGCCGCAATGCGACGTCAAACGAAGCGGCAATCGCCAGTAACCCGCGTTTTCAACCGCAGAGTCGGTAATCGGATCAGCGCGGCGAATTGACGAAAAATCTCTGTAAGCCCGCAATCTGAGAGCACAGGCGACCGCAACAAAATTTGTCTTCACTCACAGACAATACGGCGGGCTTGATGCTGCACCCTTAATACTCACCTGCAGCCGCGCTACGTCCCATCACCTTCGAATTAAGAATTTTTGGGCAAGTCAGAGAGCCGCTTTCTTTCAGGTGTCACCGATGAATCCCACTCAATTTCTAGCTATTTTCTAGCTTTCAAAAATTTTTCTGCGCAAAACTTTTCCACAGCTTTTTAATTAATTGTTTTGGTTGAAATTTTCTTGAGCGCGTAGACGCAATCGAACCGACATACTCAGCTTGGAAGTAAATTGGTGACGACACGAATGATGGATAGCCTTGTTGGTGATAGAACAAAATGCATTCCGTGAGCCTCAGACGTCTAATAATGCGTGCATTCCTGTCAGTCAGTTTGTTTGCGTAAATGGCGCTTTTTGACGAGAAAATGCCTAGTTAAAAATTGGTCAAACCGACAGTTGTTGGCCCTTTGCGTCCGTCATTTGTGTTAACGGTGAGTGTCCTTTTCTCGCATCGATTAAACAATCAAACCAATTCAATGACCGCTGATTGGATATTCAACCTCGAGAAACCGCTCGTAAAAAATAGCCCCAAAGTTTCTGGCAATCACAACGCTGTGAAGCCCTAACTTATCGTCGAAAACTGACATATCATGGGCAGTTATGAGGCGTGGTCAGAAAACCAAACGACTAATCCTATGGGTCGCGACGCTTGCTTTCCTATGGACGAGCGCACCCGTAAACGCTTCGTTTCCTCTGCTCTCCGAAACAAAGCCATCTTCGCAAAACGATTCACGGGCTTCGTCGGGGTGTGATCACCATAATGAGGCTGCACCAGAAGAACCTGAAAACGGCGATGAAGATTGTGGCGATGATACAACCGTTTCCTGCGTCACCTGTAAATGCACTGGTCCAGCAGCGTTTACGTTCGTTGGGTCAGCGCCGATTGCGGCGTTCAACAGCTATCAAACCTCCGGCGCGACGCGCGTTGTCAAGCCGGCATTAGATCCTCCGCGCATCTGAATTCATTGGAAATGGCGACGGCCGTTAAGGCTTGTTTGTGGTGAATCTGCAAACAAGGCGAACGCCCGTTCGCCTCAACCAATCGATGAAATTCAAAACAGTTGAGGATGGGTATGATAGAAGAACCCGTAACACGCATTTGCGCGGAGATATTGAGTGCGCGTGAGCATGCTGTGATCGGCATCAGTCCGTTCAACAGTTATTTTTCAGAACAAAAGATTACGGAGCTCGTTGCCTGGGCGAAGGAAAGCTTCAGCACCTTTCACGTCTACGTGCCGGATGGTCCTGCACGATTCACACTTGAGGCCCTCGGTTATCCAGAAAGTAAAGCGCGTAAAAAGGCGAATCGGCAAGGACGTTGGCTCTTGAACAAAATCCGGCGGAGCCTTGATGCCGCAGGCGTTCCTGAAAACGCTGTTGACGAAGCAATCTTGTGTTCAAAATCACTGGACGGTCATCACGCTTATGTTCGTCTTTTGGACGACGTTGAATCTGTGTGTGATCGCGATATTGAATTTCGTGAAGGTTGTATCGAAACTTCGCGATGGGTGCTCAATGGCCAAGCTGACGAGGTTGAAGAGGTGACGCATGACATGCTTGCGAGCGCCGTGCGTTACTTTAAAGCCGAGTTGCCATTGTTCATGAAGTCTCCGGCGCTCGTCGGCGTCAATTCATCCGTGTTTGTTTATCACCAGTGCCCGCCATTTTTGGAGGAGTTGCTTAACACAAAGCGCGGCTGCTTCATCAATGAACGGCAGGGTTTTGTAATAGTCACCGCCGTTTAACAAACAGACCCCGCAGCGAAGCAATCGCAGCGGGGTCTGATGATCTGCAAATCTTGGCCGAGAGATAGCCATCCTCCAGAAAACCGGCAAATCTGGTCTTCATCGGAACCTTAGAATCCGAACCTTCACTCATCCGATCAGCGCCTTAGTTGAGACCGCTGCGCGGCCCGAATAAAATAACGCCCGCTCCTACCAGCATGATCGCCGCGCCGAATAAGTCCCAGCGATCAGGACGCGCGCCTTCAACGAAATATATCCACGCGATTGAAGCGGCGACATAAACCCCGCCATAGGCGGCATAAGTGCGCCCGGCGAAGCCGGCGTCGACCCGGGTCAGCAAAAGCGCAAATAAAATCAGACTAACAATGCCGGGCGCAATCCAGAGCGGCGATTTATCAAGCCGCAGCCACATCCAGAAAGCATAGCACCCCGCAATTTCAAAAAAGGCCGCAAATATATAGAAGATGACCGTCATAGGAGTCCGCCGTGTTCTGGTGCGCATATTCGTTGGCGAATAGCGTGCCCGATTCAAAGCATTGAGCCAAGATCAGAGCTAACCGCTGGATAGGCACTGACCATCTGTTTTAGATCACGGGACTTCAGTCCAAGCCGCATGGCGAGCCCGAAATAATTGACGAGTTCGGCATATTCCGGCCCGATCATATGCGCGCCGATGATCTCGTCAGTCTTATTGTCGATCAGAACTTTCGCCGCGGCGCAGCTCTCGCCAATCCGGAAATTTGAATACCAGCCACTCGTATCGGTATATGCGACACGGAAATCATGCCCCGCCTCTTTTGCTTCGCTTTCGAGCATTCCGACACGAACCAGCTCCGGAATTGTAAAAACAGCACTTGGGACACCGCGATAATCCGGCGTTGCTTTATTGCCTTTCAGCATGTTCGAGGCGGCGACCTTGCCTTCAAAAACAGCGACGGGCGTCAAGGGTGCGCCGAGCGTCGCCGCAGCATCACCCGCCGCATAAACATTAGGATTGGTTGTGCTTTGCAAGTGTTCGGAAACGCTCACGCCTTTGTCGTCAAATGCGATGCCCGCCGCATCGAGATCGAGGTCATGAATCGCCGGTAGGCGGCCAGCCCCATGGGCCACAAGATCGGCAGGCCAATTCTCGCGCTCGCCGTTTCTGTGGGCTGACACATCAAAACCGCCAGCGATCTGTTCAATCGAAATCAAATCGGTCTCGCCAAAAATCTCGATGCCGATGTCCCTGGAGCGTGCGGCCAATTTATCGACGAGATCAGGGTCGAATTGCTCAAGCTGGCGTTTGCCGCGATCAATGATCACGACTTCGCTGCCCGCGCGCCGGGCAATGTGAGCAAATTCAAATGAAATATAGCCGCCGCCAACAAAGAGAATGCGTTTTGGCAATGATTCCAATTCCAGAAAGCCGGTGCTGTCGATCAGATATTCAGCACCAGGTTCTGTAACCGGCCTCGGCTTCGCCCCGGTCGCAATTAGTATCATCTTCCCCTGAATTTTTGCGCCGTCTTCAAGTTCAATTGTATTTTCATTCACAAATCGCGCAGCGCCGTGGAGCGTTTCAACGCCGTTCTTTTCAAGGCCGCCCTGGATGCGCGGCGGCATCTTGTCGGTGAACGTGCGCTTATGCGCCATCAACCCGGACCAGTTGATCGTCAGGCCA
>JAJFGC010000175.1 GCA_021776345.1 Hyphococcus sp. | reverse complement strand
GGGCCTGTCAGACCGTGAGAGCTTGCAAAAAACCAAATGGAAAAATTATTTCCAGATGATCGCTGAAGATCTTCGTCATTTCGCGGAGCATCAGGTCAAACCCCGCTTCGAAGACCCAACCATTTTATTGACCCATTCCATGGGCGGCTTACCGGCGCTGATACTGCTCGCATCGGGCTATCAGCGTTTTGAGCGCGCGGTGCTGTGCGCCCCGATGACACGGATTTTTCCGCCGGCGGCGAATGCTGCGCTCGGCGTCGTTGGCGCCCTCACAACATCGGTTGGCCTTTCAAAGACGCCAGTCGCCCAAGGCGAAGACGATTCCATGGCGTTTGAGGGCAACAAGTTCACCAGTGATCCTGCGCGCCATGAACGGTTCCGGCAACTGAAACTCGCGGAACCGAAAGCGACAAACGGCGCACCGACTTATGGTTGGTTGAATGAGGCAATAAAATCAGGCAACGAAATTCACAGACCAGGCTATTTCGACGGCCTGAGGACGCCGGTGCGGATTATCACCGCTGAAAATGAAACGCAAATCAACGCCGCCGATCATCGCGTCATTGCGGCAAACAGCGACCTCATTGAAAATGTGATCATCCCCGGCGCGTTGCATGAGATCATGATGGAACGCGATGACATTCAGGCTCTCTACTGGAAAGCCGTTGATGAGTTTTTCGCGCCGGTCTTCGCCGCTAAGTCATAAGTAACACTTACGCTTGTGGTTTATAACACTGCGCTTCTAACTGACGTAAACATTCCGCCAGCGAGCGTTCCGGCGCAGGCTTGAACCGACGGCCAGCAGCCTTCAGCTGTATTACGCGGTCGATGCGAAACATGCGAAAATCGTCGCGCAGTTCACACCAGGCAATAAGCGTCCAGACCTTGCCCCAAAACCACAAGCCCAGCGGGTGGACGCTGCGCGTCGTCTCATCGCCTTTTTCATCTCGATAGGCAAAAGTCAGAACGTCCCGTTTTTCGATCGCCATATCGGCCTCATCCAAAAGGCCGCGTAGATCATCAGTCATCTGCATTGGCGGCGCAAAGACTTTGGTGTCCGAAATGCGCCCACGCTCCGCTTCCGGCACAACCGATTCAATTTTCGCGAGCGCTTCCTCTGCGGCGCGGGCCATCGCCACGCCGCCCCAGGCGCGAACCATGCGCGCGCCGACGACGAGTGAGACAATTTCATCACGGGTAAACATCAAGGGCGGTAAATCATAGCCGCCGCGCATCACGTAACCGACGCCGGCTTCACCGTCGATCGGAACGCCGCTCGCCTGGAGATCAACAATATCGCGGTAGATTGTCCGCTCAGAGACTTCCAGGCGCTCTGCCAGCATCGCAGCGGTGACAAGCCGACCGCCTCTTAAAAACTGTACAATCTGAAAAAGGCGGTCTGCGCGACGCATGAAGTTAGACCTTGAATAACCCAAGCGAGTTTCCGTCAGGATCAGTCGCATAGAAAAATGATCCGGCCGGAATAGTGATCACATCCGAGACAACCTCACCGCCGCCTTTTTTGACGCGATCCATCGCGTCGCCGAGCTCCCCGCTGACGGCGAGATGCGCGGTGATGCCTTCGCCTTTCCTGGCCGGCGATCCGGGATACAAATGCCCGGCGGCGCCGGCGCCGCCCGCATAAGGCAACATCGCCATGGGGTTGGGGCCCGCATTATTGTCTTCAAGCGTGGCTTCAAACACTGTCTCATAGAATGTTTTTGCCCGCGCCATATTGGTCACCGGGATTTCCGCCCAGACCAGACGGTTAGGATTTTGGTCAGCCATTGGTTTTCTCCTTCGTTTTTCGTTGAACCAAGACTGCTATGACACACCCCTCCTGACAGCATTCTGTCAGGAGCATTTACGCAGATCGCGAAATTTTTGCTACCCGGCGAGGATATCTAAGGCGGCGGCATGCAATTCTGGCGTCGCTGCGGCAATTGTCTCACCGCGATCGTCAGTTCCGACCGGACCCCCCGCCCAATTGGTCATCACCCCGCCGGCGCCAATAACGACCGGCGCGAGCGCAGCATAATCATGATGTTGCAGACCCGCCTCAACAACGAGGTCGATCTCGCCTAGCGCAAGCAGCCCATAGGCGTAAGCGTCCATCGAAAAGCGGGCGACCCGCGTTGTTTTTGACAGCCGGGCAAAGGCCTCTGACTCGCGGTCATTGAAATACGCAACCGGACGAGGGTCGGTGGTCGATATCCGCGCCTTTGAAAGGTCTCTAACGCCGCTAGCCTGACACTTGACGACCGTCTCTCCGTGACGAAACTGCGTCTCGCCATTCACCGCCAACCAGCGTTCGTCCGTGTAGGGTTGATCAATCAACCCAAGGACAGGCGACGCCTCATATTCAACAGCGATCAGCGTGACCCAGGTCGCGGCGCCGCAGATAAACGCCCTTGTGCCGTCGACGGGATCAAGCACCCAGCGCCACGGGCCTTCACCCTCGCTCGCGCCAAACTCTTCGCCGATTACACCATGCTTTGGGTAGACCTTCGTGATCATCTCGCGGATAACCCGCTCGGCTTCGCGGTCCGCATCGGTCACCGGATCAAACCAAGGGCCAGCTTTGTTGAATATTTGCGCACCACTGCGGAATCGCGGCATGGTCTGGCCGCGCGCTGCATCAGCCAGCCGCGCCGCGAAGGCGGTGTATTCTTCAAGTTGTTCTTTGGAAAAAGACATGCCGCGGCGATCATGGCGATCACCGCGGCGCGATGCAAGTTATGTTGGTGCAAACCCGTTTACGGAGGGGGAAACCAGCTTTGCAGTTACAATCTAATGTTCACTCGACATCGCTTTGGCCAAATCAAGCAGGCGTCTGCGGGGCTCTTTGTTCAGTTGATAATAATAGCGCACAAGATCGATCGTCTCTTTTTCATCGAGAAGCTCGGCCGCCGGCGGTCCCGAAAATCGATATTCGCCATTAATGGCGTATTCGAGTTCGGGCTCATGACCGTTCATCCCGTCAAAGAAATAGGAAACCGGCACATCAAGAGCCTTGGCTAGTGACCAAAGTCGTGATGCGGAAATCCGATTGGCGCCGCTTTCATATTTTTGAATTTGCTGGAAACGAATATCGACTGAATTGGCCAACGTTTCTTGCGTGAGCCCCAATAATCGACGACGCGCGCGAAGACGACGACCCACATGCAGATCAACGGGATGTACCATAGCTGACACTCCAAACGTAACAAACGCTGGCGCCAAAAAAGGACGCCAATACAATGCAACGTTGAAAAGCAAGCCTCGTGCCGTTTCGGGGAAGCCGACCATCACTGCTCGCCTTATGCGGGATAAATCGGCGGTCATAGAGACTCGCGCCAGCCCGTCAGATGCGGCTTAACCATAATGGCGAACATCACATCGGGTTGCCCAAGAACCATTGATGCATGAGCGATGTCTGAGTTTGATACAAAATTTTGGAGCGTCGCAAACGCCCGAACACGCTCTGATCAATCAATCATCTTCGCGGAGCGGAGCCAGAACTCTTCGTCAAAGCCCGGAATTTCGAGATTGGCGACGAACTGGCGCGAGGCCGCTTCCCAAGAGAACTTCTCGGCCCATTTCCGGCACGCTTGCGGGTCGCGGTGCTCATAAGCGTCAAGACACGCCTGTCGCAAATCCTCGTTCATGGCGCCGCATCCGCGCGGGGCGCCGTCAAGAATTTCGAGCGGCCCGCGCACCGGATAGGATGCAACCGGCACGCCGCAGGCCAGCGCCTCGACATTTACAAGGCCGAACGTATCTGTGCGCGACGGGAAAACAAAAACATCCGCCGCCTGATAATGCCTGGTTAAGTCGTCGCCATATTGAGCGCCGGTGAAAATCGCATCCGGGTATTTTGCTTCAAGCTCCTCGCGTTGCGGGCCTTCACCGACAATGACTTTCGTGCCCGGCAAGTCGAGCTCGATAAAATCTTCAATGCTCTTTTCCACCGCCAGACGACCGACATATAAAAACACCGGGCGTTCATATTTGTCGAACAAAGACCGATCGCCCGGCGTGAACTGCTCGAGATCGACCCCTCGGGTCCATAATTTCATGTCGGCAAAGCCGCGCTCTTCGAGTTCCTCCCGAAGCCCCGGGGTCGCCACCATCATCGTATCGCCGTCTTTATGGAAGTCCTTTAAGATCGCATAGCCCCACTTTGTCGGCACTTTCCAGCGTTCATTGGCGTATTCGGCAAAGCGCGTGTGAAAGCTGGTGGTGAAAGGGTAGCCGCGGCGTTTACAAAAGCGCCTTGCCGCCCGTCCAATCGGTCCCTCGGTTGCGATATGAATCGCGTCGGGCTGAAACTTGTTAATCATCTTGGCGACTTTGCGGTTCGGCATCAAAGACAATCGAATTTCCGAATAGGACGGCAGCGGCACGGATTTGAAATCGTTGGGGGTGATGTAAAGCACTTCATTACCAAAACCGGTAAGGATGTTGCCAAGCGTATCAAGCGTTCTGACAACACCGTTCAGTTGCGGCTTCCACGCGTCCGTGGCGACGACAATTTTCAACCCGCCCTCCTCGACGGTGGGCATATCAAATCGTTGTTTCGCACGCGTCAGTTTGCCGACACCGGAGCCCAGCCTGCGCAACGCGCCTTTTTTCTTTTTCGGCGTGTCGTCACGCGTTTGCTCGGTCATAAAAACTTTCGGTGTCTGGTATTTTTGAGAGCGCTTGCAGTAATCCACCCGCGCTGGCTTGGCAATCTGGTTATGATATCAGCATGCTTATGCTGCACTGCAGAAATATATTGCAACGCAACATTACCCGTTATACGCTTTTCTGGCGGCGGCATCCCCGCTGCAGCCCACTTTATGGGCGTTTCCTCCCTGTCACTTGGCCGCGGGTGCGTCCCGCGGCCTTTTTTTCTTTTGCCGCAGTTGCTTTGTTACGCCTTCGCTTTATTCCGCAGCTTGAGCCGCCCAGAGATCTTCCGCCCGCAACTTCGTCAGGCGCTCGATTAACCTCGTCATGGTTTTGCGCAGATGATCAAAGCCGGTGGTTCGCGTAATCCGCCGCTCATCCAGATAAAGCGCGCGATTGATCTCAATCTGCAAAATATGAACGCCTTTGACCGGCCGGCCATAGGACGCCGCCACAAAACCGCCGGCGTAAGGCGCGTTGCGCGCAACCTCATAATCAAGCCCACAAAGGGTTTCCTCGGTTAATTCAGTAATGAAAGGGGCGCATGAGGAGCCAAACCGGTCGCCGAGAACAAAGTCGATCGGCGCTTCACCGGAACGAAAAGGCGCGCCGCCCGCGGACGGCATGGAATGGCAATCAATCACGATGGCGCAGCCAAATTGCGCCCGTGCTTCATCGATCAGCTCACTCAGCGCCGCATGATAAGGGTCATAACAATCCTCAAGCCGCCGATTGGCGTCGGCAAAATAAAGCTTGCGGTTATAAATGTCCTGCCCGTCCGCAACGATGCGCGGAATGGCCCCCAGTCCGGCGATCACGCGGCTTGATCTCGTATCCGCATCTTTTGGCAGATTATCGGCGAACATCCGCGGATCAAGTTCATCGCGGGAGCGGTTCACATCGACATAAGCCCGTGGAAACAGGGCCCGGACCAGCGGCGCGCCATAGGCCGGCGCTTCGTCGAAAATCAGGTCGACATAGCAGTCTTCCGATTGTCGCAACTGATGCCGGTCGAGGCGGGTTTTACGAAGCAAATCCGCCGGATAGTCGCGCCCCGAATGAGGCGAGGCAAAGATCACCGGTGAAACTATCGTTTCCGGCGCCAAAACCTCCACCGCCTTTCGGTCCTCGAAAGATCCACGGGTTTTGGTGAACTTGGTCATGATCTTTCCAGGCTTGAAAATAAAGCGACTTGAGGCATGTTAGCGTGCGTTTGCAGGATTCGTTAAGACCAGCGCTGATATTAGGCGCCTAGCGGAGCGGATTTTGCAACCCGCTTGTGGTATTCGGGAACGAGGGTTCAACCGTCCCGGTCTCGTACAGGTTGACGTTGTATTATATAGGCGGATGTTTAATGGCGGCGATTTTACTGGCTGAAGACGATGATTCAATGCGGCGCTTCCTCAAAAAGGCGCTGGAGCGGGCGGGTCATACGGTGGTTGACGCCGCACAAGGCGACGAAGCGCTGACCGAATTGCAGCTGCGCGAGTTCGACCTGCTGTTAACCGACATCGTGATGCCCGTCATGGACGGCATCGAGCTTGCTCGCCGGGCGGCTGAGATCGACCCGGAAATGAGCATCATGTTTATCACCGGCTTTGCCGCCGTCGCGCTCAACGCCGCAAACCAGGCGCCGGAAGACGCAAAAGTCTTGTCAAAACCGTTCCACCTCAAAGACCTCGTGCAGGAAGTTGATCGCGTCGTCGCCGCCTAAGTTTTGTTCAAGGCGCCTGATCAATCACACGAGACTTGCTTCCCGACATTTTTGCGGTTAGAGACCGCCCCTCGTTTCGCCAGCCCTCGTCGCTGGCGTACGGGCGCATAGCTCAGGGGTAGAGCGCTACCTTGACATGGTAGAGGTCCGTGGTTCGAAACCACGTGCGCCCACCACCATAAAGCCAATAAATTCAGCACCCTAACCAAACTCCACGCGCCGGGACTAAAAGTGAATGATCGGTTCCGTTGCCAGATTATTACCAAATTTTTCGGGATTCGGACGGTAGCGCTGCAATAAGAGCGGGCTAACTCCTAGCTAACTCATTGAAATTATTAGGCTCGAATTTGGCGGGAAAAAGAACACTACACACGTATCGTAGTGGCCGGTTATGTGCTGCAATTGGAGTCGCTGACGAACTTCGTGCTGATGCGATTACCTTCACTTGATTTGAAGGCGCCTAAAAGGTTTCTGTCGTCAGCTATGCTTGGATTTTCAGGAAATGGCGTTGCGCTCACCGTCATCGACGAGGTTACGCGGGAATGCCTCGCCATCAGCGTTGCACGGCGTCTCAACAATCAGAATGTGCTGCCGTTCTCGGTGATCTTATGGTCGAACGAGGTGCGCCCGATCACATCCGTAGCGACAACGTCCTATCTTCGGATAGATCAACAGGTTTTTGCGCATACGTTCTCCCTACGACGTTTTTTGACGCCGTTGATGTGTAACTGAATGACCATGCGGCTTCCGCTCTTACAGATAATGCTCTCCACCATAACAAACGC
>JAJFGC010000174.1 GCA_021776345.1 Hyphococcus sp. | reverse complement strand
GGGAGAGACCGGCTAATTGAGGCCGGCGCCGAAGGAGCAACCGCCCCGGAAACTCTCAGGCAAAAGGACCGCATCAGCAACGAAAGGCTGGAAAGCGAGCGTTCGGGGGAGCGTTCCACCGACGGAGTAAGCGGCGCACTGGATTTTGTGCTTCCCGTGAAATCTCTCAGGTTCCCGTGACAGCCGGGGTTGCCGCATGAAAATGCGCCGCCGCTGGTCATGGGAACAAAGAATTTGTCAGATACACGCAAAAAAACACCGTTACACGCGCTCCATCAATCTCTTGGCGCGAAGATGGTTCCGTTCGCCGGTTACGATATGCCGGTGCAATATCCGCTCGGGGTTTTGAAAGAACACCTTCACACCCGCGACAAAGCCGGCCTGTTTGATGTCTCCCATATGGGCCAGGCGGCGATCATCGCTGACAATCATGAGGCGGCTGCGGCAGCGCTTGAAACGCTTGTGCCCGGCGAGATGCAAAAGCTTGGGGTTTGGCGCCAGCGTTATACGGTGCTCCTTAATGATGATGGCGGCATCATCGATGATTTGATGGTGAGCCGTCCGGATGTTAATGGCCGGTTGAACATCGTCGTCAATGCCGCCTGCAAGAATAAGGACTATGCGCATATCGAAGCGCGCCTGCCGGATGGCGCGCGGCTCGAACGGTTCGATGATCGTGGGTTGATCGCGTTGCAGGGCCCAAAGGCGGCCGAGGTTTTTGCCAAACATGCGCCTGCCGCAGCTGAGATGAAATTTATGGCTGTCGCGCCGCTGACGATCGCCGGCATTGACGTGGTGGTCAGCCGCTCCGGATATACCGGCGAAGACGGCTATGAAATTTCCGTCGCAGGCGAGAATACCGAAAAACTGGCGACACTGCTCCTGGGTGATCCGGATGTGGCGGCAATTGGCCTTGGCGCGCGGGACTCCCTACGCCTGGAAGCGGGGCTATGCCTTTATGGTCATGATATCACCAGTGAGACGTCGCCGGTTGAGGGCAATATCCGTTTTGCGATTGGCAAGCGCCGCCGCGAAGAAGGCGGGTTTCCGGGCGCTGCACGCATTCAAAAAGAAATTGCCGAGGGGCCATCGCGATTGCGCGTTGGCCTCAAGCCGGAAGGCCGAGCGCCAGCGCGTGAAGGCGCTGATATTCAGTCCGTAGACGGAAAAACGATCGGCGTTGTCACCTCCGGCGGCTTCGGGCCGACGGTTGGCGGGCCGATCGCCATGGGCTATGTGGCGGCGGAAAACGCAACGACCGGAACCGATGTGCAACTGATCGTTCGCGGCAAAGCCTTGCCGGCGCGCGTCATCGACATGCCATTTGCGCCGCACCGATATTATCGAGGATAGGGAGACTTGAAGATGAGCGTTAAATATACAAACGACCATGAATATGTGCGTCAAGACGGTGATGTCTATGTCATTGGCATCAGCGCCCACGCCGCAGAGCAACTCGGCGATGTTGTCTTTGTCGAGCTGCCTGTGGTCGGCAAAACCTTTTCACAGGGCGACGACATGGCGGTGGTGGAATCAGTCAAGGCCGCTTCCGATGTTTATGCGCCAATTTCCGGTGAAGTGGTTGAGGTCAACTCCGCCATTGTCGATGAGCCGGCAAAGGTCAACGAGGACGCGATGGGGGAGGCCTGGTTTGTAAAAATAAAGGCGAGCAACGCAGCTGAGATCGACAAACTTATGGATGAGGCCGCTTACAAAAAATTTGCGGAAAACTCATGAGTAACGAGGCGCCGGAAAATAACAGCCATATGGCGATTGGGTTTGGCTCCGGGATTGCAATTGGCGTTGGTGTCGGGCTAGCGCTCGACAATTTTTTACTTGGCATCGGCATCGGCCTTGCCATCGGGGCTGCGCTCAGCACGTCGATGGCGCGGGCCAAAAACAAGGATGCAAACAAGGATGCAAACAAGGATGAAACCGAATAGTGCGCTACCTTCCGCTTAATGATGCTGACCGACGCTCGATGCTGGATACAATTGGCGTTTCGCAAATCGATGAGCTGTTTTCTGATGTTCCTGCGGATGCTTTGAATACGGCGTTCAGTCTGCCGGACCATCAAGGCGAGATGCAGGTCGATCGCATGCTTGGCGCGATGGCGGCGAAAAACCGGGCGGCGGGCGCCGGTCCATCCTTTGTCGGGTGCGGCGCCTACAAACATCATATTCCGGCGACGGTCGATCATATTATTCAGCGCTCGGAGTTCTTGACCGCCTATACGCCTTATCAGCCGGAGATCGCGCAAGGCACACTGCAGTATCTCTTTGAGTTTCAAACCCAGGTCGCCGCGCTCTCCGGCATGGAGGTCGCCAACGCCTCAATGTATGACGGATCGACCGGCTGCGCCGAAGCGGCGCTGATGGCGCGGCGGATTACCAAGCGCAAAAAAGCGGTTTTATCCGGCGGCTTGCATCCGCATTATGCAGCCGTCACCCGCACCAATCTTGAACTCCACAATGATGATGTTGTGCTGGCGCCGGCAGATGTTGATGCAAGCGAAGACATCATCGCTATGATCGATGACGAAACATCTTGTGTCATCGTTCAAACACCGGACGTCTTCGGCAATATTCGCGACTTAACGCCAATCGCAGAAGCGGCGCATGAAAAAGGCGCGCTGCTGGTTGCTGTTGTGACGGAAGTGATGTCGCTTGGCGCGCTGAAAAGCCCTGGTGAAATGGGCGCCGATATTTTCGTTGGCGAAGGCCAGTCAATCGGTAATGCGCTTGGTTTTGGCGGGCCTTATGTCGGGCTCTTTGCAACGCGTCAAAAATATGTGCGCCAGATGCCTGGCCGGTTGTGCGGAGAAACAACGGACGCGGAAGGAAAGCGCGGCTTTGTTCTGACGCTCTCGACCCGCGAGCAACATATTCGCCGTGATAAAGCGACATCGAATATTTGCACAAACTCCGGATTATGCACACTCGCCTTTACCATTCACATGACATTGCTTGGTGAGGCGGGCCTCAGAAAGATCGCGGCGCTCAATCATGAGGCGGCATGCAAGACGGCTGACGCGCTCAAGGCGATAGATGGCGTCGACCTCGTCAACAAGTCCTTCTTCAACGAAATTACGGTGCGTCTTCCAAAAAACGCCAACGATATTGTCGATAAATTGGCGGAAAACGGCATACTTGCTGGTGTCCCGGGCGAGCGTTTATGGCCGGGTGAAAAATCGCTCGAAAACCTGCTAATACTCGCGGCAACGGAATGTGTGAGCGACGCCGACATTGAAGCTTTAGCCTCGGGGTTGCGGGAGGTGGTGTAATGTTCCGAAGAGTTGTTATTGCAGCTTTTGCTTCGACATTTGCAACGGGCGTGACAGCGCAGGACGCACCGGGGCCGATTGACGTCGCCTTTCAGGGGTTTCCGCAAATACGATCCTATAAAGTCGCTTGCTCGGAAACTGACATCTACGAAGTCGCGATGAGCTTTGGCGCGCTGGAGGGGATCCAGCTGCAAGGCGACGGCGTTACGCTCAACCAGCTGGCGAGGACATCCGCACCCGTTTCCGATGTTATGAAAGCGGACGTCGCCGCGCAGCTGAAACAATTTGCGTCGATAAACTCTGTTTTGCTGCGCTGTGGCTGGCGCCAGGACGGGGCGGAAAAAGAACGCGGCAGTTATCTTCGGATCGAAATTAGTGGTCTGCGAAACTGTTTGAGCAAAAATGAGATCGAAAACCTTGAAGAGCTTGGCTCCGCTGAAAGCCTCTCTTTGAACCGAGTAATCGAAATCAGCCCCACCTCCGTCGCCGTTGAAGGCAATCCGGCAGACGCCTGCGCGGCGCTATCGGGTCCTTCTCCATCATCAGAAGAAAACCAATAATGACAATGAACACCCAAGGCCGGCCAACCCGGGCGGACAGCGCTGAGACAAGTCAAGCGGCGACCTTCACCGGTAACAAGGCGCTGCAGATTGAAGAAGCCTTATCGTTTGAGATTGGCGATATTGGCGGCTGCGGCGTAGATTTGCCCGAACCCGGGATGAAAGAAAATCGCCTTGGCGGATTGGCGCGCGATACCGATATCGGTTTGCCGGGGCTTTCCGAACCTGAGACGATGCGCCATTTCGTCCGCCTCAGCCAAAAGAATTATGCCATCGACATGGGGCCGTTTCCGCTGGGCTCATGCACGATGAAACACAATCCACGGCTGAATGAAAAGATCGCGCGTTTGCCCGGGTTCGCTGACCTGCATCCGTTGGCGCCAAGGGCGACCGTGCAAGGGGCGTTAGAGTTGATCGATACGCTCGCGTTTTGGCTGAAAGAATTGACCGGCATGCCGGCTGTGGCGATGTCGCCAAAAGCCGGGGCCCATGGCGAGCTTTGCGGCATGATGGCGATCAAAGCGGCGATCGAAGCGCGCGGCGAGCAAGACAAACGCACCCGCGTACTGGCGCCGGAATCGGCCCACGGCACCAACCCGGCAACCGCGGTGCAATGCGGCTTTACCGTCGACGAAATCCCTGCGGACAAGACAGGCCGGGTCGATCTTGCCGCACTGAAAGAAAAACTTGGGGACGATGTCGCCGGAATCATGGTGACCAACCCAAACACATGCGGTCTTTTTGAGCGTGATATCCGCGCCATCGCCGATGCGGTGCATGAAGCGGGCGGTTATTTTTATTGCGACGGCGCTAATTTCAACGCCATTGCCGGCAAGGTGAAACCAGGCGATCTCGGTGTCGATGCGATGCATATTAATCTGCATAAAACCTTTTCAACGCCTCATGGCGGCGGCGGTCCCGGTTCCGGTCCGACCGTTCTGTCCGAAGCACTGGCGCCGTTTGCGCCAATTCCTTTTGTTGTTCATGAGGACGGTGAATATCATCTGGTTGAGACCCGCCGCGCGGCGAAGTCAGAGGGCGAGAGCGTTGAAAGTTTCGGTCGACTCACAGCGTTTCATGGTCAGATGGGCATGTTTACCCGCGCCCTCTCTTACATGATGAGTCACGGCAAAGACGGGATCGCTCAAGCGGCGGAAGATGCTGTGCTCAACGCCAATTATGTGCAAACACGCCTCAGATCAGAAATGTCGTCGGCCTTTGACGGGCATTGCATGCATGAAACGCTGTTCGATGATCGTTTCTTAAAAGGCACCGGCGTTGAGACGATCGATTTTGCCAAAGCGATGATTGATGAAGGCTATCATCCGATGACGATGTATTTTCCGCTGGTTGTTCATGGCGCGATGTTGATCGAGCCAACGGAGTCAGAATCAAAGCGCGAGCTTGACCTTTTTTGCGACGCGCTTTTGTCATTGGCAAAACGCGCCAAGGCAGGTGAGGCGGCGGCGTTCAAGGCAGCGCCAATTCATGCCCCGCGCCGGCGTCTTGATGAAACGGCGGCAGCGCGAAAACCGGTTCTGCGGTGGACGCCCGCCGAACCGGCGCAAGCAGCGGAATAAAGGCTCTCCCAGTTCCGCTCTTGGCGCCGACGGCATGGTTTTTAATGATTGTCCCGGCTCTTTGCGCGACGGCGATCTCTTCACAATGTTGTTGGCCCCTTTCAATCGCTCTCCAAGTTACCTAACCTCGCGCCTCAACGCTATGTGTGAAAAGGGGCGCCGAGGCATATGGATTTCTTGAGAGAGTTCACAATGGACGGGCTGCAGCTGTTGTCGACCCTGTTCATCTTTGTGGTGGGGCTTGGCGTTCTCACTGTCATTTATATGTATGTCTCGGATTCAACCCAGTCGAAAGATGCGGTGCGTCACAACTATCCTGTCGTCGGTCGGTTTCGAGAGTTGTTCACGCGTCTTGGTGAGTTTTTCCGGCAATATTTTTTCGCCCTTGATCGCGAGGAAATGCCGTTTAATCGCGCTGAACGGGACTGGATCTATAAATCCGCCAAGGGCCGCAACAATACGCTGCCTTTCGGCTCCACTCGAAATCTTAACCTTGTCGGCACGCCGATTTTTGTCAATTGCGCCTTTCCACGCCTAGATGAAGAGGCGACGGACCCGCCGCCGGTTGAATTTGGTCCGTATACGCAAAACCCTTATCTCGCCTCTTCGATCATCAATATATCGGCGATGAGTTATGGCTCCTTGTCGAAGCCGGCGGTGCAGGCGCTATCGCGCGGCGCCGGCCTTGCGAAATGTTTTATGGATACCGGTGAGGGCGGGCTTTCGCCCTATCATCTCGAAGGCGGCTGCGACATCGTCTTTGAGATCGGCACGGCAAAATATGGCGTGCGCGATAAGGATGGCGGTCTCGACGACAAGAAGCTGGCGGCAGTCTCCGCCCACCCTGACGTTAAGATGATCGAGATCAAACTGGCGCAAGGCGCCAAGCCTGGCAAAGGCGGGATGTTGCCAGCGGTAAAAGTCACGCGCGAGATTGCGAAGATACGCGGCATCCCCGCTGGCAAGGCGTCGATCTCGCCGAACCGCCATCCGGAAATTGATAGTGTCGATGATCTCCTGGATTTTGTCGCCCATGTGCGTGAAGTTTCGAAACTGCCGACGGGCTTTAAAACTGTCCTCGGCGCTTATGGATGGCTTGATCAGTTTTGCGATGCGATTGAACGGCGCGGCATGGAAGCAGCGCCGGACTTTATTACGCTCGATGGCGGGGAAGGGGGAACTGGCGCGGCGCCGATGTCGTTGATGGACAATGTTGGCCTGCCGATCAAACAGGCCTTGCCGATGCTGACCGATATTCTCGAACGGCGCGGGCTTCGCGATCGCATCAAAATCATTGCGGCCGGCAAACTCGTCACGCCGGCGGAGGTCGCCTGGGCCTATTGCGCCGGCGCCGATGTTGTCAATACGGCTCGTGGTTTCATGTTTTCCATTGGCTGCATTCAGGCGCTTCGTTGCCATACAAACAATTGTCCGACCGGCGTGACGACCCATAAGAAAAGCCTGCAACGCGGGCTCGACCCGAAAGTCAAAGCCCCGCGCGTTGCAAGCTATGTTGATAAAATGCGCAAGGATGTGGCGATGATCGCTCATTCCTGCGGCGCCGCCCATGCAAGAAATTTAAAGCGTCATCATGTGCGAATTGTACAGGGAGACGGAACTTCCGTGCCGCTTGACGAATTGTTGGAAAAGCGCCGTCCGCTCGCGCCGCATGAATATGACGAGCCCAGGCTTAAGGGTTAAACCCGCCATCTTTCATATACTGGGTTTCTTCCGGCGTTGATTTGCGTCCAAGAATTTTATTGCGGTGAGGGAAGCGCCCAAACCGGGCGATAATATCCCGGTGTTTAATGGCGTATTCGACATTATTGGTGTCGGGAAGGTTTTCCTGAAACAGCCTCACGCATTCTTCCTGTGCCGCAAAGTCTTCCGAGTGCATAAACGGCATATAGAAAAACGCCTGCTCTTTTGCCGGATATTGCTGCGGGAAGCCGCGCTTGATGGCGTCTTTTGCTGCTTCATGCGCTTGGCGATCCTGGGCAAAAGCCTCAGGCCTGTCGCGGAAGATGTTTCGTGAGACCTGATCAAGGATAATGATCAGAGCAAGGGAGCCTGCCGCTTCACTGCGCCAATCGTCAAGCTGCCCGGTTCGCGCTTGTTGATGAAGAGCGCCAAAGCGCGTCCGAACCAGTTGGTCAAAGGCTTTGTCGCGGCGGAACCATTGGATGGGTTTTGTTTCTTCAAACCAGAAGAGAAGAACCGATTGGGCCTCGGGCGGGGGCGCCATCAATTCAGCTTCGAGCGCACATCCGCAATGGCTTTGTCAATAAACGCTGACTGGGCGCCCTGATCCATGCGCTCTTTAATGATCGTGCGC
>JAJFGC010000173.1 GCA_021776345.1 Hyphococcus sp. | reverse complement strand
TTACCCTTCAACCAAACAAAACGGCGCCGGTGTGAAGATAAAACAGAAAAACAAGTCACTCACGGCGGCGAAAAACCTTGACCTCGATCCAGAAGGAATGAGGACGCCTTTCAAATCGAAGACTTTTTCAACAGAATTGGCGAATTCTCGCCACGTGAACTGGCGCCAGTTAATGGTTTCTTTGACGCTGAAAGGAGACACAACAATTTCGGCCATGGGGTCGTCAAGGGGCCATTCTCGTACATACGATTTCAACCGAATCATTAAGGGTGGCGTGTTGCTCAAAATGGGCTATGTAAAAACGACCTAAGGAGTGCGTCCCGGTGAACAAATAATCAGATTGTTGAATGAATAGTCGCCTGCGGGCGGCGTGCCTTTTTATATTTCATCCGGAGACTGATTATGCCTGTTCAATTCTCAGGGCCAAACCCTCAAACCGTTCATCCGCTAAAAGGCGTTACCCAGGTCGCGTTCTTAAAACCAATCGTCGATCACCCCATGATCGAAATTGGCGACTACACCTATTATGACGATCCGGCGGGACCGGAACATTTTGTCTCGCGCTGTGTGCTCTATCATTTCGAGCATATGGGCGACCGCCTCATCATCGGCCGCTTCTGCGCCATCGCAGAGGGCGTAGAGTTCATCATGAACGGCGCCAATCATGCGCTGGAGGGCTTCTCGACCTATCCGTTCTCGATTTTCGGCGAAGGCTGGGAAGACGTGCATGTCGATTGGGCGAAAGGCTCGCGCGGCGACACCGTTATCGGCAATGATGTCTGGATCGGAACCGGGGCGACGATTTTGCCGGGCGTCACCATCGGCGACGGCGCCATCATCGGCGCCAAGGCCGTGGTCGCCAGCGATGTCCCGCCTTACAGCGTCGCCCTCGGCAATCCCGCCAGAACGGTAAAGCGCCGGTTCCCTAACGAAGTGACCGAAAGATTGCTAGCGATTGCCTGGTGGAATTGGCCAGCGGAGAAGATCACCACAAACCTAGCCGCCATCCGCGGCGCGGACATTGAGGCCCTCGAAGCTGCACAGTGAATCGGCTGTTAGCTGGGCCCCGCCAATTTTCTTCGTTGAATTCACTTGGCAATATTTTACCTGCCGTACCCACGGGGTTAGGATGCTAAGTGAACAGTTCGGAACGATTTGCTAGGGCCATATTCGGTTCCGATTGGGATCGAGGCGTAATGGTTTTTCTGAATGCGTATTTCGATGCGTCGCTTGATTGGAATGGCAGCAATCGCGTCGTGGTGCAGGGTATGCTGGCGAAGCCCACTTATTCGCAGACGCAGAGGAACGCTGGGAAAACTTGCTTGGGGTTGATGGTTATGAACGTTAACGAGCGCACAAGGCAGCGGATAAAATTCGTCATTAAATCGAAAGATTTAGCGGCTAGGCGCTGGTCCGAGCAGGCGGGCCTCGGGCCTAACCACCTTCAACAGTTTCTTGACGGCGATAAAACGCGCTCAATCAAAATCGGCTCACTGGAAGCCTTGGCGAAGGTGATCGGGTGGTCTGTGGAAGACCTTATAGGGCCGCAATCGAGGGCAATACAGCCTGATCTGCTGGCGACCGTGTTGAAAGTTGCGATCCGCACGAGCCATCAGCCGCTAACCGACTTAGATAATATTGCGAAAGTGACTGCCGCCACTTACGAGCGCGCGCTAGCTTATGGACTGTCGCCCGACGACGAGGATCAGATTCGTTTTGGAGTTGAACTTCTTCAGCGCGAATCTGATCCCCCAAAATAGACAGCATGATCCGTGCGACATCGACATCGTTCATAAACTCCCCCTAAGAAAAGTCAGATCACACACAACCTAAAATAGAAAACCAGCAAATTTTCCACTAAACGGCGCTATGACTCAGGGGTTGTTGAGTAGATGGACTTCAGTAGAAGCAAATAGCGCTGTTGAAGGCGCTATGAATCTTGATGACTTGATTTCTCCCGACTCTTATTAGCTTTCAGTATTCGATCTAGTTTCTCCTCAGCCTCTGTGAGGTTTAGGTCGCCATCGGCTTCTAATTCTCTTGCGACCTTTTTGAAGTTCTCCGACTGCTTTTTGTCCGTTACTTTCGTCAGTTTCGGCTTTCGCTTTTCGGCCATGAATATCCTTCTTTCCATGAGAAAGCGGGCCCTCTGCTACGAGTTGTTTGGTAGGTGAGGCGCTTTCCTGATGCGCCTCTTAGCACATTGTCTGCGCGTTCGGTATCATCAACGCCGAGCGCAACGCGGTTGGAATAGCGGAAATCAAATTCGGCCATGTAGCGGTGCAGGTGCTTCTTGTCGCAGTGCTGATAGACGCCGCGCATGCCGCGTTTGAAAATTGAGAAATAGCCCTCGATGGTGTTGGTGTGAACGGTCACGTCTTCTTTTTTGACGTACTCGTCTTTTGAATGCGCCACGACGCCATGCTCTGAGAAATTCCAGCCAAGCCCCTTGTAGTGTTTGGCTTCATCGGTCATAAGCCGCGCCTCGCGGGAAATGTTCTCGCTAAGGATCGGCGCAATGGTTGAAGCCCTGAGATCATCAACAACGTAGCTGCGGACCTGACCACTATCGCGGTCAACCAGCGATAGAACCTTATTCATATGCGCGGCGCGCTTGTTGCCGGTTGGCGACGGCTTTTGCTTGTCGTTACCAATGAAAGTTTCATCGACCTCCACAGGTCCGCCCTGCGATCCGAACGGCGCCAGAATGCCAAGGCGCATCGCCTCACGAATACGATGCGACAAAAACCAAGCGGTTTTGAGGGTGACGCCAAGCGCCCGGTGAAGCTGGTTAGAGCTGATGCCTTTCTTGCTGCCGACCATCAAAAAGATCGCCTGCAGCCAAACCCGCAAGGGCAGGTGAGACGCCTCGAAAATGGTCCCGACCTTGACAGTGAAAGGCTTGCGGCACTGGTAGCATTTGTAGACGCCAATCCGGGTGGATTTGCCGCCCAGCTTGCCGATCCGCTCGACGCCGCCGCAATGCGGGCAGATTGGACCATCCGGCCAAATTCGGGCTTCAACGTAGCGATATGCTGCTTTTTCGTCGTGGAAGTGCTTGGCGCTTAAGATCGACATGGGATTATCCTTTTGATAACCCTAATATAATCACTATTTTGGGTACGTCAAGTATTATATCGCCATTCACTTGTGTTGAGAACAAAAGGGGAATATAGAACAAAAGACGAACATGAAACGAGGAATTCAGCTATGGAAAACGAAACCTTGCGTGATGTCGTCGGACTCGGCGTACTCCTGATGGTGATTAGCGCGGCGCAATTATGGGGCGCGTTATTGGGGGCGTGACGCCCCGCTTATTCCTGAAGAACCATTAAGTAGCGGGAAGCGATCCCTCATGACGGCGCGTTTTATCCACCTCCACCTTCACTCCGCCTATTCACTGTCAGAGGGGGCAATCCCGGTCTCGAGGCTTAAGGATTTATGCCTCGAGGCGAAGATGCCCGCGGTCGCCGTGACCGACACCAACAACCTGTTTGGCGCGCTTGAGATTTCAACGACGCTGGCTGGCGCTGGCGTGCAGCCGATTATCGGAATTGAGCAAGCGTTTCAGGCGTCGGATTTTGGTTTGCCGCTCGCTCGCGGTGAGCGCCATCCGTCCTTTGTCCTGCTGGCGCAATCAGAAACGGGGTATAAAAACCTTCTCAAGCTCACCAGCGAAGCGTTTTTGGCGGCGGCATCGGAAGACGGCGCCTGCTCCGCGCTGGATCGACTTGAGGGTTTTTCGGACGGGCTTATTTGCCTCACAGGGGGGTATGAAGGGCCGATAGACCGGTTGTTGCGCGAAGGTCGCCCGGACGAGGCGCGCACCGCGGTCAAGCGTCTCGCCGCGCTGTTCCCGGATCGGCTTTATATAGAGGTTCAACGCCATGAAGCGCGCGCTAACGATAGCGCCGAGGCTGGGCTGATTGATCTCGCTTATGAATTGGGCCTGCCTCTGGTCGCGACCAACGAGCCGTTTTTTCCGACCCCGGAGGATTATGAAGCCCATGATGCGCTGATGTGCATCGCAGACGGCGCCTATGTCCATCAGGATGACCGTCGTCAGGCGACGCCGGACCATTATTTCAAAACCGCAGAGGAAATGATTGCGTTGTTCGATGATCTGCCGGAGGCGATTGAGAACACGGTGGAGATTGCAAAGCGCTGTGCGTTTCGCCCGCGCTTTCATGACCCGATTCTGCCACGCTTTGTTAAGGTTGGCGACAACGAAGAAGAGTCGCTGAAAGCCGAGGCGATGGAACTGGAGCGCCAGGCGCGCGAAGGCCTGAAAGAACGCCTCAAGACCATCGAGCTGGCGGCGCCTGAGGAAGATTATTGGGCGCGGCTAAAGCGCGAGCTTGAGATCATCAATTCGATGGGCTTTCCCGGTTACTTTCTGATTGTTTCTGACTTTATCAAGTGGACCAAGGGCCAGGGCATTCCTGTCGGGCCGGGCCGGGGGTCCGGTGCTGGTTCCGTTGTCGCCTGGGTCCTGACCATTACCGATCTCGATCCCTTGCGCTTCGGTCTTCTGTTTGAGCGGTTCTTGAACCCAGAGCGGGTGTCGATGCCGGACTTCGATATCGACTTCTGTCAGGACCGGCGTGACGAGGTTATCCGT
>JAJFGC010000172.1 GCA_021776345.1 Hyphococcus sp. | reverse complement strand
GCGCCGCGGTTAATGGCGCCGCCGGTTGCAGCAGATGGCACATTGTCTTTTGCTGATCTCGTTGAGCGCGTTAGCCCGGCGGTGGTCAGCATCCTGGTTGAGCGTGAAGTACAAGGCCCACGGATGCCAAGCCAATTCGAGGATTTTTTTAATTTCCGGTTTGACGGCCCAGACGGTCAGCAGCAAAATGATCCGTTTGAAGACGGAACCCGCCGCCAGGCTGCGGAAGGGTCCGGGTTCTTCATTAATCGTGATGGCTATATTGTCACCAACAATCATGTTGTTGCCGATGCGGATAGCGTGCGGGTTCGCCTGGCTGACGGACAAGAGCTTGATGCCGAGATTGTCGGCACTGATCCGTTAACGGATCTTGCCGTCCTTAAAGTCGCCGCAAACAAAAACCAGCCTTATGTGGAATTTGCCGAGGATGTGAGTTTGCGCGTCGGGGACTGGGTGGTTGCTGTTGGCAACCCGTTCGGCCTGGGCGGTACGGTGACCAGCGGTATCGTGTCTGCGATTGGCGGTCAGAACCGGGAAAACCAGTATCTCGATTTCATTCAGATTGACGCGCCGATCAACCGCGGCAATTCAGGCGGCCCGACCTTTGATCTCAAAGGCCGTGTTGTCGGCGTCAACACGGCGATCTTCTCACCCAATGGCGGCAGCGTCGGCATCGGCTTTGCGATCCCCGCGAAAGTCGCACGCGACACCATTTCCCAACTTATTGCTAATGGATCAGTCACGCGCGGCTGGCTCGGCATTCAGTTGCAGGAGGTCACGACCGAACTGGCCGCAGCCCTTGGCCTGAAGGAAGAAGGCGGCGTCCTCGTTGCGGAAGTGATTGACAATACGCCCGCAGAAAAAGCCGGCCTTGAAAGCGGCGATGTTATTCTCGGCGTTGCCGATACGGATGTCGCAAGCCCCAATGAATTGTCACGCAAGGTCGCGTCTTTTGCGCCGGGTGAAAAAGTGAAACTTAAAGTGTTGCGCGACAGTAAAACCCGCAACATCACCGTGACGCTCGGCGTGCGCGATGGCGAAACGATCCTGGCGGAAAACGAGGACCCGGCGAATGACAATGATACATTGGCAACCGATGTCGGTCTGCGCGTTACCGAGCTGAACGACATGCTGCGTCAACAATTCCGCGTGCCGGACGGTGTTGAGGGTGTTATGGTCACGGGCGTTAAGCCGGGCAGCCCGGCGCAAGACGCCGGTCTTCGCGCCGGCGCCGTAATTTTGCAGATTGACGGTGAGGAAGTCACCACCGGCAATGCGCTCCGTGACAAGATTGATAATGCGAAGAAGGCTGGCAAAGACGCCGTTCTCCTGCGCATGCAGTTCGGGCCGAACCGTCAGTTTGGCGCGCTTTCGTTGGACCAGTAGGCAACGGAATTGAGCGCGCTATTTCGATAGTTGGGTTCCAGAAGCGGTCGTGCGGCGCTCCCCCAAAGTCGCACGACCGCTTTTGCTTTTACACCGTAATGAGATTAAGTAGGCTATATGCGAATTCTCCTGATTGAAGACGATGCGGAAGCTGCCGCCTTTGCCGCAAAGGGCTTACGCGAGGCCGGCCATGTGGTTGATCACGCGCTTGACGGCGAAACTGGTCACAAGATGGCGTCGGCGGGCGATTATGACGCTTATGTCGTCGACCGGATGCTGCCGAAGATGGACGGGCTGGTCTTGTTATCGCGCCGCCGCGACGAAGGCGACGAGACGCCGGCTTTATTCCTGTCAGCGCTCGGCGAGGTTGATGACCGTGTGTCCGGGTTGCAGGCAGGCGGCGATGATTATCTCGTTAAGCCATATGCATTTCAGGAATTATTGGCGCGGGTTGAGGCGTTGGGACGGCGGCGGTCTGCGCCAGCGTCAAGCGATGTGACAACGCGCTATCAGGTTGGTGATCTGGAACTGGACTTGATTACGCGCACCGTCCGCCGTGCGGCGCAAAAGATCGATCTACAACCGCGCGAATTTCGCTTGCTTGAATATTTGATGCGCCATGCCCGTCAGGTTGTGACCCGCACCATGCTCCTGGAAAATGTCTGGGAGTATCATTTTGATCCGCAGACAAATGTTATCGATGTGCACATTTCGCGGTTGCGCTCTAAGATCGATAAGGGTTTTGACAAGCCGCTCTTAAAAACAGTGCGCGGCGCCGGGTACACAATTTCGGACGCAGACTAAGTTGATGCTGCGGCTATTCCGCACGACGTCGTTCCGCTTTACGCTGATCTTTGTTTTGTTGTTCACCTGGGCGGTTGGCGTCTTGGGCGCCGTTGTCTATCGCGCATCGTTCGGCGCAGCGGCGCGCCAGACCGATATTATCATCGACAATGAGTTGATCGTGCTTGCCGATCTCTTCGGCGAAAGCGGCCCCGGCATGTTGACCAGGGTCATTCGTCAACGCACGGCCTGGCGCGATGACAGTATTTATATGCTGATCGGGGCGCCGTCCGGCGCGGTCCTTGCGGGCAATCTCACCGCCCTGCCGCCGGAAGCGGTGGACACGGAAGGCGGGTTTTTCGACTTTGAGTTTGAGCGGCCGATCCTTGACGCTGCGGGCCGGGAAATCGGCATTGAGCAACGCCAGGCTCGCGGCAAGCTCATGCGGTTTCGCTCCTCGTCGGAGGCGGAGCAGTCTTTTCTGGTGGTCGTGGCGCGCGACATTGCTGCGCGGGAGGATTTGCGCGGCAGCCTCGCCAACATTCTCCTGCGCATTTTGGCGGCAACTGTGCTGCTCGGCGTCATCATCGGGATATTGTTTTCAAGGTCGCTGCTTGGCCGCGTCGAGACCGTCAATAAAACCGCGCGCGCAATCCGCGCCGGCGATTTATCGCGCCGTATCCCGAAGACTGGCGCCGGCGATGAGCTTGATCACTTAAGCGATAATCTCAACTCGATGCTCGATCAAATTGAACAGTTGATGACCGGCATGCGTGAGGTCTCCGACAATATCGCTCATGATCTGCGCTCGCCCTTAACGCGCATCCGCAACCGGTTGACTGATGCGATGAAAAGTGGACCAAAAGAGCAGGAAGCAGCACTGCAGGCGACGCTTGAAGAAACCGAGCGCATGCTCGGAACGTTTAATGCGCTGTTATCGATCGCGCGTATTCGTTCTGGTGAGAGCGCAAGCGTTAGAGAGCGAATAGACCTTGTCGCGATCGCGGAAGAGATGGCGGAGCTCTACGAGCCAGCGGCGCAGGAAGCCGGATTTGAGCTAACCCTCGTGACGGCGCCGTCGCCAACGGTCAAGGGCTCGCGCGAGCTTGTCTCTCAGGCGATTGCAAACTTTCTCGACAATGCGCTGAAATATGCCGTCGGCGGCAAGCACATCGAATTGCGGGTCGGTCCGGCGAAAAATGGCAGCGCCGCCATCAGCGTTTCCGATGACGGCCCGGGCATTCACCCCGATGATCGCCAGCGCGTTTTGGAACGTTATGTGCGGCTTGAAGAAAGCCGGACGACGCAAGGCAGCGGCCTGGGTTTGAGCTTGGCTGCCGCGATCGCGCATGCTCACGGCGCCAAACTGCGGTTGGATGATGCCAATAAAGAGCCTGCGGATGGCGAGCAAAAGGGCTTGCGAATCGTCATGGTTTTTCCGCCCGCTGATCAGAAATAACCACACTGCTTTTCAATAACCCCTGCTAAAAACAAGCTTTCCTTGCAATTGGCCCTTGCGACCTCGAGCAAATCAGTTCTTTTTGATTCAACATCGTTGCCGGGAGTGTACGCCGCGCAACACACTTTCCAGAATGTTACAATCTAAGGAACCGGTTATGAGCAAAGCAGAATTTATCGCCAATGTCGCGAAAACTGGCGACATGAGCAACGCCGAGGCAAAGCGCGTTGTTGAACTCGTTTTTGGTGAAATCGAAAGCGGCCTGAAACGCGCCAAAAAAGACGGCAAATATACAATCGGCACGTTCGGCACTTTTACTGTGTCAAAGCGCGCTGCCCGCAAAGGCCGCAATCCGCGCACTGGCGAAGAGATTAAAATCAAGGCGTCCAAAAGCCTTCGTTTCCGTCCGTCTTCTTACCTGAAAGGCGCGGCCGGCTGCTAAGTCGTCAAGACCCTATTCGACGGTGAAAACCGCCGCCGGCAAGCGCCGTGCGGCGGTTTTTCTTTGCCAGTAGCGCTGGCGCTTGCCGTCGGACCGTGATGAACTACGAGCATTGATGATTCAGGAAAAACCTCTCGGCAAGGCGATCAAAACTGTCCCACTAGCCTATGACATGGCGGCGGCGCAGCAGCTGATCGATGATCTTGAGCCCCGGTTTAAAGAACTCGCTAGGCCGGAGCAAAACCTCATCCAGGGCGTTGCTGGTTGCTCACCTTATTTGCGCCGGTTGATGTCGCGCGCGCCGGATCAACTGATTGAGATTTTGAAAAATCCGCCTTCGGCGGCGCTTGCGGAGGCGTGCGAGCGCGCCGCCAAAACCATTACGATTGAAACTGAGGCTGAGCAGTTGAAGGCGCTGCGCCAGGCAAAGGACAAGGCGGCGCTCACGATCGCCCTTGCTGATATCGCCGGCGCCTGGGGCGTAATGCAATCGGCGCAAGCGGTCTCGACCTTTGCCGATGCGGCGGTTGATGCGGCGCTCAAGATCGGCGCGGCGCACGCAAAACTTGACCGCAGTGTTGAGGGTATCGCGGTCATTGCGATGGGCAAACACGGTGCCGAAGAGTTAAACTATTCGAGCGATATCGACCTTATCGTCATCTTCGATCATGAAGTGATGGGCTTTGCGACAAGTGCGGACGCGCAAATAGCCGCGGTCAAAGCGGCAAAGCGCATGGTGCATCTGTTACAAACGCAAACGCCCGACGGTTATGTTTTCCGTACGGACTTAAGGCTTCGGCCTGACCCCGGCGTTTCAGCGCTGGCGATATCAACGCGCGCCGCGGAAGCCTATTATGAAGCCTTTGGCCAGAACTGGGAACGCATGGCCTACATCAAGGCGCGCGCAGCGGCAGGTGACATTGCTGTCGGTGAGAAGTTTCTCGCCGCGCTTCGGCCTTATGTCTGGCGCAAATATCTTGACTTTGCCGCAATCGAAGATGTGCAGGCCGTCAAGCGTCAGATCCAGTCGGCGAAAGGCGGCGCTGAAATTGAATTTGAAGGTCATGACATCAAGCTTGGCCGCGGCGGCATTCGCGAGATCGAGTTTTACGCGCAGACGCAGCAACTTATACTTGGCGGCAAGAACGCCGACCTGCGCCATCGCACTACCCTTGATGCGCTAGCTGGGTTGAAGAAAAGCGGCCATGCGGAAAGCAAAGAGTGTGATGCGCTTGCCGAGGCCTATGTCTATTTGCGCCTGGTTGAACATCGTCTGCAGATGATCAATGACGAGCAAACGCATCGCATTCCGTCGGCGCCGGACAAAATTGCGCGGCTCGCCTGCTTTCTTGGCGAAAAAGACCCAGCCGCTCTTCGTGATAGGCTGATAGCGACACTGAAAATGGTGCAGACCTATTATGATGAGCTCTTTCGCAGCGAGGCCGACGAGTTCGCGGAGATCGGACCTCTGGTCTTTACAGGTGTTGAAGGCGACCCGTCGACGATTGAGAATCTAAAAGGTCTCGGGTTTTCCCGTGCAGAGGAGGTGAGCGAAACCATCCGGCGGTGGCATGCGGGGGGCTTACGCGCAACCCGGACGGAGCGCGCGCGCATTTTGTTGACGACGTTGATGGCGCCCTTGATTACCGCCTTGTCAAAAGCCAGCAATCCGGATGATGCGTTTTTTGCGTTTGCGGATTTTCTCTCCAACCTTCCTTCCGGCGTTCAGGTCTTCTCGCTTTTGGTCAACAATGTTGAGCTCTTCGATACGTTAATCCGGATCATGACGATCTCACCTTATCTTGGGCGCCAATTGTCTCAGCGCATCAATGTTGTCGAGGGCTTTATTGAAAATGGGCTCTCCGCGCCGCCGCCCGACCCGGCGACTTATGCGCCCGCTCTATCGGCCCTTCTTGCCGCATCGCCCGCTTATGAGGATAAACTCAATCAGACGCGGCGCTGGGCGGCGGAGCAAAAATTTCCACTTGCCGCCCAACTTGCCGCCGGGCTTCGTCCACCCGACGAGGGCGCGCATTATTTTACAGCGATTGCTGATGCAGCTATTGCCTCGCTCGCGCCAGCGGCGGAAGAAGAAATGCGCGCGCAGCATGGCGAGATTGACGGCGCCTTGACGGTGATCGGTCTTGGGCGATTGGGCAGCCGACAGATGACGGCGACATCGGACATTGATCTAATGTTCATCTACGATGCGCCGGCTGGCGTCGTGTCGAGCGGGCCGCGCAGTCTTTCCCCTACGGAATATTACACGCGCCTTGTTCGCCGCATTGTGACGGCGCTCTCCGCCCAGACGCCGGAAGGAACGCTCTATGAGGTCGATATGCAATTGCGTCCGTCCGGCGGGGCGGGGCCTGCGGCGGTTAGTTTTGGCGCCTTTCGTCGGTATTATGCGGAAGAGGCATGGACCTGGGAGTTAATGGCGCTGACGAAGGCGCGCATTGTCGCCGGTCCGGAAGTGCTTGCATCGCGCATTGACGAAGAGGTGGATACAATTTTACGCCGCCCCCGCGACCCAACCGCTGTTGCCGTCGATGTTAAGGATATGCGCCACCGTTTGCTCGAGGCCAAACCGGGCAAAAGTCCCTGGGACGTAAAGAATATCTTGGGCGGGCTCACCGATATTGCCTTTATCTGTCAGTATTTCGCGTTGATTACCGGCGCCGCGTCCGGCAGGGCCCCGCCATCAACGGCAGATGCGATTGTCTGGTTCGCGCAAAGGGGAGCATTGGCCAAAGATGATGCCGAAATGCTGAGACGGGCACAACAGATGTTCAATATCGTTTTGCATACGGCGCGCGCCGCGACGGGCGGAATTTTTGATCCGGCGCGCGCAGGCGAGATGTTAACCGCGCGCATGACGAATGTCTGTGGTACGGCGACTATCGATGAGGCGGAACGTCTGCTGGTGCAACTTCAATCCGAGGTGGCGCGACGCTACCAATCAGTACTAAAGTAGAATCAACTGGGCGATTTGAGCGCGCATGACCACAAGTTTTGATTTATTGGTGATTGGCGCGGACGAGGCAAGTCTGGCGGCTGCGGCGGTTGCTGCGCGATCCGGCGTCGCGACCGCGCTCCTGCGGTCACCAAAGCAAAAGACGACCGCGGTCTCGTTTTGCGATATTCCAAATTTCGTTTGGCGCCGCCTTGATTTGCACGAATACGGATTAATTGTGGAGCCGGTGTCTTCGCGCGTAACCCTCGCGCCGGACGGTGAGAAGCTGACGACTTATAAAAATCTCAACGAAACAAAATCGACGCTGGCGAAATTTGACGGCGGCGACCACCTTATATGGGCGAACTTTGTTGACGAGATGAAGAACCTCGATGCTGCCTATGGCTTGCAGGAGACCGCCGCCAATGTTCACGTTAATGGCGGCGGTGCATTCCGGCTCTTCACTGGCGATGTGCGCGCCCTGTCATCGCTCACCCATGCAGCCAGCAATTGCAAAAGTCTGCTTGATGATTATTTCCAGGATGAAGCCTTGAAGATGCATGTCGCGGCGCATGCGCTGTCGTCCATGGGGCTTGGTGGGCATGAACCGGGTTCTGCGCTCGCGCTGGCGGAATTTTTTGACGATCATGCCTGGCGGGTTCGCGCGGATGAAGATTCGCCGTCGCTGTTGTCCACTCTTGAAACCGTATGCCGCAATAGCGGGGTTCAAATTATCGAAAATAAGCTGGCGGAAGTCTCGACCGAAGGCGGCAAGCACCGGACAATCACGCTTTCCGGCGGCGAAAAGATCAAGGCCGGTATTGTCTTTTTTGCCTCGCCCGGTGCCGCGCAAACTGCTGGCGTTCGCGCGTCGGTGTCGCCGCTTGCCGGTCATGGCGCCGCCAAAGCAATTTTGCGCATCTCCCTAAAAACGCCAATGAAATCGATGGGCGCCGGCGATAGCGCGATCTATCAGATCCTTGACCGGCTGGATGATCTCCAAAAGGCGCGCGACAACGTCATGGACGGTCGTTTGCCTGATAATTTGCCGGTGGAATTTGAGGTGGCGCCGAATGGCGACATCATTGTCCAGACTGCTTATTGCCCAGCGGCGTTTCGCGAAGAAGATGGCTGGCGTGAATGGACCGGCCAGGACCGCCAGGCGGTCGCCCGGCGCATGATCGATCAGCTATCGAGCCGCATCTCCGGTTTTGGATCGACCATTCGAAAGTCAAAACTGACCGTGATCGGCGCTGAATCGCCGGACCGACCCGCCGTCTTCACCGATCTTGAAAACGTCATTGTGCAGCCAAGCCGACACAATGCGGTCGCGCAAGCCGTGCGGCTTGTTGATAAGGTGTTCGCCAGTGTCTGAAGAAACCGGCAATACGCAGAGCGGCGCGCTCATCGAAGGCGGCATTGACGCCATCATTATCGGCGCCGATGCCGATGGCCTTGCCGCCGCGGCTTATCTCGGTCGCGCAGGGTTGAAAACGGTTTTGCTGGAGCCGACTGTCGAGGTCGGCGGGGCGGTGCGCGAGCGCGAACTTGTGCCCGGGCTTTCCTATGTAGACGGTGAACACCTTGTCTATTTTCTTGACCCGACAGTGATTGCAGATCTTGATCTTTACCGTCACGGCGTCTCTTACGCGGCGCGCTGTCTCGATAGTGTGTATTTTTTCGAGGATGCAAAATCGCTGCTTGTTGGCGGTGATCTAAAAACCACTGCGGCGGCATTTGATGACGACCAAGATGTGCCGGGGTTTCAGCACTTTATTGATGATGTTTTCGAAGCTGCTGCCTTTTGCCGGCCTGCTTATGAAGTGGCGAATGGGAAAGGCGGCGATGCGGAAAAGCATATGAGCGCTGCGTCATCAGCGCTCGCAAAGCGGCTGAATTTATTCGCCATGGCAACAGCGGAAGATGTGCTTGATGCTTACCTTCCTGACGGCGCGCTCAAAACGGCGATGATCAGTGAGGCCGTCTTTCGAGCTGGCGTGGCGCCGAACGAGGCATTTAGCTTTATGAACCTTGTGCGTCGCTGGGCCGGAGAAACATCCGGTCTGCAAGGGGCGATTGCCTATCCCAAAGGCGGCGCCATCACAATAGTCACGGCGCTGCGCCGCGCCGCGCAGGCGGCGAAAGTTGATATTCGCGCCGCCATGAAAGTGACGTCCATCCTGATCGAGAAAGACCGTGCGGCCGGCGTTGAGATTGAAGGCGGCGGACAGTTGCGTGCGCCAATCATTATCACTACTGACGATGCGCGCCGGGTCTTTGTCGATATGATCGGCGCCGCCAATA
>JAJFGC010000171.1 GCA_021776345.1 Hyphococcus sp. | reverse complement strand
GCATCAAGAACGTCGTGGCGCTCGGCAAGTTTTTCAAGAATACGTCGTTCAACTTCGCCCGGCGCAATGTCAGGCGCCTCGGCGCCGCGCGGTGTCGATGCAGCGGCGCTTTGCCCCGCACTCGCGATCGACGTCGATAGGTTTACTGATTCCGCCTGCGCCGTCGCGCCGGAAAATCCAATCCAGACATTGCCGAATTTCAGCACGGCAAAAACGCCAAGGGCCAAAATAATAAACGGCAAAAGGCGCGCCCGCGCAGCCGTTTTCATGACGCCGCCCTTCTGTCATTTGCAGCGCGCAAACCGCCAATGGCCCGCGCTTCGTTGACGGCGCCTTCAATGCGGCCAGCGATGTGATCGCCGGCATGAACCATCACCGAAAGCTCATCAACGAGCGCATTTGCGCGCGCCGTAACGTCGTCAAGATTGCGGTTCATATGCGTACTTTTCAATTGCATATTCGATAGTGTTTGTTCTGCGCGACGGCTTGCGTCGTCGAATTTATTGATGACGGAAAGAAGCTCCGTCTGACCTTCGCGCAAGGTGCGAAGTTTTGTGCTTAACACATAGCAATATGCGCATGTCGCAATGAGGAGCACGCCGACAATAATCTCGATGATCATTTCTACTGTCACGCCGCTTCCTCGTTGGCTTTATCTGGGACGCTGGCGTCTGGTGGATTGCTTGGCATTTTCGTTTCGCCGGATAGGCGAATAGCGATTGCGTCGCCGGCGCGGCCAACGCTGCCTCTGGCAACCGTCATATCGCCAGCGCGAATTTCCGCGAGGCGGTTTGCCGACCCGGAAAACGTGATGGTTTGTCCGGCGGTTAGTGCGCTAAGAGCGCCGATGGTGATTTCTTTTTCGGCGACAACAGCTTTCAAATCCAGTTTAGCCTCCGCGATTCCCGCCGCCAGATGATCGCGCCAGACATTTTCACTGTTGCCGGACTCATTGATAAACTCACGCTGCAAAAGCTTGTGGATCGGTTCCAACGTTGCGTGCGGCGTCAAGATAAGCGCCCGCCCGCCACGTTCTTCCATATCAATGCGGAATTTCGCCAGAGAACAAACGCTAGCATCTTGTGCAATGGCCGCAAACCGCGTGGTTGTTTCGACCCGGTCCAGTTTAAAGGATATATCCGCAACAGGATTAAAAGCCTGTGTTAAATCCTCAGCCATGAGCTCTAAAACCCGTTCAATCAATCCGAGCTCGATCTGGGTGAAGCCGCGATCTTCGATGGTGAGCGCATTGGCGCCGCGTCGGCCGCCAAGCAAGACATCAACAATCGAATAAACCAACGCAGCGTCGACGGCGATCAGGCAATAATTCCCCAATCCTTGCGCCTTCAAAACACCGACAACTGATGGCGTCGAAACCGTACCCAAAAAATCTCCGAAACGGGTTGAACTGATGTCGTCGAGCGCGACTTCGACATTATCGTTGGTTAAATGGCGCAGGCTTGTCGTCATTTGCCGGGCTGCACGGTCAAGAATGATCTCCAGCATCGGCAATCGACGATGCGAGACCAGCGCTGAATTTATCAGCGCTTTCAGACCCGAACGATCCTCGCCATCTTTCGACGACAAGTCGAAGCCGAGAAGATCACTGATATCGTCAGGATTGAGGTCGTCAGCCCATTCCACTTCCGGGTTTGGCTGATCTTCCATCTCTTCATTTTTTTCCGCTTCAGACATGGGCTTCCTATTGAATAAAGATTTCTTCGATAACGACGTCGTCTACGCGTTCCGGCGCCATAACGAGATTGATACGGCGAAGCATTTCTGACTTCACACGCTGCATGCCGTCTGAGCCATCAAAGTCTTCCGGGCGCAATTCACGCAAGAAAAACGTAAGTCGCTCGGTGATAGCGGGTTGAATAGCCTCAATATGTTCAGCGGTTTTGCCGGCGTCTTTTTCGTCAAGTGAAATCGAGACGCTCATTTTCAGGAACGTCGTACGGCCGTTATAATCTGGCGCCAGATCAACCAGAAACTCCGGCAGTTTAAAATACGCCGTTTTCGTACCGGTTGCAGTGGTGCGATATTCAAGCGCCGCGATCGACCGTTCGGAAACAAAATTTAGCCAAAGACCAGCGCCCAACGCGACGATGACAACGGGAAGAAACAAAAACAAGACGACATGTTTGCCCGGCGTGCGCACGCGCACCTGGCCTTTATTGAAACCATCGATAAGCGCTGTATCATGCACCATGATATGTCGTCCGTTTCACGTCGGTTCTCTCACGGCGCTATTCAGCGCTGAACAGGGTTAAAAGAGCGTTGCAGCGGCGCTTTTTGCCCGGCAATTTTTTCCGCCCGCCCCTTCCACGCAATCATAATGTATTGATATTGCTTGTGTTTTGTCTGGCACAGGCCTTGCGACATGGATTGCGCGCAAACCTGCGAAATCGTCGCGGCAAGGCAAAAGGGATTAACAAATGGAAAACGCAATTACTGCGGCTCTTTCCAAACAGATTGTTCTTTCGCGTGCGCTTGATGTCGCGGCGAACAATGTCGCGAACCAGACGACGACCGGCTTTAAAGCCGAGCGGGTCAATTTTCAGGAATATATTTCGCGCATTAACACGACCAATGGCGGCGACCCAACCGTCTCCCTCGTTTACGATGCTGACTCCTATACGGACTTCTCTGCCGGCGGACTTGAAGCGACCCAAGCGCCGCTTGATTTCGCGATAGACGGCGATGGATTTTTCGCGGTCCAGACTGATGCGGACATTGCCTATACCCGCGACGGCCACTTTGGCGTTAATGGTTTTGGTGAGCTGGTCACGCGTGATGGTCATCTTGTTCTCGATCAGTCACGATCTTCCATTCTGATCGATCCGGAAGAAGGCCCAATCCTGCTCTCTGCAGAAGGGGAAATTCAGCAGAACGGGGCGCCGATAGCGCGGCTTGGTGTTTTTGCCGTCGATGATCCTCGTGAGCTGAGACGCACCGGGGCAAATCTCTTTACAGCGGCTACCCCGCCCGCCGACGCCGAGGGCGTTCGCTTGCGTCAGGGGTTTATCGAAATTTCCAACGTCCAGCCGATCCGGGCGATGACTGACATGATCGAAATTATGCGCGCCTATGAAGGCGCCGCGCAGTTGATTGAAACCTCTAGCGAGCTTGCCCGCAATGCGGTGCGCACGCTCACCGACCCGGCCTAAGGAGCCCCGTAACCAATGAATGCTCTCAACACAGCCGCCACGGGCATGCTTGCGCAGCAGCGCAATGTGGAAGTGATTTCCAACAACATCGCCAACCTCAACACAGTTGGCTTCAAGCGCCAACGCGCCGAGTTTCAAGATCTTCTCTATCAGACGCTGGAGCGCCCCGGCGCTATCTCCGCCGAGGCCGGCACCGTCGTGCCCAACGGTATCCAGGTCGGGACCGGCGTCAAAACCGGATCGGTCTATCGAATTGTCGAACAAGGCAGCGTGACAGCAACCGGCAATGATTTTGATATGGCCATTTCCGGTCGCGGGCTTTTCCGCGTGCTGCTGCCCGATGGCGACGAAGCCTATACGCGCGCTGGCAATTTCGCGATTTCCGCTGATGGGCAGATCGTGACCGAAGACGGTCATGAAGTCTCGCCAGGGATCACCGTTCCCGAGGATGCCATCGATATTTCGATTTCTGAAAACGGCATCGTCGAGGCGCGCATCGCCGGCGAACAAAACTTGCGAGAGCTCGGCCAGTTTGAGCTCGTTACCTTCTTTAACGAGTCTGGCCTTGAAGCGATCGGCGACAACCTCTTGCTTGAGACGGCTGCTTCCGGCGAAGCCATCATCGGTAATCCTGGCGAAACTGGCTTTGGCACTATTCTGCAAGGGTTTATCGAAGCCTCAAACGTCGATCCGGTGCAGGAAATCACAGCGCTTATCGCCGCGCAGCGCGCTTACGAGATGAACGCACGGGTGATCGAGACCGCCGATCAAATGCTGGCGGTGAACGCCAATCTTCAAAGTTAAAAACGAAGCTTGAGAAAGAAAAATGATACAAAGCAATCTGCATAGTAAAAAAACCGGCAAAACCGTCTTGTCTTTCGTCGGCTATTTGACGGTTGGTCTGTGGTTTTTGCTAACTGTCCTCGCGTCAACCAATGTCCGCGCCGAAACGGACGCGGCGCCCGTTGTCTTGAGTGCAAGCGACATTTTGCCGGATATTGAAGCGGCGCTCATCCAAAAAGGCATGCCCGAGGGCGCAGAAATAAGGCTGACAAACCCGCTAGTTAAATTCATCGTCAATGGCGACATTGACTTCACTCATATCAGTTACAACCCGTCTTCAGGGCGGTTCGTGATGCGGCTGGCGAATGCTCAGCATGCGATCACGGGCGCTGCTCGTCTCTCGGAGAGTTTTCCGGTGCTGACCCGCACGATTGCGCGGGGCGAACTCATTACTGACGGCGATATCGCCTTTGTTGAAACATCGGACATGCGCAGCGGCCATTTTGTTCACAACGCGAGCGACCTTGTCGGCAAAGAAGCGCGTCGTCCCTTACGTTCGCAAACGCCTGTCCGCACTTCCGATGTCGCCGCGCCGGTGCTGGTCAAGAAAGGCGCCCTCGTCACGCTCACCTATCACATTGAAGGTCTGAAACTCACCCATCAAGGCGTCGCCATGACCGCCGGGAGTGAGGGCGACATTATTTCCATTCAAAATGCACAAAGCGAACGCACACTCAAAGGCGTCATTGCCGGGCGCAACCATGTTCGTATTGCCACGCCTGGGACTATCTCTTCGGCCGAAGGATCATAAAATGAAACTCAGCTCTCTCCTTTCCCTCATCGGCTGCGCTGCCATTCTCTCGGCGTGCTCAACATTCGACCGTGTTAAAAACATCGGCGAAGCGCCAGCGATGGCGCCAACGGAAAACCCCGCCTCAATGTTTGGCGGCCGCGAAGTCGCACTACCCATGCCCGTCAGTTATGACGAGCCGCGTCAGGCAAATTCGTTGTGGCGTCCAGGTGCGCGCGCCTTTTTCAAAGACCAGCGCGCGCGGCGCACAGGCGACATCGTCACCATTGTCATCGATATTAACGACAGCGCCCGGCTCAACAATCGCACCGAGCGCAGCCGCGCCAATGGTGAATCTGCTGACCTTCCGGCTTTTGGCGGATTAGAGCAGCAGCTTGTCGATCTTCTCCCCGACGGCGCCGCCGCATCGCCGCTGGTTGACCTGTCATCGGATTCCACGTCCCGCGGTGAAGGATCGATCGACCGCCGAGAAGACGTAGAACTGACCATCGCGGCGATCGTTACGCAAGTTCTCCCAAACGGAAATCTCGTTGTCGCCGGTAAACAGGAAGTGCGGGTTAATTATGAACTTCGTGAGCTGACGGTTACCGGCATTATACGACCTGAAGATATCTCCAATGCAAATCGCATCAACCATACGCAGATTGCCGAAGCGCGCATTTCCTATGGCGGCCGTGGTCAGCTTACGGATGTTCAGCAGGCCCGCTACGGCCAGCAGCTTTATGATATTCTGTTTCCGTTTTAAGATCGGCGCGCTCCCCTGAACACATAAAAAGGCGCAGACGTTTGTGCGACGTCTGCGCCTTTTCCATTTATCCCGATCCAGCCAAATAGACTGTCATTTTCCAAGTGTGTTCTATTGCGTGGGTAGGGATATATGTCCTTCAAAGCTTGTCTCTCTCGAAATTTTGCTCCGTGTTCGGTTACGTTTGCGGTGCAGATACCGGGAGGGGGAATTAGTATCTACAAGGATTATCGAACGGCATTTGGGCGCGCCGGTCAATCGAAAACCGCGTTAACTATATTCACAATTTAAGAGATTGTTAACGAAGGTAAACAAAGGATGTACAAGATGAGCGCATCCTGCTCGTAGGGTGATAGTAAAAACTTGCGCGGCGCTAGATTACGCCTCCCTCAGCCACAAAGCCTATTCATTGCTGTCGCCAGCCACCTTTTGCGCCAGCGCCGCACTCATAAACTGGTCGAGATCGCCATCGAGCACCTTGTCCGGGTCTGAGCTTTCGACCTGGGTGCGCAAATCCTTGACCATTTGATAGGGCTGCAACACGTAAGACCGGATTTGATGGCCCCAGCCAATATCAGTTTTGCTGGCGGCGGTTGCCGCTGCGTCCTCTTCGCGTTTTTGCAGCTCCAATTCATAAAGACGCGCGCGCAGCATATTCCAGGCGGTTGCGCGGTTTTTATGTTGCGAGCGCTCATTCTGGCATTGCACGACAATGCCCGTTGGCTCATGCGTGATGCGCACCGCTGAGTCCGTCGTGTTCACATGCTGCCCACCGGCGCCGGACGCACGAAACGTATCAATGCGGCATTCGCTTTCATTGATTTCAATTTCGATTTTATCGTCGATTTCGGGATAGACCCATACTGACGAAAACGATGTGTGGCGGCGCGCATTGGAATCAAACGGCGAGATCCGCACCAGGCGATGAACACCGGACTCCGTCTTTAGCCAGCCATAGGCGTTATGACCTTTGACATGGATGGTTGCGGATTTAATGCCCGCTTCATCGCCAGCTTGTTGCTCGATAATATCGACCTTATAGCCGCGCTTTTCCGCCCAACGCACATACATGCGCAACAGCATCGACGCCCAGTCGTTTGACTCGGTGCCGCCGGCGCCGGGGTGAATTTCGGCAAAACAATTATTGCTGTCAGCTTCGCCCGAAAGCAGCGCTTCGATTTCCGCTTGCCCGGCGCGCGCCTGTAACGCAGCCATCATGGTTTGCGCTTCATCAAGGCTTGCTGCGTCGCTTTCTTCTTCGGCTAGTTCTGCAAGGCCGATAAGATCGTCGAGCTCGGTTTCGATCTCGCCGATGGCGTTCATCTGCGCTTCGAGGGCATTGCGCTTTTGCATCAAGGCTTGTGCACTCTCCGGGTCGTCCCAGAGAGACGGGTCTTCCGCCCGCGCGTTTAATTCGTCGAGTTCACGTCGCGCCTTATCCCAGTCAAAGACGCCTCCTCAGCAGTTCCAATGACTGCCTGGTTTCCTTGACGAGCCCGTCCATTTCCGCGCGCATCGCGCCTCTCCTTAAACCGGATATTGGCGCAAAGGCGCGCCAACAATATTCTTCTTTTTATGGTGACGGTTGGCGGCCTAGTAAAGGCCGTTGAGATCGCCTTCCACTTCAACCGCCTGAGACGGCGCAGCGCTTAAAGGATCAAGGAACAACTCTTCACTTGTTGGATCGTTGCCAATGATGTCGCCCGCCTTGAACGCCTCAAGTATGACGTTTGAATCGCCAGGCGTTGCAGGGCGGCCGGTCTTAGCGTTGACCCGAACGAGCCGAATGCCAGACGGTACGCGGAACGGGATCGCGGCTTCGTCTTTCAGGGCCTCGGTGACAAAGTCCGCAAAGATCGGCGCCGCGACCTTGCCGCCGGCCTCGCCCTGACCAAGCGTTTGCGGCATGTCGAAGCCGACATAAACGCCAGCGGCCATATCCGGCGAGAAGCCGACAAACCAGGCGTCTTTATAATCGTTGGTGGTGCCCGTCTTGCCGGCGAGCGGACGGCCTTCGGATACTTTCCTGACAGCGCTGCCAGTGCCGCGCACGACGACGCCTTCCAGAATAGAAGTGATTTGATAGGCCGTGCGCGCATCAAGCACTTGGTCCCGCGTGTCCACCAGTTGCGGCTCGGCTTGACCGGACCAGACCTTCGCATCGCATGTATAACAGCTGCGATTATCGCGCTTGTAGATCGTCTTGCCAGTACGGTCCTGAATTCGATCGATCAGGACCGGCTCGACCCGTTTGCCGCCATTAACGAATGTCGAGTAAGCCGCCGTAATGCGCATCAACGTCGTCTCGCCGGAACCAAGGGAGATGGCGAGCTCGCGCGGAAGACGATCTGAAAGCTGGAAGCGTTCAACATAGTCCATGATCCGACCAATGCCGAGATCCTGCGCCAGCCGCGCGGTCATGGTGTTGCGGGACTTTTCAATACCGTAGCGCAATGTCGATGGGCCGGAATAACTCCCTTCGACATAATTGCCAGGCTTGTACCAGCTATCAACGCCGGGCGCGACGAACGGCGCATCAAGCACGGTTGATGACGGCGTATACCCGCTGTCGAGTGCAACAGAATAAACGAAGGGCTTGAAAGTTGAGCCCGGTTGACGTTCCGCCTGGACCGCACGATTAAATTCTGACAGCTCGAAGGAAAATCCGCCCACCATTGCGAGAACACGCCCCGTATGCGGATCAATGGCGATCAGCCCGCCATTAATCGCCGGCGGCTGACGCAACACGAAACCCGATGAGCCTTCTTTGTTAGTGACGCCTTCAACATAGACAATGTCGCCCGGCGAAAGAACACTTTTGACGGACGTTACCTCGTCACGGAACTCATTCGCGGAAACATATTCTCGCGCCCATGAGACGCCTGACAGGGGCAGTGTCGCTTCGACACCGGCAGTAACCTGAGGCTCGTCTTCCAACGCTTCGCTGGCAGTATCTTCCGTCGGCTCTTTTTCAGGCACGAAGCCAATCGTCGCCGCGTCATCATTAACGCTCAGCACCAGCGCCGGGCGCCATGGCGCCAGGTCTTCAGATAAGGTGCGCGTCTTTTGAAGCTCAGTAACTTTCTCTGCGAATGCCTCCGCCCAATTGTCTTCAACGACATCCATTGAGCCAATCGGCCCACGCCAGCCATGACGCTGGTCATATGCATTCAGCCAACGACGCAGCGCCTTACCAGCCACACGTTGCAGCCGCGGATTAACAGACGTCCGGACAGAGAGCCCGCCATCATAAAGCGCTTCAACGCCGTAAAGATCGACAATTTGTTTGCGGACCTCTTCAGCAAAATATTCCATCGTCCAGTCACGCGCGCCAAGCGGCGCGGCTATCTGCGCGCCTAAAGGCTGCGCGCGCGCTTCTTCCGCTTGCTCTTGTGAAATCCGGCCATCAGCCAAAAGCCGGCCAACGACCCAGTTCCGACGATCAACCGCACGGTCTTCGTTTTCAATCGGGTGATAGTTGCTTGGCCCCTTTGTAATGGCCGCGAGATAAGACGCTTCCGCGACCGTCAAATCATCGAGCGACTTATCGAAATAGTTGAGCGCCGCTGCGGCCACGCCATAGGAGCGATTGCCGAGGTAAATCTCGTTGAGATAAAGCTCAAGAATGTGATCCTTGGTAAAGGTCTTCTCCATCTTTCGTGCAATGAGCATTTCGCGAACCTTTCGCTCAATGCGTTGCTCGCTTGAAAGGAGAAAGTTTTTCGCAACCTGCTGCGTGATCGTTGAACCACCCTCTAGGCGCCGGCCGCGCAGAATATTACCGACATTGGAAAGCTGCGCGCGGATAACGCCGCGCATATCGAGACCAGTGTGCTCAAAGAAGGTTTTGTCTTCTGCAGAAACAAAAGCGAACTTCACGTGATCGGGCATTTGCTCGATTGGCACGAATAAGCGCCGCTCACGCGCAAATTCCGCCACCAATGATCCGTCCCCGGCATAAACTCGCGTCGTCACCGGCGGCGCATATTCGGCAAGCGCCTGATAGTCCGGCAAATCCTGGCTAAGTTGACCCAGATACCAGCCCACATAGGACGCGGCGGCGACAACGGTGAGCGCGGCGACAGCAAAACCAATTCCTGCAAGTCTCACTAACATCGCAAACAAGCCTCCCCCATCATCGCTCGAGCGAGCCGCCGGCTTCTCGTCGAATGCCGCCTTGCGCGGCGCCGCCAAGGCGGCGGTCTGTTCGCGTTCGATGCGCTCATCACGGCCAAGAACGATTTCATCTTCCTTATCGTCCACATCATTGTCATCGTCGAATTCAATCGTCGGCTCAGCGCTGTCCGTTTCCGGTTTCTTACCGGACGCAAACATATCGTCTTCGATGGCGTCATCCTTTTCAGGCGCACGCTCATCTTTACCCTTCGGTGTTTCGTTCTCGTCGCTCATATCCATGCCACCCGCGGATCAGCGGCGTTCCCTCTATCGTCACCAGAATTCATCAACGTGGTGTTTAGCGCATAATTGGGACAACAGCGAGGCGCAAAAAGCCTAGAAAGCTCCTCATTTTGGTAAGGTCCCAGCTGCCCCGGCATGAACGCGTTATCTCGCGCCGCCAGCGCGGTTGGAGGCGAAGCGTTGTTCGCCATGTTCGTCGAAATAGGCGTCGATGGAATCAGCCACGGCCGTCATGGTGCGCTTGCGCCATACGGGCGAGTTGAGGTTCGCCTCGTCTTTCGCGTTGGAAATAAACGCCATTTCAAACAAGACGGCCGGCACATCCGGCGCCAGCAACACCCGCAAATCCGCAGTGCGTTGGGACCGGTTCAATAGCGGCGTTATGCCGGTCAGATTTTCAACCAGTTTTTTCGCCAGCTGCGAAGACGCGGAATTCGTCTCGTCCTGGGCAACATCGAAAAGAATATCGCGCACGCCATCGCCAAAGGCGGCAACATCGAGATCATAGACTTGGAAATCACCTTGTGATTTTGCCATTTTCGCCGACCGCGCCGAGCCCTGTTTAGAGAGCGTATAGACGGACCCGCCGCGAACAGCTTTCTGGGAAATGGCGTCCGCATGCAGCGAAATAAAGAGGTTAGCGCCAGCTTTGCGCGCCAGCTCCTCGCGCTTGTCCGGCTTGAGTTTCGTATCTTTGCTACGGGTTAAAACAACCTCATAGCGACCGCGTTTTTTTAGGATTTCAGCAAGCTCAAGCGCGGCTGCGAGGGTCACGTTCTTTTCGAGCGCGCCGCGCTTGCCCTGCGCCCCTGGATCAGCGCCGCCATGACCGGCGTCCACCACGATCACGCGTTTCTCGGCGGGCGGGGTCGCCACCTCTTTCTGTCTCGGCGCCGGCGGCACAAAAAGCTCCGGCGCTGATGGCGCAGCAGTTGCGCGCTCAATAAACGCGCCAAGATCGGGATATTGAGCCGGTAGGCTCGCCATGAAGGCTTGCTTGTCAGCAGTAACCAGATCGATCACCAGGCGGTGTTTTTTGACAGCGCCATTCGGCTCAATCAGGAACGCCTCCTTGATTTTTGCCGTCTTATTAAAATCGAAGGTCGCCCGTGCGCCGCCGCCTGCCTTGGCGGCAAAGCCGTAACGCTCAATATGACCTTTGCCTGGCTTATATTTCTGATCGGCGCGATTAACGGTTATGTCAGTAAAATCAACTACTAAGCGCCCAAGTCCGTTTTCGACGCCTGAAATTGAGTAGGCTGGCGCGCCTTGAATATCAAAGACAATGCGGGTTTTGTCGCCATCCGGACCGAAACGGACGCCAACAAGGTCTTGCGCATATGCGCCGCTGGCCGCCAGAATCGACGCTGCGGCGATAAGACCGATCACGAAATTATGGCTTTTGAACATACTCCGCCCATCCATACGAGCCGCTACGCCTCGCGAAAACCCTACTAGCGCCCTTCTGCGGCCCTTTCCAGTCCGGAAAACTCAGGGCTACACTGTCTTTCGCCAGCGTTAACGCAGACTTAAGATTTCATCCACGTTTGGATGCAACACTGAGTCGTCGAAAACGTTGGCTTTTCTTTTTCCACCGATTTGGGCATGATCTAAAAATCTCTTGCGGAAAGGCGAATTAATCGCCAAATCCCTTGAGATGAATAAATAGCGGCATTAGAGGCCAGATGGCTAGCCGCAAGAGTTTTCCCAAATAGTGAGCAAGGCCTCATTATTTCAGGGCATTTCGCCGGCAGCCCTTTAGCCGGCGCGCAATATGGCGTCAGCCGATGCGCTTAGGGCAAAAACGGCGCTTGATGCGCCAAAATATAAACCGCCGGCATAACAAAACCGGTTTGACAAAAAGCTTTCGCCGATGCTGCACGATGCGAATATGACACTAAACGGAGCCCAATCTTGGGATCTCCGCACGGTCGCGCACGCGCTGAGGCGTTTCAACACAGTCAATGCGATGGCCTTCGGCCCGCATTGCGGAGCCATTTTCCATGACCAAAAAGATGCTAATCGATGCGGCCCACCCGGAAGAGGTGCGCGTGGCCCTGCTGACCCAGGGCAAAATCGAAGATTTCGACTTCGAATCAGCGGCGAAAAAACCGCTCAGAGGTAATATTTTCCTGGCGCGGGTCACCCGCGTCGAACCCTCCTTGCAAGCCGCCTTTGTCGACTATGGCGGCAATCGTCACGGCTTTCTTGCCTTTAGCGAGATCCATCCGGATTATTATCAAATCCCGGTCTCTGACCGCGAACTGCTCCAGGAAGCAGAAAAAGAAGTCACGGCCCTCGCCGCTGAGCTGGAACTCGCTCAACGCGGTGATGATGAAGACGGCGATGATGCTGACATCGATGATGGAGACATCGATGATGGAGACGGCGATGATGGAGACGGCGATGACGGTCGTTCTTCAGCAAGCTATGACGACGATGGCGATGATGCAGACTACAACGACGTCAAGGCTGACGATGATAGCGATGCAACTGCCGATGACATCGCGAAAGTCACTGGTGCAGACGGGCGTGATGCAGACCGAGACGACGATGCGCAGGAAGAGGAAGAAGAAGAGGACGTCAAAGGCGAAGATGACGATGTCGAAGATGGCGACGCTTCGGAGCCGGAAGAAAATTCGGAATCCAAGAATAGCGACGAACAGCCTTGGGTTGAGCATAATGACGACGATGCGCTCATGGCCCGCGAAGAAGAGATCGAAGAAGGCGCCCCGGAACCCGTTGAAGCCTCTGATGACCAAAGCGCAGAGGCTGCCCCTGCGAAAAAAGAAAAGTCCGCCGCTGCAAAAGCGCGCGACGCGCGCAACCAGTTGTTTGAGCGTTACAAGAACGCCAAACGCAAACGCTCAAATTTGCTGCGCAATTACAAAATCCAGGAAGTCATCAAACGCCGCCAGATTCTTCTCATTCAAGTCGTGAAAGAAGAACGCGGCAATAAAGGCGCGGCGCTCACGACTTATTTGTCATTGGCTGGTCGTTATTGCGTCCTCATGCCCAACACAGCGCGCGGCGGCGGCATTTCCCGCAAAATCGCCCACTCCTCGGACCGGCGGCGTCTTCGCCGCGTGGTCGACAGTCTCGACGTGCCACAAGGCATGGGGCTCATCATCAGAACAGCTGGGGCCAAACGCACGAAGACCGAAATCAAACGTGATTACGATTATCTTCTACGTCTGTGGGAAAACATCCGTACCCTGACACTTAAATCAATCGCGCCTTGTCTTGTTTATGAAGAGGCGAACCTGATCAAAAAGGCGATCCGGGATCTATACGACAAAGACATCTCGAAAGTATTGGTTGAAGGCGAAGCCGGCTATCGTGAAGCCAAGGACTTCATGAAAATGCTGATGCCGAGCCACGCAAAAAATGTGCAGCCCTACAAAGATCCGGCGCCGATATTTTTGCGCCATGGCATCGAAAGCCAACTGGACGGCATGTATCAACCAACGGTGCGGCTGAAGTCCGGCGGCTACATCGTTATTCACCAGACCGAAGCGCTGATCGCGATCGACGTGAACTCTGGCCGCTCGACTCGCGAACGCAACATAGAACAGACCGCGCTCAAAACAAATATTGAAGCCGCAACGGAAGCCGCACGGCAATTTCGCCTGCGCGACCTTGCCGGCCTGATTGTCATCGATTTCATCGACATGGAAGAGCAGAAAAACAACCGCAAGGTTGAAAAGGCGCTGAAAGAAGCGATGAAACACGACCGCGCGCGCGTACAGGTTGGGCGCATATCGTCCTTCGGTCTTCTCGAATTGTCTCGCCAACGGCGCCGCTCCGGTATTGTTGACGGCACAACGCAATCCTGCCCGACTTGCGCCGGCGCCGGCGTTATCCGCTCACACGAGATTGCCGCCCTCAGAATTCTGCGCGCGATCGAGGGCGAAGCGATTTCCGGCAAAGTTGGCCGCATCACGTTGCACGCCTCAACCGACGTCGCCTTGCATATTCTCAACCACAATCGAGACTGGATACATCGCATCGAGGCGCAAAATGGTGTGACGATCGAGATCCTTGCCGACTTCTCAAAAGCTGGCGATGTTTACGATCTGGAAAAAAGCGGTGTCCCTCGCGAACGCGAAGAACAGACCCATATTCGCGCCGACCAAACGGCTTCCGTCGAAACTGTCGAGGAAGATGACGACGCCGAAGAAGAAGAAGTAAGGGAACCACCCGCGGATGAAGACGCGGAAGAAAAACGTGCGCCCGGTCGCAAACGTCGTCGCCGGCGGCGCGGCGGCCGCAAAGACAGCCAAAACGATGATGGCGGTGAAACAAGCGCCAACGCCGATGACGCATCCGACGACGAGAAGTCTGGCGATGAACAAACGGACATCGCCGCCAGCGACGAAGAAAAACCAAAAAAACGTCGCCGGGGCAGACGTGGCGGTAGACGCAATCGGCGAAATGGCGCTTCGGACGACAAGAACGATAGCGCCGAGACGACGACACAAGCGTCTGAAGAAGTGCAAAGTGACGGCGACCCACAATCCGCTGACGCCGCCGCCGAAACTCCTGTGGAGGCGCCGGCCCTGACAAGCGACGCGGTCGCCGAGGCACCAGCGCCAAAGAAAAGAACGCGCAAACGGCGCGTGAAAAAAGCTGATATCGTCGTCGAAGAAGCGCCCGCGTCCGGGGCGGAAGACGCCGACGCCAACGGTTCAGCCAAAACCGATGAACAAGAGCCGAAGGCGGCAAGTGAGCCTGCCGAGAAATCGTCCTCGCCGAAGGCCGAAGAAGAAACATCGCCCAAGAAACCGGCGAAAAAAGGCTGGTGGCAACGGGCAACTGGCTAAAATCGACGGAATTTGCCGGTTTGAACGTTTAAGAGCCGGTCAGCGATATCGCTGACCGGCTCTTAAACGTTCAAACC
>JAJFGC010000018.1 GCA_021776345.1 Hyphococcus sp. | reverse complement strand
AGCTGGCGAGAAGCTATTCATTCTTGGCGCCGCGGGCGGCGTTGGAGCGGCGGCAATTGAGCTTGGCAAAGCGATGGGCGCGAAGGTCGTTGCGGGCGTTTCTTCAGAAGAAAAGGCAGCCTTTTGTAAAGAGCTGGGCACCGATGAGACGCTTATCTACCCAAAAGGCGACCTAGATCGCGCTGCGCAAAAAGAACTCTCGGGACAAATAAAAGCGCTCTGCGGCGGCGAAGGCGCTGATGTGGTTTATGATGCTGTTGGCGGCGATTATGCAGAGCCGTCGGTTCGGGCCCTGGCCTGGAATGGCCGCTATCTCGTGGTTGGTTTTCCCGCAGGCATCCCATCAATTCCATTAAACCTGACACTTTTGAAGAGCTGCCAGATCGTTGGTGTTTTCTGGGGCGCGTTCACAATGCGCGATCCGAAAACAAACGCGGGTTATATCGCCGAACTCTTTCAACTCTATGATGATAAAAAAATTCGCCCACGAATTACTGCAGCGTTTCCATTAGAAGACGCCGCAAGCGCGCTCAACCTCCTTGAACAACGAAAAGCCACAGGCAAAGTCATCTTGATAACTGAATAGAGACAGTTTTTTCAATACCATCAAGGAAACCGATGAAGCGCCTCTCAATTTTACGACACGCCAAGTCAAGGTGGTCCGAGACGCATAGCGATGATTTCGTGCGACCACTCAACAAACGCGGTCGCGCATCTGCCCCAATTATGGCTGACTTCCTCAACGACCATCTAGGCGCACCCGATTTCACTGTCTGCTCCGCGGCCAAGCGGACACGTGAGACCTTGGATCTGATGCTGCCGTGTTTTAGGCGGCAACCGGAAATCAAAATCAGTAGAGACCTATATCTCGCTTCACCGGATACTATTCTCGGTCACATCGCAGCGGTCGGAGAACACGCTTCACATATTCTGGTGATTGCCCACAATCCTGGCCTTCATATGCTTGCCCTCGATCTCGCCGATCCTGCGCGATCGCAAGCGAGCGACATCCGGCGCCTCGCGAAAAAATTTCCAACGGCCGCGCTGGCGGTTTATGAGTTTGATCTGCCAAAATGGAACGTCCCTCTGATCAAAAAAGGCGCCTTGAGGTTCTTTGTAAGCCCAAAAGAGTTACGCGCCAAAAGCTGAAATTTCCGCCTTCCCTTTTTCGCACAAATACGGTTACCCTGACTGCGGCAGAACACTGGGAGGGCGTTTCCGGCAATGCCTCAGACTATGGTGGAAAACGTTCCTCCCGGAGGAACGCATGAGACCGATGTAATCATTATCGGCGCGGGACCGACTGGTCTTTTTGCTGTTTTTGAGCTTGGCCTTCTCGGGATCAAAGCTAGAATTATCGATATTCTCGACCATCCGGGCGGTCAGTGTATTGAGCTGTATCCAGAAAAACCAATTCTCGACATTCCGGCGATAAAAACAATCACGGGCGAACAATTAACCCTACAATTACTGGAACAAATTGAGCCCTTTGGCGCAGAGTTTCACCTTAATGAAATGGCCATCGGCCTCACCAAAAGCGACGACGGGAAATGGCGTGTTGAAACCGACATGGGCACCACCATCACGGCGCCGGCCATATGCGTTGCCGCCGGCGGCGGTTCCTTCCAGCCAAAAAAACCGCCGATCCCCGGGGTTGATGACTATGAAAACCAATCGGTATTCTATGCCGTTCGAGAGCGTGAAAAATTTCGCGGCAAAAATATTGTAATCGCAGGCGGCGGCGATTCAGCATTGGACTGGACGCTGAACCTTGAGCCTATTGCCGAAAAAATTACGCTTGTGCATCGACGCGAAGATTTTCGAGCCGCGCCAGATAGCGTCGAGAAAATGCGAGCGCTGGCCGACGAGGGAAAAATTGAATTTCATATCGCGCAGATCAAAAGCCTCAAAGGTGAAGATGGCCAAATTAATGCTGTCTCCGTCGAGTCCAAAAGCGACGGCGAGTATGACTTACCCTGCGAGAACCTAATTGCATTTTATGGGCTTACAATGAAATTGGGACCGATCGCCGAATTCGGTCTAAATCTCACCGAGAACCGGATTGAAGTCGACACTGAAAAATTTGAAAGCTCAGTCCCTGGCATATTTTGTATTGGCGATATGGCTCATTACCCAGGCAAACTGAAACTCATCCTTTCAGGTTTCCATGAGGCGGCGCTAATGTCTCACGGCATTTTTCATTACGTTTTTCCCGACAAAAAACTGAAGTTTCAGCACACCACCTCCTCAAAAAGTCTACAGGCCCAAGTCTCCGGGAATTAGAGGACAAAAAGACAAGGGAGATATCCATGGTCCGGGCTTTGAGTATTATCTTGGCGGTATTGGTGACGAGTTGCGCCAGTGCCGATGAACCAAAACGACAGATTTTCGCCGACAGTTTTTCATTCCTCGTTATTGGCGATGCGCCCTATAATGATGACGATCAGCAAATGCTCTTTGAGGCGTTGCCGCAAATTAAAAGCGCTGGCTTCCCATTCATTATTCATGTTGGCGATTTTAAGGGCGGCGGCCAACCATGTTCAAATGCTTTCGAGGAACGGCTAGAACGCTTTATCGCATCCGTGGCGCCGACGCCTGTATTCTACACGCCAGGCGACAATGACTGGGCAGATTGTGACCGGTTTGAAGATGAGAACACTGGAATGCGTGCATCTGATCTCGACCGTCTGGAGGGCCTGCGTAAGCGTTTCTTCTCGACGCCTATATCAGCAGCAGCAGATCTCAGCGCTCGTCGACAGGACAGGCTTCCTGAAAACAGCGCCTGGCAATATCAAGGCGTTTTTTTCATGACTTTGCATGTCGTCGGCACAAACAATAGCCGCGACTGGGTTGCCGGCGACGCACTTCCGCGCGCCTATGAGGCAGCAAAGATGCGCGATGAAGCGAACCTCGCGTGGCTCGCAGAAACCTTTGCCTCGGCGACATCGCAGAACGCACGGGCTGTTATCATAGCGATGCAGGCGGACATGACCGACATAGAAGACAAGCCCGAGGACATTATGTGCGACGGTGTCGCGAAAACTGATGATCATGCTTGCGACGCCTTCACTCAATTGCGCGCCGCCATTCGCGACGCTGCCCTCGCCTTTGATCGCCCTGTGCTGCTTATCCATGGCGACACGTCGCCTTTTACGCTGGGGCAGGCTTTTGCAGGTGAAGAAGCGCCAACGCTCTGGCGGCTAAACGCCGCCGGCGATGCTGGCGTCGGGCGCACTGGACAACCATACGGGACGCGTGATGTGGCGCTAGTTACCGTTACTCCGTCTGCAGATGAGCCGTTTTCCGCAGAAGGCTTGTTGTCACGAAAGAAGCCAAAGCGGCATTAACGCCATACATTGCAACCATAGCATAAATACTGCAGACTGATTTTTTGCTGATCCAGTTGCGTTCCAGGGGTTGGCATTCAAACTAATATAGGGGACGATTCATGAAAAAACGACTTTTGGCGGCGTTGCTCGCAACGCCCTTGCTATCACCCATGGCGGCTTCTGCAGAGCATTGGGACGTGATCTCTATGGAGATGACCGGGAAGTGTTCAATGAGCAACTTTATG
>JAJFGC010000170.1 GCA_021776345.1 Hyphococcus sp. | reverse complement strand
GAATGCTTTGTTGTAAAGCCTTAAAGAGCCGTCGGCGGCAAATACGGCAACCGCTTCTGTGAGATTATTCAGCGTCGCTTTTTGCACGCTGATCTGTGTATTGTATTGCGCTTCGAGAGAAACCTTTTCGGTAATATCCTCGAAAGCCGCCATAACGCCGCCTAGAGGGTGGCGTCTTTTCGCAATCCGCAAGGTGCGGCCGTCAGGTAAATGCCAGATTTCATCGGGCGCGTCCGCGTCGCGTTCTGATCCGGGGGGACCGAGTTCTTCAGTGTAAAGCGCAAGCTGATTGTTTTTCCAACTGTCATAATCGGCGGGTTCGGGGAGTTTTCCATCGAACCGTAACTGGTCGAGAATTTCCCCATGATAGGTGCGACCGCTTAAAGTGGCGTCGTCAAAATCCCACAAGGATTGAAACGCCCGGTTGTGATAAATGAGGTTCTGGCTTGCACCAAAAATCGCGACGGCGGTTTGGATCTGATCAAGCGTGCGCTGATTGGCTTCGATATGTTGACGTAGCTCGGACTTGGTTTTGTCGAGCTCGGTTGCATCAAGCGCAAATCCCCCAAGGGCGGCGTCGCCGGAACCGTGCAACGGTGTTTCAATGACGCGCATCACCCGGCGTTCACCGCGCGAGTTAATGATGACTTTGCCTTCCGCCGCCGCACGGTCATTGGCTGCGCTGGCGGCAATCTTTTTCACTGACGGGTCAAGTTCGGTCTGGTTCCGGATGACGTCCGCCGCCGAGCTTGCTTCTACGGCCTCAACATAGGCGCGGTTGACCCAGACAAGCGCTGCGTCTGCATTGCGCCGCCAGGCTGGCACAGGAGAGCGCTCGAGGAGGGCGTGTGAGCCATGCAAGTCGGTAGCCCGCTCGCGGAAGGCGCCAATGATGGCGCCGTCTTCAGCCATTCGCACCGCAGGATCGGTGAGCCATAAAGCGACTTGTCCGCCGGCGACCCGCCCATCAACCTCAATCGAGCGACCGTCAGATGTTACAACGGAGCCGGAAAAGGCAATTCCGTGGGCGCGCAGGTCGTTGACTTTTTCGCGCAGGGATGAAGGATCGTTCTCACTCTCATCTTCAATCCGAAGACCGCCGAGGGAATTCAACAGACGATCGACAGGGGCGGCCGCAGGGTCTTCACCCTGGGTTGAGAATGAAAGCAGCGAGGCTAGCGCCGCCGGGCCGCCCAGAATTTTCGGCTGGCCCCAGCCTTCTTTAACAGCGTTGTTGTCGTCCTCCCAAACAAGGACGAGCCCCGGGTGAGCAGAAAGGACGGCATCCGCTTTGTCGAGGCGCGCCTCCATCTCCGCCAGCTTGTTCGACCAGTGAAGCGACTGGTGGCGGGTTGCGGCGGAGACGCGAAACGCCCAAAGAATGGCGGCAACCGTGATTGCGATGGCGCCGGCGCCGGCGATGATAATCGGATCAATAGAGGTCACAGCGTCGCCCGGCCCATCTTGCGCTAAAAGCGGAAGCGGGGCGGTAGCGACTATAGCGCCAGCCCAAAAAGCTCTTTTATTTCGGCGCATTCCGCCAAATCCTTGCCTAGCGCTGCGAGCATGCTAATCACACAATCTATATAGATTCGCCCAGATTTTGTGCTTCATGCTCGCAATTACTCAATATGTACTATGTTCGTCATGGGCCGCTAGGCTTATTCGGCCTAAACCCGGCGCTTGGGAAGTGAAGTTTTCAACAGGTATTCGCCTGTTCGAGGGTCATTCCGTCAGCTGAAAGCTAAACTGTTCCACGACGCCATATCGGGTCACCGACCGGCCATCGCGATAGGCAGGCGGATATTTCCACCTGGAGACGGCATTGCGAACCGTCCGATTAAAGCAGGTGTCCGGCGTTTCGATGATCTGCACATTGACGACCCCGCCTTCTGGCGTGACGTCGAACTGCACCATGACAACGCCTTGGGCAGCCCGGCTGCGGCAGGATTCAGGATAGGGTGGGGCGTGCTTGATCACCGGCGCGCTGAAGGATCCTGTATTCTCTCCTTTTTCTATTTTGATCTTGGTCTTGCCCGGCCCTGCAACCCTGTTTTTTGGTTTCTCACCAGCCGGAGCAGTCGGAATAATTGTTTCTGGCAGGTCTTGCTCAATTCCTTTTGGCGGGATGGGCCGTGGTTTATGCGGCGACCGTTCTTTGGCAAATATTTCAAGTTTCAGTGGCTCTTTTTCTTTCGGCAATTGACCAAGCGGCTGTTGAATAAGGCCAGCCATCATGGCGAACAAAACGACCGTGACGACGGCGGCAAAAGGCAATCCCAAAATCCATCTGAAGAAACTCATGGCAGGCTCCTTTCTTGAAGCGCGTGTTCAGATTATGGGCGCAAATATCCAGGCAGGCGAATGGGTATAGCCTGCACACATGTCGCGCCTCGGTTATTCGTATACGCATGCTACAATAGTAACACGCTAGCGCAAAAATAAGGGCAGTGCAAATAATACACTGCCCCGTTTCATTTACAGCGCTTCGCGCGCGATACGCTTAGTAACGATAGTGATCCGTTTTGTAAGGGCCATCGATCGGTACGCCAATATAGTCTGCCTGCTCTTCGCTCAGTTTAGAAAGGTGGGCGCCGACTTTGTTAAGGTGAAGCGCGGCGACTTTTTCATCGAGGTGTTTCGGCAATACATAAACTTCGTTTTTGTACTGATCACCTTTAGCCCAGAGCTCAATCTGCGCGAGCGTTTGATTGGTGAAGGAGGCTGACATCACGAAGGATGGGTGTCCTGTTGCGTTGCCGAGGTTCAACAATCGTCCTTGGGACAGGAGCAGCATGCGCTTGCCGTCAGGGAAAGTGATCATGTCGACCTGATCTTTGACATTCGCCCATTTGAAGTTCTTCAGGCCCTCGACCTGAATTTCATTATCGAAGTGGCCGATATTGCCGACAATCGCCATATCTTTCAGGGCCCGCATGTGATCGACAGTCAGGACGTCTTTGTTGCCGGTGGCAGTGATCACGATGTCAGCGCGTTTGCAGCCTTCTTCCATGGTGACAACTTCGAACCCGTCCATCGCTGCTTGCAGCGCACAGATCGGGTCGATTTCTGTCACCAATACGCGCGCGCCGGCGCCTTGAAGCGAAGCGGCGGAGCCCTTGCCGACATCGCCATAACCGCCAACCAGCGCAATTTTGCCCGCCATCATTACGTCCGTACCGCGACGAATGCCGTCAACGAGCGATTCCTTACAGCCATATTTGTTGTCAAATTTTGACTTGGTGACGGAGTCGTTGACGTTGATTGCAGGGAAGGGAAGCGTGCCTGCCTTTTGGCGTTGATAGAGCCGCAACACACCGGTCGTTGTTTCTTCGGTAACGCCGTTGATGCTGGCTTTGACCGTTGAGTACCAGGTTGGGTTTTTCGCAATCCGGCGTTTGATTGTCGCGAACAAAGCTTCTTCTTCTTCGTTTGCCGGGTTGTCGAGCAGCGACGGATCTTTTTCCGCGTCAGCGCCAAGCAGGATCAACAAGGTTGCGTCGCCGCCATCGTCGAGGATCATGTTGGCGGGCTCGCCATTCGGCCATTCGAAAATTTTGTCGGCGAGATCCCAATATTCCTGAAGGCTTTCGCCTTTGAAGGCGAAGACCGGCGTACCCGTCGCAGCAATTGCGGCGGCGGCGTGATCTTGGGTTGAATAGATATTGCACGACGCCCACCGGACATCGGCGCCGAGCGCTTGTAATGTTTCGATCAGCACGGCGGTCTGGATCGTCATGTGGAGCGATCCGGCGATCCGCGCGCCGCTCAAGGGCTGGCTGGCGCCATATTCTTCGCGTGTCGCCATCAGGCCCGGCATCTCGGTCTCGGCGATTTCGATCTCGCGGCGGCCCCAATCGGCCAGTTCAATATCCTTGACGATATAATCGCTAGTATTCGCTGGCATTCGTAAAATCCTTTAATTCAGCCATTTCTGGCGTTCTGTTGCGGCCATATATCAGCGGCGAGAGCCGCTGCCAAGGGCATATAAAGATTTCTTTATATGATTTTTCGCCGCTTTTTCGTCCCAATTGCACTGATTCTGGTCAGGGGCGTTCAAAAGGCGGCAAAGCCTAATCGAATCCGGGCGATCGACGGGAGCAAGAGATGAAAAAAGTCGGATTATCACTGAGTTTCGGCGCGGCGTTACTGATGGGCGCCGCCATCGCCGGCGACAAGGATCGCGACAAGACATCAGCAGAAGACCCCCGCCCTGGCCCCGAAATTGATCGGATTTGTTTTGGGCGAAGCATCAATGGCTGGAAGAATGTTAATGGCTATGGTGATGCGGTGCTGCTGCAAAAAGGGGTCAATGACTGGTACCTTGTGGAAGTGAGCAGTCATTGCCGGGCGCGTGACTTTAAGTTTGCACAGACAATTGGCCTTGAAAGCCGTCCGGGGGGCGGATGCCTGACCGATAATGATTACATCCTGGTCGAAGGCACAAACCGATTTAAAAATCGATGCTACATCAAAAGCATTCGTGAATGGAATGATGATCTGCCGGATGAGGATGAAGAAGACGAATAGACTAAACCTTTTCGGTTTTTAAGATTGCTTCTAGCCCTTCTCGATAGGTCGGATAGGCAAGCTGGATATTAAGCGCTTGTTTCATGCGGATATTGGAAACGCGCTTATTGTCCGCATAAAAACTTTTTGCCATGGGTGATAGATCAGCGTCGCTAATCGGAATAAGCGGCGGCGGCGGCGCGCCCGATAGGCCGCATGCATACGTAATGACGTTCTGCGGCGGCGCAGGTTCGTCATCAGCGAGGTTGTAGACATCGTGGCGTCGCGGCAGATTCAGGCTCGCGGCGAGGGCGCTTGCGATGTCGTCAACATGCATGCGCGAAAACACCTGGCCTTCTTTGTAAATGCGTTTCGCGGTACGAGCCCGGATCGCATCAAAGGCGGAGCGGCCCGGGCCATAAATGCCTGGAAGGCGAAAGACAATCAGCGGTAAGTTATGGTCTGCGGCGAGGCGGCGCCATGCATTTTCTGCGGCGATGCGTCGGCGTCCGCGCGCGCTGGTTGCTCGCAGCTCGCTTGTCTCATCGACCCAGGCGCCGTCATGGTCGCCATAAACGCCGTTGGTCGAGAGATAGCCGACCCACTTGATGTGCTGCCTGCGCTCCGCAATCGCGCCGCTGGCCGCCTTAAATGCGGGGCAACCATCTTCTCCCGGCGGCGTCGAAATCAAAATGGCGGCGGCGTCATCGAGCCAGGCAGGGTCAAATGCGCTGTCCCAAAGCACAGGCTCCGCATTCTCAGCTCGAATCGCGTCAGCCTTGTCCGATAGGCGTGTCGTTCCTGTAATCCGCCACCTGTCTTCGGCAAGTCGGCGCCCGAGCGCCTTTGCTGTGTAGCCAAAGCCGAAACAAAATAGCTGTTGTGAAATCGTCATCGTCTTGACTCTGAAGGTCTGCCAATCATAGGTGCATGGTTGAATGATTTTTGCCAGTCTCTTGCAGTACTGCAAGTGCTGTTGGAGTGCAGTAGATGGTCAAATTTATCTTGTGTCTGGGCGGCATGGCGGTTGCTTTTGCGACAAACGCTGTGGCCGACGAACAAGCGTTGCGCGGCGTTTTTAATACCGGCCCGTCGCTGAACGAGGCGGCGCTTGGTTCGTCTCTTGATGTCCAGTTTCATGCCTGCGCTGATGACGCTGCTAAAGTCTGCGCCACGGTAATCGGTTTCCACGAGCCAAACGGCCCGTCCGGTGAAACAACGCTGCCTGACGGCAGTCTGATTATCGGTTATACGATTGTGACCGGACTGAAAGCAAAAAAACACGGGAAATATCGCGGCGGCAATATTCTGGCGGTTGATGAATCTGTCATTGAGGGCGAAATGAACTGGTATGGCCTTCGCGTTGATAATAACTTCGACGGAACGTTGACGGCGAGTGGGTGTCTCGGGTTTATCTGCCCGCGAAAAATGACATGGACTGAGGTTGCGAGCGAAGCGACGGTCGCGCAACATCCCTGAGCGGCGTAAAGAACGTGCATATGCCCAGACTTTTTGTTGCTCTGACTCTGCCTGAAGTTGTCGCTGATTC
>JAJFGC010000169.1 GCA_021776345.1 Hyphococcus sp. | reverse complement strand
AATCAGTCAGCCCACGCGCGCGCATCGCCAGCGCCAGTGATGATCCAATCAACCCGACACCGATCAGCGCTGTTCGCGCAAACCGCACGGGGTTATCTGTCATGAGAAAATTTCTTTGTGAGAAGGTCGATGAACTTGCGGTTGGCTTCTTTCTCGCCGATCGATACGCGCAAATACTCGCCGAGTTTATAGGGTCCCATCTCGCGCACGATAACGCCGTCTGATTTCAGATAGGCCTGAATATCGTCAGCGTTGAGGCCTGGCGCATCGGGGAATTTCACCAGCATGAAATTGCCGTAGCTCGGCACGAAGTCGAGACCCATGGCGCCGAGTTGGCGCGCCATCCAATCGCGCTCTTCGCGATTGAACGCGCGGTTGCGGTCAACAAAGTCCTGATCATCGAGCGCGGCAACGCCCGCGGCTTGCGCTGGCAGCGTGACGTTAAAGGGGCCGCGAATGCGATTTAAAACATCGGCGATCACCGGTGGGCAATAGCCCCAGCCGAGGCGCAGGGCGGCAAGGCCGAATATTTTCGAAAATGTCCGCGTCATCACAACATTGTCGTGGCTTTCAACCAGCTTTTCGCCGGCGTTGTAATCGCTTTCTTCCATAAATTCCGCATAGGCGGCGTCGATCACGAGAATGATGTCATCGCGTAGCTCTTCGCGCAGGCGGTCAAGGTCGCTGATCGGAATATAGGTGCCGGTTGGATTGTTCGGATTGGCGATGAAGACAATGCGAGTGCGCTCATCGACAAGATCAAGCACGGTATTAATGTCAGTCGTCAGGTTTTTTTCCTTGGCGAAGCGCGGCGTCGCGCCGCTCGACATGGCCGCGAGCGCATAGACCAAAAATCCATGCTCAGTCTGAATGATATTGTCGCCCTCACCGACATAGGCCCTGGTTAACAGCTGCAGGATTTCGTCAGACCCGGCGCCGCAGACGATCTTCGCGGCGTCTAGGTTGTAGGTTTCCGCGATCTTGTTGCGCAGGGCGTTGGAGCCGCCGTCGGGATACAAAAAGAGATCGGCCGCTGCTTCATTATAAGCCGCGATCGCATTCGGGCTCGCGCCAAGGGCGGACTCGTTTGAGGACAGCTTATAAACCTTCGCAGCACCGGGGGCGGAAGACGACCCGGGGACGTAAGGCTTGATGTCGAGAATACCGGGGCGAGGCTGCGGGGCGGTCATGGCGCTTTTCCTTTGTTGCGCCTTGCCTATAGCCGTGAGGAGGGGCGGGGTTCAACCCGGCCTGCGTCGATCAGAGACGGCGGGTTGATGCGTAACGGCTGCGGTGAGGCGATAATAGGCCGCGCCACGCGGGCTTTGGCGCTGCGCACCAGGCCAACCGGCGCCATCAGGTTCTTTTCTGCTTCCACCATCACCACGCCGCCCAGCCCCGGCCAGACCCGGGCGCCGGCGCGTTCCCACGCGCTTGCCGCGCGCAACAAAAACTTGGTCCGAAGCGGCGGGAAGTAGAGCGCTGAGCTCCAGCGGTCGGCGCGAAACATAGCGCCTTCAAGCAGCTTGTTGAGCTGGCGTTTAAGATATGGCCGGCCGGCGGCGAAGGGGGTGGTTTCGATCATCGACCACAGCCCGCGCCGGTGGGAGGCGATGATGATGACGCGCCCGTCATCGGCAAGCACGCGCCAGACTTCGCGCAATAATTTTTTTGGGTCCGGCGCTTCTTCCAATCCGTGCACGATCAGTATTCGATCAAGCGACGCGTCGGGCAGGGGCCAATAATGCTCCGCGACCAGGCTGGCGCAATTGCGTCCGTCAAACGGCCAGCGGATCACGCCCTGACCGCCTGGTGATAAGGCGAGGCGTCGCTCTGCATTTGCAAACAGCTCGAGATAGGGGTTGGCGTAGCCGAAGCCAGCGATACGCAACCGATCACCATCGCCCCAGGCTTCGGTAAGGCGGCCGGCGATGAAGCTTTGGGTCGCAGCCCCTAGCGCCGTGTGGTAAAATTCGTGAAAATCGAGAATATCCGTGCGCATGAAGATAGTGTCCCGGCGGTTGGCCTCTTATATGGTAAGAGACTTAACAAGCGTCAAACTAGTTATTGTGATCGAGAGGCGACACCCATGCCCCTAGAAATCAGACAATTTCCCTGTCTTTCGGACAATTACGGGTTTTTGATCCGGGACGCCGTGAGCGGTGAGGTTGCGACGATCGACACGCCGGATGTCGAGGCGATCAATGCCGAGCTTGACCGCGCCGGATGGCGGCTGACGCATATTTTGAACACGCATCACCATTGGGACCATGCGGGCGGCAATCTGGCGCTTAAGGAAAAATGGGGGTGCCGCATTATCGGGCCAAAGGCGGAGGCGGCGCGCATCCCGGGCCTCGATGAGCCGGTTGGCGATGGTGACCGGGTTCGCCTTGGCGCATCAGAGGCGCGCATTTACGACACGCCCGGTCATACCGCCGGGCACATCATCTATCATTTTGCTGATGACGGCGCGGCGTTTGTCGGCGATACGATCTTCGCGATGGGATGCGGGCGGTTGTTTGAAGGAACGCCGGCGCAAATGTGGGCGTCACTGTCGAAGATTGCCGCCCTGCCGCCGCACACCGAGCTTTATTGCGCCCATGAATATACGCAAGGCAATGCCAGTTTCGCGCTCACCGTTGATCCGTGTAATGCAGATTTGAAAAGACGCGCGGCGGAAGTTGATCGCCTGCGTGCAGCGGGCGCGCCAACGGTGCCGACCAATCTGGCGATTGAGTTAAAAACAAATCCGTTTTTGCGCGCGGCAGATGAAAATTTGAAAGCGGCCATTGGCATGACCGGCGCGAGCACGGTCGATGTGTTTGCGGAAACGCGGCGGCGCAAGGATAATTTTTAGATCGCTTTAGCTTTACGATTGATTTTCGTCGATGCCGCTATCGTCTGAATGGAAGGCAAGCGCCATCAGTCCGACGCCGAGCAGGATCGTGAAAATAACGCCCGCCAGCATGGCAAAGACCACATGCGGCCCGGCGTCAAAAATCTCCAGCTTCATCGCATAGGCAAAAATGGCGATGACCCCAAACAAAAGCCCGGTGCACACCCAGAAGAACTTCATGGACTTCTTCGCGCTTATCTCGGGCTGACGGATGTTTGGGTCGTTGGACATAAGCCTGTCATTTAGGGGAAGGTTGTTCTTAAACAAGCGCGGCAAAATGAACCGGGTAAGGCGCAGATCATGGTGTTTTCCATAACGCGCCTGCCCTGGGCGTTGGCCGGTCAGGCCGCCCCTCGAAGGCGCGTGCGAAGCGTGCTGCCATGAGAGGCAATACGTGGAGCGGGCGGCGGGAATCGAACCCGCACGTCGACCTTGGGAAGGTCGCAGGCTACCATTACATCACGCCCGCAAAGTCCCTGGCTGCCGCATCGCCGGGCCCGGAGATGTCGCGCCAAAGCCCGAAAAGGTCAAGCGGCAGACAAAGCAGGGCCAAAAACGGCAATTCGGTCCCGAAAAGGCCTCGACGCCAACGGCAAATCTCTCCAAAAATTCATCTGAAGCGCATCCGGGCGCCATATTCCCGCCCACCCGAACGCTCTTATGTAACCCAAGGCGTCTCGCGCGCATAAGCGCGATTATCATGCCTGTATGAAAGGAGGCCGGACAGATGAATCGGCTAATAGGAATTTTTGGCGCAGCCTGCATCGCATTCAGCCTTGCGCTCGCCCCGGCGTCGGCCAAGCCGAAACGCGAAAAGGCCGAAGAACTGATCGAGAAGGCGGCGGACACAGTCGCTTATTTCGCTAATGATTCAGCATATGAGCCGCTCTGGAGCCTTGCTGACGACGCCAAGGCGATGGTGATCATCCCGCGGTCGTTGCGTGGCGGCTTTATTTTCGGCGCCTCCGGCGGCAATGCGGTGATGATCGCGCGTAATGACGATGGCAGCTGGTCGGAGCCGACATTCTTCACCATCGGCTCGGTGTCCTTCGGCTTGCAAATCGGTGTTGAAGGCTCGGAAGTGATCCTGGCGGTGATGACCCAGCGCGGTATGGAGCAACTTCTGTCGACAGCAGTGAAGCTCGGTGGTGATTTAACCCTGGCGGCTGGCCCCATTGGCGCCGGCGCCAAAGCGCAAACGGTCGACGTTCTCGCCTTCTCGCGCTCACGTGGTCTTTATGGCGGGATCAGCCTTGAAGGGGCGCTATTAAAAGCGCGCCATAGTTGGAACCGCGATTATTATGGCGCCGACGTCACGCCCGCCGATATAATTTATCGCCAGCAAGTTGCGCGCCCAAATTCGGCCATCCTGCAAAACGCTGCCTGGGCGCTTGCTCATCGTGACGAGCCAACTTTTGTCGCGCCAGTACAGCCAGCGGCGATTGATCCGATCACTGGCGAGCCGGTGTCAGAGCCCATCGAATATGATGATGATGCGGTTTATGGCGCGCCATTGGAGCCAATTGGCGATCAATAACGCGCTTGATCGACAATTCGCTCAACAATACTTGAACGCCCGCTGGTTGCCGCCGGCGGGCGTTTTCGCGCATGGTGAGCGGCCGGCAGATGGACGGGTAGCGTAAAGGACGGGTTTTTTATGGCGGACGGTATGACAGCTGGCGGCGCATGTGCGCCGGTGGGAAAGTTTCAGCATCCTGACATTACCGCCGATGGCGCAATGCGGGCGCAGATTGCATTTAACCGGCTGGAGACGCTCTGGGTCAATACCGGCACACTCTGCAACGTCGAATGCGCCCATTGCTATATCGAATCCTCGCCGACCAATGATCGGCTGGTTTATCTGACCGCGGCGGAGCTTGCGCCTTTTCTTGAGGAAGCAGCGGCGATGGCGGCGAGCGAAATCGGGTTCACCGGCGGCGAGCCGTTTATGAACCCGGACATGCTGGGCATGACGGGCGCCTCGCTCGCCCGTGGCTTTGAGGTTTTGATCCTCACCAACGCTATGCGCCCGATGATGCGTGAGCAGATCAAAGACGGTCTTTGCGTCTTGCGCGACCGCTACGGCGACAAGCTGAAGCTTCGCGTCAGCCTCGATCATTTTGAGGAAGCCCGCCATGACGAGGAACGGGGCAAGGGAAGCTTTGCCGCCGGACTTGAAGGCTTGCGCTGGCTGCAGGCAAACGGGTTTTCCTACTCCATCGCGGGCAGGACGTTGTGGGGCGAAAGCGACGCGGATATGCGTAAAGGCTTTGCAAAACTCTTTGCCGAGCATGGGCTGGATGTAAACGCCAATAATCTGGCGGATCTTATCTTGTTTCCGGAAATGGACGAGGCGGCCCCGGTTGCCGAAATCACGACCGACTGCTGGGATATTCTCGGCAAAGACCCGAAAGAGATCATGTGCGCCTCGTCGCGCATGGTGATGAAGCGAAAAGGCGCTGACGCCCCCGCCGTCCTCTCGTGCACGCTGCTTGCCTATGACAGCCAGTTCGAGATGGGCGCGAGCCTGAAAGAGGCGGCGCGGCCGGTAAAGCTCAACCACCCGCACTGCGCCAAATTCTGCGTTCTTGGCGGCGCCCGTTGTTCGGGCTAAGCCCAACAGATCATGACCGATTCTGAAAAACCAAAAGGAATTGCCCTTGAAGAGCGCGAGACGGCCGGCGAAAAGCTCTTCTCTCCGTCAGCCGCCCGTAACCGCGATTTCATTCGTGATGTCTTTTTGACGACAATGCCGAATGAGGGAAGAATTCTCGAAATCGGCGGCGGCACAGGCGAACATGGTGTCCACATTGCCGGCGCGGCGCGCGGCCTTGTCTGGCATACCGGCGATCCTGACCCGGTCTCGCGCGCATCCATTGCCGCGTGGATCGATGATGCAGGGCTTGAAAACCTCAAAGGCCCTCACGCGATTGATGTCACAGCGAAAAATTGGAGCGTTGAGCGCGAGGCGCCGTTTGCCGGAATTGTCTCGATCAATATGATCCACATTGCGCCCTTTGAAGCGGCGATGGGGTTATTTGCCGGCGCCGGGAGGTTGTTGGAGGCAGGCGGTTCGCTGTTTCTTTACGGCCCATTCTCAAATAAAGGCGTTCACAGCGCCCCGTCCAATGAAGCCTTCGACGCCAGTTTAAAATCCCGGGATCCGCGCTGGGGCGTGCGTGATATTGAGCATGATATTGTTCCATTGGCGCATAAAAATGCAATGGCGCTCGCCGAGCTTGTGGAAATGCCTGCCAACAATCTTTCACTGGTCTTCAGAAAAACCGAATAACGTATTGAAATCTCGAATTACGATTTTCCACACAGCGTCTCTCGAAAGAATGTGGAAAAGTTTGATTCGACGGGGCATAAAAAGTTTGTATTCTGATAATACTTCGCGGCCCTTTAAGACAGTCTGTTGTGTTTACCTAGTGGCAGGTTGAACGGGGAAAACGAAGTGGTGAGATGGTCGGATGCGGCGCTCAGGCGCAATTCGGCGAAGTGGGATAAAGGTAATTCCACTGATCATCTGACGGAGCTGAGTGCTCCGGCCTTTAAGCTGGCGCTCGCCCCCTTAACGGGAAGGTGGAGCGACAGGGAAAAGGACCCGGGATCGTCGTAGACAGCGGGTCAAGCTGTAAATCGGCGCGCGGCATCGAAGACGTGTAAGACGCAAGTTTTATGCGGAAGAGATGAGGCGGATCTGGAGGACGCGGGATACTGGCTATAGCGGCGGTTATTGCCAAGGCCCGCGCCCAAAAGGTCTAGCAGCGGAAGACGTAAGCAGTAATGCATGCGCCTAACCGAGGCTTCGGAGGACATTCAAATTCTCACTGGATTGGGGTGTGTTTCGAATTTTCGCGAGAGCGGAAGAAAGGGAGTAGCCTTTGGCTGCTCCCTTTTTCGTTGCGCGGCGCCCGAATATTCGCTCGCCAGATTTAGCGCCTCAAATTTTACGGTTTTTCGCAGTTGCGACCTGGCCCGGCCATGCCTACCTTCGATGCGAACTTAGTAGTGGAGCAAAAGCATGGCAGAGGGCGTTGCCAACCTCACCCCGCAAGAAGCGGTTATTTATCTGATGGTCCTGACCTCGGCGTCGGACGGCGCCATCAAAGACGAAGAGCTGCGCACGATCGGGCGGGTTGTCCGGTCTTTCCCGTTGTTTGCCGAGAGTGATGAGCAGGGCCTGGTTGAAACGGCTGAAATGTGCGGCGCGCTTATGTCTTCTGAGGGCGGGCTCCACAAGGTCCTGGAAGCCGCCGCTACTGCGCTGCCGCGCCATCTTGGCGAGACCGCCTATGCGGCGGTCGTTGATGTTGTCACGGCGGATGAAAATCTCGACATGACCGAAATCCGTGTGCTCGAGCTTATTCGCAACGCCCTGAGTGTGCCTGATGACGGCGCCCAGGCCATTGAGCATGCGGCACGCGCCCGACACATGACGCTAGACGGCGTTAGCTAAAGACTTACCGCCCCTCTGTGTGATTTAGTCACGCGTGACAATGCCTGGCGCAGTTGCGATGCATCTACTGCGTTGCAGCACAATATTCGCGCTGACAATTTTCTGCCGACGCAGACGCGACTGCTATCCTTAACAATACTGATCCAACTGGTTGCCGGGCGATGACGACTGGTTTCCAATCAGGAAAGCGTCGCCCAGCAGACGCCGGCGATAATGAACGCGATCAGGACATTGAGGACGACGCCTTCGCGCGCCATCTGTGAGATTGAGACACGCCCCGTGCCAAAGATAATGGCGTTGGGCGCCGTCGCGACGGGCAGCATGAAGGCGCAGGAGGCGGAAATCACCGCCGGGATCATCAAGAGTTCGGGCTTCACGCCGGCGCCGGCGGCGACGGCGGCGAGCAATGGCATTAGAAGATTTGCCGTCGCGGT
>JAJFGC010000168.1 GCA_021776345.1 Hyphococcus sp. | reverse complement strand
TTGCGCAGCTCCAGCGCTTCGTTCATCCACTGGCGCAGTTCCGCATTTTCCTCGCGCAGGGCTTTGTTCTGCTCCAGCACACTAAAGTAATCAGACACATTGCCCGCAATGCCGTTGAAATAGGAGATCGGTCCGGAAAATAACTCAAGGACCGGCGCCGTCGCATCGATGACGCCTTCGCGTGCTTTTTTGAACACTGAGGCTTGAGCGGAATAAAGGCTCGACAGCAACAGGATGAGCGAAACCAATAAGAGGAGGATTAAAACAAAACGAGAGTTGGCTCTGCGCCCTAATCCTTCTCGTCTGTCCTGCCCTAAAAATTCCATGCCTGTTTATAAGCCAAAACGCATTTTGCGCCCGTTAATCTTAGGCGTCACCGCCGCCGACAATGGCGTCTCCGTCAACAAAAGATTTCATCATGTCGCCAAGGCCGGATTGGGGAATCACCCTACCCGGCGACTTGCGCTTATCATATCGAAATGCGTGCCCCACCGCCACCTGTTCGAGGAAATCACAAGCCGCCAATTTAAAAGGCCGCGCCCGGGAAAATCCGCCTAGATCGCCGACGTCAGGACACCGCGCATCGCCTTGGTGTTTTCAAGCGCCGCGCCTGTGCCAAGAGCGACACAGGAAAGCGGATCATCAGCTACTGAGACAGGCAGGCCTGTCTCATCGCGCAACACTTGATCCAGGTTTTTAAGGAGCGCCCCGCCCCCGGTCAGCATAATGCCGGTATCAACAATATCCGCCGCCAGTTCCGGCGGCGTTGCCTCAAGCGCGACTTTTACCGCTTCAATGATCTGGCTGACAGGCTCGGCCAGCGCCTCAGCAACTTGCGCCTCGCCAATTCGAACTTCTTTGGGCACGCCATGCATAAGATCGCGGCCTTTGATCTGGATCGTCGTGCCTGATCCTTCCGTCGGTATCATCGCAGAGCCAACTTCCTTCTTGATCCGCTCTGCTGAGGCTTCGCCGATCAGAAGGTTATACATGCGACGGATATAAGCGACGATAGCATCGTCCATTTTGTCGCCGCCAACGCGCACTGAGCGCGAATAGACAATGCCGCCAAGTGACAAAACTGCGACTTCCGTAGTACCGCCGCCAATATCGACAACCATCGAACCGGTCGGGTCGGTCACCGGAAGCCCGGCCCCAATTGCGGCAGCCATCGGCTCTTCAATAAGCTCAACTTTGCGGGCGCCGGCAGAGAGCGCTGATTCCTGAATGGCGCGGCGTTCCACAGCTGTTGCACCGGAAGGCACGCAAACAACGATCCGTGGGGATGCGAATGAGCGGCGATTATGCACTTTGCGAATGAAGTGTTTGATCATCGCTTCGGCAACTTCGAAATCAGCGATCACCCCGTCGCGCATGGGCCGAATGGCCTCAATCTCGCCCGGCGTCCGGCCAAGCATTTCTTTCGCTTCATTACCAACCGCGCGCACCATCTTGCGCCCGCCCCGCGTCTCGATGGCGACGACTGACGGCTCGTTCAAAACGATTCCCCGACCCTTAACATAAACAAGAGTATTTGCCGTACCGAGATCGATTGCCATGTCCGCGGAAAGCATGCCGAACAATGTGGAGAGCATGAGTAAAATCCTATTCGCCGAAAATGAATCTCTATCGGCGTTTTATTTATCCTTAATGCGTTCCTAAATCGTCAACAAAGCAAAGCAAAACCGTGGTTCCTGCGCTAAGTGACAACGTTTTTTCGTTTACTGTTTAACAAGATTCTCAGACCGTCGACGTGATTCTTTAGTAAGCGTTCCCCCTGGCGCGCATTCTTCGATAGATCCAGCGGACCAATAACAAAAACCCCAGCCAGGCCGCGATAACTCCGGCGATAATCGCAAGGTCTCGCGGCTCGCGGCTGGTGAAAAAGGCGAGAACGCCAGCAACGCCATCCTTTAAGTCACTCGTTTCCGGGGCAAATGTCGCCAATATGGCGACAAGAAGGATCTTCGGAATGATGCCGACGCCCGTGCCCAGCCAGTATTTCCACAAGGGGATATGCGCCGCACCTGCCGCCGAATTGACCACAATAAACGGCGCGGATGGCACCACCCGGATTAGCCCGCTGGCGACAACGCCATGATGGCCAATGAAATTAATGGTGCGTTGCACGCGGACGCCACCGTGTCGCCGAACCCAGCGCCCGCCGAGGAAATGACCGAGGCCAAAGGTCAGCGTTGCGCTCGCCATCGTCGCCAGCCAGGCATAAAAAGCGCCCACCTGCGGTCCAAAGACAATGATCGTGCCAGTAATCAGCAAAATCTGGGGAAAACCGGTGAGCCCCAACAAGGCATAAATCGAAACCACCCCAACCACCGCCCAGGGCGATTGCGACGTCGCCATTAACAGTTTGCTAAGCTGGTCCTCCTGGTCGAGATTTAGCCACTCACGACCAAACGCCAGCATAAAAACGACAAATAAGAGGAGCGATAAGGATACAAGAAGCGAGGTTATCGCTTTGGCGTCCATGGAACTGAGAAAACGCGATAAACCGCGCAAAAACTCAACCATAAAGGTTCCCGGCCCCAACTCTTCTAATCGACGCGCAGCATTTTACAGCGCGCCATTCGCTACCACTGAAACTTTAAAAAGTCTCAGCCGCACACCTATTTCCCTTGGACCGTTTGTTCTTGGCCCCCGCCCGGTCCCTCCCCTGAGGTTGTTATTTCATAACGCTGACACGTAGAAAATGCAACGCGGAGGCTAGGGCTCTGGTAATCTGCCTTCTGCTTGGTAGGATCAATCTGGGGAAATCTTTTGCGCAGTCTGGGCGGCTGCCGCATTGATCGGGATGGAGGGCTCTATGCGATTTACGCTGATTTTTTGGATCATCATTTTTGTATTGGGCGCGTTGGTCGGCGAGCGCTATGGGCTGCCTAGCTTTGCGACGGGGATAACCGATAAGGGCTTTGAGCGCATTGAGGCGCTTTTCGGACAGGTAAGTGAGCCAATACCCGAAGCTGATGACGCATCCGACAATGCTGCGCCGGAAGCCAGCAATGAAACACGATCACAAACTGCCGCTGCCAGCAGCGACGCATCATCCAATGACGGATTGCGGATCAACGACGCCGGTCTGCAGATCATCAAAGACAGCGAGGGCTTGCGCCTTGACGCCTATCAGGCAGGCGGCAGATGGTATATCGGCTACGGCCACACGCGAACGGCGCGCGCCGGGATGACGATCAGTGAAACCAAAGCTGAACAGCTTCTACGTGAAGATGTGCGCGATGCAGAAAATGGCGTCAAAGCCGCCGTTATTGTTCCCATGAACGAGAATCAGTTTTCGGCAATGGTCTCTCTTGCGTATAACCTCGGTGTTGGCGGTTTCGGCCGTTCAACCGTCCTTGAGCGGATCAATAAGGGCGATTACCAGGGCGCCGCCGACGGTTTTCTTAATCACAACAAGGCTGGCGGCAAAGTGATTGAGCATCTGACGCACCGCCGCGAAAAAGAACGGGCGCTGTTTTTGGCCTGACCTTAAGGATCTGCGACAGCCTACAGAGCCGCAACAAGCTCTTTCCCCGTTTCGTAAACCGGCCACTGCGCCATCTGATTACGCACCCAAGTCGTCTGGCGTTTGGCGAAGCGCCGCGTATTTTGCTGCAATGCTGTTAACGCTGCCTCATGTGAAACACGTTCGTTGATGAGATCGGCAATATCGGCAACACCGAGCGCGCGCATCACTGGCAATGTCTGTTCGAGGCCTCGCGCCAACAGCGCTTCAACCTCCGCGATAGCGCCTTTTTGAAGCATCAAGGCTGCACGAGCATCGCAGCGTGCATAAAGCGCCGCACGATCCGGCAACAGTACTGCTTTTTGCACGCCCCCCGTGATCAAGGGCTGGCGCGGCAATTTCTGAAAATGACTTAGAGGCTCGCCGGTCGCTTCAAAAACCTCCCAGGCGCGCAGCAAACGCTGCGTATCGCCTTCCGGCAGGCGCGCCATTTCCGGGTCACGGGTTAGAACTTCATCGCGAAAGGCTGTGGCGCCCAAAACCTCCCGGCGCTGACGGGCGCGATCGCGAATCGCCGGCGGCGTTTCAGGGATCGGCGACAACCCGTCTTCAAGCGCTCTGAAGTAAAGACCTGTGCCGCCGACAAGGATTGCGACTTTGCCGGCTGCGTTCACCGCCTCAATTTTTCCTGCCGCCAGTATTGACCATCGCCCGGCAGAGTTAGCTTCCGCCCCGTCTAAAACACCATATAGATGATGAGGTATGCGGGCCTGGTCCTCATCGCTCGGGCGCGCCGTGACAATGCGCAAGTCACTGTAGATCTGCATGGCATCAGCATTGATGATCTCGCCGCCCAGCTTTTCGCCAAGAGCCAGCGCCGCCGCGGACTTGCCGCTGGCGGTCGGCCCTGCGATAAAGATGATACGCGACGCTGTCATGGAGTCTTCCGTACCCGAATGGCCTATGTATTGTCTATCATTGCAAACCCTGCGGCGCCCGTCATCGACGAAAGCGCCAAAGAAAAGCTTGCCGCGCTGTTCGTGAATGCCGAGATTGTCGATCTTGCGCCTGGTATTGCCTGCGATGTCGCCATTGGCGCCGCCGATGAGAGCTTATTGTTGTCCGCGCGCTCGGCGCTGAAAGGCGCGCCTGTCGATATTAATCTTGTCCCCATCGCCCACCGCCGCAAAAAACTCCTCATCGCCGATATGGATTCGACTATCATCCAGCAGGAATGCATTGACGAGCTCGCCGAGTTTGCCGGCAAGCGGGCGGAGATTTCCGCCATTACCGAAAAAGCCATGCGCGGCGAACTCGATTTTGAGGCGGCGCTCAAACAACGGGTTGCCATGCTGAAAGGCGTTGCGGTTTCGGCGCTTGAAGAAACCTATGAAAAGCATATTCGCCTGACGCCCGGCGCTCAGACGCTGGTACAGACGATGAACGCGCTCGGCGGCGTCACGGCGCTGGTCTCCGGCGGATTCACGTTTTTCACGGGCCGCGTCGCCAAAGCTACCGGGTTTCAGACCAATCAGGCGAACGAACTGCTGATTGAAAACGGCGCCCTGACCGGCAAGGTTGGTGACCCGATCCTCGGCCGCGCCGCCAAGCAGAATGCACTTTTGCGCCTGGCCGGTGAGAACGATATTGCCCTTGAGGAAACGCTCGCTGTTGGCGACGGGGCCAATGATCTATCAATGCTGGAGCGGGCGGGGCTTGGCGTCGCCTTCCATGCCAAACCGGCGGTCGCCGAGGCAGCGACCGCGCGCATCGATCATAGCGACCTGACGGCGCTTTTATATTTGCAAGGTATTCCGCAGGCAGAATTTACGGCCTAGAGTAAGGGAACCAATTCGTCACCGCTCTTGTTTCAGAGCAATCACAGGGAAAGGATAAATTATGCGTGCACTTCTATTATTGCTGTCGGCAATGTTCTTCTTGTCGGCCTGCGAAACTATCAAAGGCGTCGGCCGGGATGTTGAAAATACTGGTGAGGCCATCGACGAGGGGCTTGACGAAGATTAAGACCGGCAAAACTGTTGCCTAAAAAAACCGCTGCGTATTCGCAGCGGTTTTTGATTTAAGGCCTTAGCGATTCGTAAAACAGAAGATCGCCGCGCTGGACATAGATCTGCACCGGACCGCTGTTTAAATTGCGCAGCTTATCGAGTTTCGACACAGCCGAACTTGGCCGTGTAATCCGCTCCCATCCGATTTCGAGAATAATATCGCCGGGCTGCAAGACGATCGCCGCCGGGCTGTCCGGATCGACGGCCGTCACCACCACGCCTTCAACATTTGGCGGCAGGCCGAAGGCGCGTTTAATGTCTTCGGTCGGCTCCTGCAATGTCAGGCCGGCGCCTTTGGCTGCATTCGCCGGCAACACGGCGCCGGCAGCCGCCGACAGCATCCGCGTTTCGCGGCGATCAACAACAACCTGAAGCGTCACGCGCTTGCCGGCGCGCTGCACCACCATCGGAACGCGCTGGCCAATTGGCGTGTCTGCGACCGCACGGGTCAGATCACGGACGCTAGCGACCGTGCGGCGATTAAATTGAAGGACGATATCGTCAGCCTTGACGCCAGCATCCGCGGCCGGACTGTTCGGCCGGACAAGCGTCACGACCGCGCCCTCAGGCTTGCGCAGACCCAGCGTCGTTGCAAGCTCGGGCGTCATGTCATCGATCGACACGCCAAGCCAACCGCGGCGAGTTTCACCAAACTCCAGAAGTTGCGTAACGACAGTCTCCGAAAGATCTGCGGGGATGGCAAAGCCGACCCCAACAGACACGCCGGTCTGCGAGAAGATGGCCGTATTCACGCCGATTACAGTGCCGTCCATATCAAACAGCGGACCGCCGGAATTGCCGCGATTAATCGCAGCGTCTGTTTGAATAAAGTCATCATACTGACCGGAATTGATGTCGCGATTGCGCGCAGAAACAATGCCGACCGTCACCGACCCGCCAAGACCGAACGGGTTGCCGATAGCAACCACCCAGTCACCAACGCGGGCGTTCGCATCATTGCCAAATTTGACGAACGGAAACTTCGTGCTGCTTGCCTCCAGCTGCAACACGGCGAGGTCTGTTTCCCGGTCGCGGCCGCGAACAGTCGCAGAAAACTCGCGTCCGTCATGGAGCTTCACGGTGATATCGTCGGCGTCGTCAATAACGTGATTGTTGGTGACGACGATGCCGCCCGCATCAATGATGAAGCCTGAGCCGAGAGATACCGGCTGGCGTGAGAATTTTTTCTGAAGCTCGCCCTGCCCGCCGCGCACGCGCTGGGATGAGGAAATGTTCACCACCGCCGGCGTCAATCGCTCCGCAAGGTCCGCGAAACTCTCCGGCGCGCCGCGCGCTGCCGCTTCGTTGATGCCGGCGACGGCCAAAAAGCCCGCCGCCATGATTACTGCTAAACCGCGCCCCAACGCTGATGGAACCATATCCGCCTCTTAGAATTTTCCCGCTATACCCTAGGGCGCACAGGTTAACGCAAAGCTGGAGAACGGCAAGCGATCTGCCGGTCACACATGCGGGATTATGGCGGCTAGCGGGTTCCCTGCAAATTATTGAAATAGCGGAAGAATTCGCTGTCGGGGGACAAGAGAATCGTGGAATCACCCTGCTTGAGCGCCACTTCATAGGCCTGAAGCGACCGGTAAAACGCGAAAAACTCCGCGCGCCCGGGGTCACGGACCGCAGTGTTATTGGTGAACCGGCAGGTGACGCCAACACCATAATCAACGGCGGCGCCCTCTTCCTCGGTCGCTTCGATACGTTCAACCACCACCGGCAAGCCGTCATAAGCGCCAGCAAAAATGCAGTTCCGGGTCGCATCCGCCGTGCCCTGAATTTCCAGCGCCTGACGGCTGGCGTCGGCTCGAATTTCGGCACGCTTTCTTTCAGCTTCAGCCTGGATACGAGTGTTTTCGCGCTGCCCTTCAGAACGGATCAGCTCGGCTTCTTCTTTCCGCGCCGAGCCCATCTGGTCGTAAACGGTTTGGGCGATGTCGCCCGGATAATCGGCGCGGCGAATTTTAACGTCGATAATCTCAACGCCAAATTTGCGCGCTTCGCCTTGCATGCGTTCGGCCATGCGAACCATCAACTCTGCACGCAAATTGGTGACAATGTCATCAATGCTAACCTCGCCCAGCGTTTGGCGCAGGCTGTTTTGCATAATGCCATCGATACCTGCTTGCGCGCTTCTGCGCAGGCCTCGGCTATCACCGGCGCCGGCGATAAATGTTTGATAATAGAGCAACGGATCGACGATGCGATAACGAGTGAAAGCATCAACAGTCAGTCGTTCCTGATTGACGTCGGTAATCTCCATCGCAGATGCAAGATCATATTCGAGATTGCGTTTGTCGATCTTAACAATATCCGCCCACGGTAGCTTTAGGTTGAGCCCCGCCTCATCCACTACATCCTGCGGATTTCCCAGCAGGATGACGAGTGCGTTCTCAGTCTCTTTCACAACGAAAAGGCAGGTCTGCGCAAAGAGAAAGACAGCAAAGAGGACAGCCCCGATGGCAATATATCTTTTGTTTTCGGCCATGTTGATCGTCCTAATTGTTTGAGTTCGAATTTGATCTGAGCTCATTGAGCGGCAGATAAGGAACAACGCCAGAGCCCGCCCCATCCTCAATGATGATTTTATTCATACCGCCGAGAACGTCCTCGATGGTTTCAAGATACATGCGCTGACGGGTAACTTCCGGCGCACGCGCATATTCTGTATAAATCTTGTTGAACCGCTCCGCCTGACCGAGTGAGTCAGCTTCAACGCGAGCTGCATAACCGCGCGCTTCTTCAATTGTCTTTTGCGCCTGACCTTCCGCAATCGGAATAATCTGGTTGGCGTTCCGCTGAGCTTCGTTGATCATGCGTTCTTTTTCGTTACGTGCTTTGATCACGTCGGCAAAATCATCACGCACCGCGGCCGGCACTTCCGGCTTTTCCATGTTGACCCGCAACACTTGAATGCCGCTTTGATAAAAATCCAGTGTTTCCTGAATGCGCTGGCGGGTCTGCTCGACGACTTCCGCCTGCCCACTGGTGATGATCGGCTCAAGTTCTTTGGCGCCAACCGTCTCGCGCATCGCCGCTTCGGCGACGGCTTTGACCATATTGTCCGGACCTTCAATATTGAAAATGAGTTTTGCAGCGTTCGGCAATTCGCCTTCCGCCGGCGCCGCGCGGCTGATGTTCCAGTTTACGGTGAAACTGACGTCAACAATGTTGCGGTCGCTGGTCAGCATCAGGTTTTCCCGAGACCCGCCAGCGCCGTTGGTGCTGCCGTCGATAGTCTGCGTTCGCTGCTCATCAACAGCGACAAGAGTTACGCCTTGAATCATCGGTGCGCGCCAATGGGGACCAGGCCCGCTAATGCCGGCATATTTACCGAAGGTTGTTTTGACCGCTTGTTCCTGCGGGCCGACAAAATAAATGCCGGAGACAAACCAAAGACCGATCACGCCCGCGCCGATCAGCATGGCCATGCCGCGATTAAGCTGGAAGCCGCGCCCGCCGCCGCCGCCATTGCCGCGACCGCCGCCCCGTGGGAATGCCCGTTTCAGGCGCTGGCGCGAGGCCTGGAGAATATCTTCAAGATCAGGGGGCTCGCCATTATTACCGCCGCGTTTGCCGCCGCCATTATTATTCCCGCCGCGAGGCGGTTGACCCCATGGGCCGCGTCCACCGTTATTTCCTGAATTATCTTGCCAGGGCATTCATGCCTCTTTCATCTGTCAAATTCGACCGTCGTCGCCGAACTATATCTAAGTCTTTGCAGCCGGCGCGGTGGCCGGACCTTCTGCGCGTGTATATATGTCACTGATCTCTCGCGGCGCAACGAGGCGTTCAAGTTTTTTCAAGAAAACAAAGGGTTATTTTGGCACAACCGCTTACAATCCGGGTTCGCGACGCCCTCGCTGGGGTCGCCAATCCCGCCACAGGGCGAAACATCATCGCTGACGGCCTCGTTCAGGGCCTGGCGATCAATGATGACGGTCACGTCCGATTCGTTCTGGAGCTTGCCGGCAGCGCGCTTGAGAATGCTGAGATGCTGCTCGAGGCAGCCAAAAAGGCCGCCGCTGGCGTCGATGGGGTCGCCTCCGTTTCCGCGGTCGCCAGCGCCCATTCGGCGGCCCCAAAATCCGCGCCGCGCCCCGCAGCGCCGCCAAGCGGGCATGATAATCCGTTTGGCATTCGCAAAAAACCGCAGATCGAAGAGGCCGCAGAAACGCTCGGCGGCGTCAAAACCATCATCGCCATCGCCTCCGGCAAAGGCGGCGTCGGCAAGTCCACCGTCACGGCCAATCTTGCCGTCGCCCTTGCGGCGCAGGGCCTCAAGGTCGGCCTGCTGGATGCGGATATCTATGGGCCATCGGTGCCGACGCTTTTTGGCCTCACTGGCAAGGCGCAAGTGCGCGACGGTAAACTCCTTCCCGTCACCGCTCACGGCGTCACGGCGATGTCGATCGGGATGATCGTCGATCCCGATCAGGCGCTCGCCTGGCGCGGACCGATGGTGATGGGCGCGCTCAAACAGCTGATGCGCGATGTTGAGTGGGGCGAGCTCGACGTGATGCTCATCGATACGCCGCCGGGCACCGGCGACGCGCATCTATCGCTTATTCAATCGAAACGACTTGACGGTGTCGTCATTGTTTCCACACCGCAGGAAATGGCGCTGGCTGATGTTCGCCGCGGTGTTCAGCTGTTTCGCAAAGCCGAGACGCCCGTGCTTGGCGTTATCGAAAACATGGCGTGGCTCGAGCTGCCGACGGGCGAGCGCCAATATCTGTTTGGTGAAGGCGGCGCCGCACGCGCGGCGGAAGAACTCGGCGCGCCGTTTCTTGGCGCCATTCCGCTTTTCCCCGATTTACGGATTGCCTCAGACGAGGGCCAGCCAATCGCCGCCGCGGATCATCCGGCTGCGGAAGTTTTCAAAGCGCTTGCAAAAAAGATAGCCGTTGCTATGGCGCCGGCTTAGCATCCACCATCGTGTGGTCATGGACAATTCGCCAGACGCCATTGGTCTGGCGCATCACCAGACTAAAGACGCCGGATGACGCATCACCGCCTTTTGTGTGGTTGAAACGGCCCGTTACCACCGCGACATCCTCCGTCACCAGCTTTACATCCATTTTGTCGAAGCCAAGATGACCGAGGCCGGTTTCATCCGCATAGCGCTCACGATAGCGCTTCATTGTCGCCGACCAGCCTTTGGTGATGTTGCCGCCAGAGACAAACCGGAGATCGTCGCTCTTCCAGTAGGTCGCCATAAAGGCGTCGAGATTGCCCTCGTTCCAGGCGGCGGCTTGCGCCTGCAGGGTCGCAACGACAACGTCCGCCGGTTTGCGGTGGTCGGAACCCTTCGATGTTTTCGTTGCGGGCGGCGCCGTTGAGACAACCGGCGCTGTTGGCGGTGTCGCCGTTTCAGCATCTGTTTCGACCAGCGCCGGCGCTTTAGCCGCCTCGACGGGCGTCTTGGGTTCTGCTGGCGCCAACGCGACGACGGTGTTTTCAGCTTTCGGCTGTTCTGCCGCCGGCGCTTGCGTCACGGACGCTGGTGTCGGATCAATCGCTGCTTGCTGCGGACGCGGCGCCGGCGGGGCGCCAACAAGACGCCCAACAGGGGAGGCAGCGCGCGCCTTGGCCGGAGCTTCGGCAAGCTGGCCATTGGTCAATTGCGCAGGCCCGCGCACCGCTTCCTCAACCTCTTCATCAGCCTGCGGATTAACTGGCGGCGCCGTCAGGATCTCGCTCATTTTGGTTTCACGGTCAGCATCGCTCGATGCAATTTTCACCGGGCCAGAAACAGGAGTTGGCGCAGGAGCGGCGGCGATGGCTGCGGGGGTTACTTCAGCATCTGCTATGAGGGCAGCAGCATTCGCAACTGGTTGAGCACTTGCTACCTCTACGGCCGCAGGCTCAGTCGGTTGTTGGCCGGCAGGGGCCTGCGAGACAGGCGCGGGATTGGCCGGCGGCAATACAGCTTGCGCTACCGGCGTCGGCGCTGCTTGGGCGACCTGGTCGGTCAGCGGCGAACAGACATAGCCGGACTGTTTCAGCGTGTTGGCAAGCTCCACCGCTTTTGTTTGACAAAAATCTGGAGAATTATCCGCGTGGTATGGCACGGAAACATTGCCTGCCCCGCGACCGTAACGCACGTCGCAGCTCGCTCCGACCTCGCCAGGCGTAACAACTTCAATCGTTCGCTCGTCGCCGGCTTTCGCACAAGCAACGTCGAATTCCCCGGCAATGGAACCGCCCGGCGCCAGCGCCGCAGCCCCTATCAGAAATAAAAATCTTGGCATTGCTCCCCTCCATTTATTCGTCATCACGCCATATCACCCGCACCAACCACTCTAGCGCAGGCTTTCGGCGAAAGGCAGCAGAAACAACTGGAAAATCAAGGCTAACGCAGTTTCGGTAAACCGGGGCCTGCTGAATTCCATAAAATTCAACGCATTCGCCTAATTCGCGCCTGCCCGGTCGAGAATGAAAAATTCGCAATCATACTCATTGCGCTCGTTTTTCTCCGCAGCTGATTCGCGCCGCCAATGCCATTCGCCCTCCTCGATTTCCGGAAAAAAGGCATCGCCATCAATCTCGGCGTCGATCCGGGTCAGATAGATCCGATCCGCCTCGGCCAACGACTGAGCATAAATCTCGCCGCCGCCAATGATGCAAACTTCGTCGGCGCCGTTTTGCGCGGCACATTCCTGGCCGAGTTTTATCGCCGCCTCAATTGACCGCGCCGTAAAGACGCCGTCCGCCACAAAGCCAGCGTTGCGCGTCACCACGATATTGTCACGGCCAGGCAGCGCCCTGCCAATCGAGTCGAATGTTTTTCGGCCCATGATAATCGGCTTGCCGAGCGTGACTTTCTTGAACCATCTGAGGTCGTCGGAAATGCGCCAGGCAAGCTCACCGCCGGCGCCAATCACGCCACGACGTGCGACAGCAACAACCAGCGCGATCCTCATTGGCTTGCCTTATCCTGATTAGCGAGTGCTTCAAGCGGGGCGCCCGTCAAGCGAAAGACGGTCCACTCATCCATCGCTTGTGCGTTCAGAGACTTATAAAAATCGATCGCCGGTTCGTTCCAATCAAGCACCCACCATTCCAGCCGTCCGCAATCATTGTCCCGGGCAATCTGCGCAAGTCTGGCGAGTAGAGCCTTACCAGCGCCCGCGCCGCGATGTTCAGGGGCGACGTAAAGGTCTTCCAGATAAACGCCGTGACGGCCCAGAAATGTTGAGTAGTTGAAAAAGTACAGCGCGAAACCGCATGGGACGCCGTCCACCTCTGCAATCAACGCAAAAACCTTCGGATGCTCGCAAAACAAGCTGGCGCGCAAATGGTCCTCACTGGCGACAACCTCATGGCTAAGCTTTTCATATGCCGCGAGGTGTTTAATGAAGCCGAGGATCGTCGCTTCATCGCCGGGTACCGCCTCTCGAATGCTTAACCCCATCGCAAACTCCTAGACCGCGACCGGGGCTTTGATATGGGCCTGGGGCGTGTAGTTCTCAAAAGTAATGTCATCATAAGTGAATTCAAAAATATCCCGGGTGTCAGGATTGAGGCGTAACGTCGGCAATTGTGTTGGCGTGCGCGATAACTGCTCGTGGGTCTGGTTTATATGATTACTGTATAAATGCGCGTCGCCGAGCGTGAGCACAAAGTCACCGGCTTTAAGACCACATGCTTGCGCCATCATCGCTGTTAGCAGCGCATAAGACGCGATATTGAACGGCACGCCGAGAAAGACATCGCCCGAGCGCTGATAGAGCTGACAGGAAAGTCGGTCGCCCGAGACGAAGAACTGAAAGAGGCAATGACACGGCGCCAACGCCATCTGATCGATTTCCGCCGGGTTCCAGGCGCTGACCACAAGCCGGCGCGAGGTTGGGTTATTTTTTATTTCATCAACAACCCAGGAAATCTGATCGACGACCCGACCATCCGCCCCGGCCCATGAGCGCCATTGCTTGCCATAAACAGGGCCGAGCTCACCAGCCTCATCGGCCCATTCATCCCAGATCGAAACGCCATTGTCTTTGAGGTATTTGATATTGGTATCGCCTGCGAGGAACCACAATAATTCGTGCACGATGGATTTCGTGTGGAGCTTTTTCGTCGTCAATAACGGAAAACCGTCGGCGAGATCGAACCGCATCTGATGACCGAAGACGGCCTTCGTGCCGACGCCTGTCCGGTCCATGCGGTCGTCGCCCTCATTGAGCACCCGCTCCAAAAGATCGAGATATTGCCTCATAGCCTTAACGAATCTCCTCAATTGGCCGCAGTTTAGCGATTGCCGCAGCCCAGCCCACCCCCTTTTGAGAGCGCTTTTTCCTCAAGCGGCAAGGTGCTATGCTGGGCGGAAATATGAGGCGGGGCTTTGAGATGGGCGCAGACGCGGAAACCAAAAACCTCGGCAAAGGCCTCGCTCTGCCAGGGCTCATTGTCGGTCTTCTTACCGGGCTTGCGGTTTATGGCATCGTCGAATTCTGGATCGATGATGGCGATGAAGAACCATTGCCGCTGACGCTTCTGTTTTTTATCGTCACGACCGCCGCCGCCTATCTTCTCCTTGCGGAGGCGAACCGTCTGATCAGGGCCGCTGGCGCCGCCTTTGCCATCGCGGCGTTTCTCATCTTGCCCGATTTTTATCTCGCCGGCCTTGTCAGCGGCGACACGAGTAATCTCTCATCGTTCCCGGCGATCTTCTGGTTCTTCGTCAGCCGCGGGCTGGTGCTTTATCTTCTCATCACGCTGGTGAAATCGATGCTGGAAGAAGGCGCGCCGCCGCCTTACAGCCAAGTTTTCTTTCACGGGCTGACGATGCCGCTGATTGCGGGCGGCGCAAACATCTTCGCTGGCTTGGCGTTGATCTTATTATTTGCCTGGGCGCGGCTGTTGAAAGAACTCGATGTCAATTTTTTCAACAAGCTGTTTCAGGAGCCGTGGTTCATTCTGCCGTTTCTCGGCGCGATTGGCGGTATTTCCATCGCCATGATGCGCGGACAACAAGCAGTCCTTGGCGCCTTGCGATTTATTCTTTTGTTGTTCTGCCGGATTGCGATCCTGATTACGGCGCTCTTCAGCATCACGTTGATTTTGGTGCTGCTCACAAAAGGAACCGGCATTCTTTTCGATACTAGTTTCCCTAGCCCTACAACGATCATTATCGTGCTCGCTCTAGGGGGCATGCTATTTTTCAATGGGGTCTATCAAAACGGCGAAGCCCGCCCGCCGCCGCCTTGGTTGCGGCTGCCAACGATTATCACGTTAATTGGCTTCCCGATCTACACAAGCCTCGCGTTTTACAGCTTCATGCTGCGCATTGGAGAGTACGGGCTGACGCCGCCGCGCATCGCCGGGCTCGCCATCACCGGACTCGTTGCGGCCTATTCGGTTGTCTGCCTCGCAGGCCTCCTAACCGAACTCAACTGGCGATCTAAACGCTGGATGCCCCTCGTCGCGCCGCTCAATACTGGCATGGCAGTGCTCTGGATCATCGTCCTCACGCTACTTGCAACGCCTATCTTTAATCCGTGGGCGATCAGCGCATCCAGCCAGTACAAGCTGATCGCCAATGAAAAGATTGCTGCCGACGAATTTGATTTTGGCTATCTCCAGTTTGAACTCGGGGCTTATGGCGAAAAAGCACTAGATAAGATGCTGACCCTTAGCGAGCATCCGGAAGCGGCGGCAATCGAGGCCGGTGTTGCGCGCGCGCACGCGGCAAAAAGCAAGTGGGAATACGACCATCCAGAATGGGGCGAGGCACTGGATGCAGATGATGAAAGCATGGCCGTGCCAGTTGATCCCAAGGGACCAATGGGGCTTGAATTAAACCCGGATGGCGCACCAGATGATGAAGAACCAACTGCGAGCGAAGATGACTAAGCCTAATCGTCTTGTTTTTTGAGCTTCACGATCTTGCGGTGTGGCCCGTTGTAATCGCCAATGCCTTCTGAGACCGCATAACAGGCGAGACGCACCGCGCGTGGAATTTTAACGTTCTCGCCGTCACGCTCGCCTTTTTCATAATATTGGATCATCCGGCGCTTGAGCCCAAGATAGTGCGCCGCATCTTTTTGCGAAAGGCCAAGGCCCTTCCGCCATTTTTTGAAATCGCTCGGTTCCATCTGCCCGCTTAAGCCCCCAAATCAGGAAATGCGCACTGCGCACGCCCCATACGGTATGGATATTACAATATGTTGACAATCAGGCCGATTTTGCTCCCGAAAACTAAGGTCTTCAAATGTTTACCCTCCTCACCTATATAAGGCCTGCCCGTTTCGGCGGGATATGGCGATAAAAGACGCGTGTAATAACCGTATCGGACCCGGGGGCGGTACCCGGCGGCTCCACCAAAACCCCTCCTGCCGATCGGTTTGGGAGGCTTTGACGGGGCCGAAATAGGATCGACGAGCGTCTAAAGACGATGTTTTTGCCCGGTTTGCCTCCGTTATTTGGCTAAACTGAATAGTTGCTAATGACAACAATTCGGAAGAGTTCGCTCTTGCTGCTTAATGCAGCTGAGTAACTCGCTTACTTAAAGTCCTAGCCCCATCCAAGGGCTAGGCGGGGCCCCCCGGCGCCTGGCAACAGAAGCCGGGACTTTTCTTGTCAGTCCAATTTCTCAGCCCATCTCATTTTTCTGGCGCCGGGATTGCTGGGTTTGCGCCCCGTCGGGCGCGGGCGCCTGGCAACACAAGCCGGGGGCTTTTTCTTTTCAGATCAATCTGTACCGATCACACGCTGACCAGCGCCAAGGTTTTGAGGTAGCGCCCCGTCGGGCGCGGGGCGCCGGAATTTTTACCCGGAGACGCGCATTTCCTGGCGTCGTGCTGTAGCCCCGGTAGAATTCGCCCGCTACAACGGTCTCCTCTTTAACTAGCGGACCCTATGATCGTGAGTGACGACGTCGAACTTGACTATGACTTCCTGATGCAAAAGGCGTTGCGCAGTCTGATGCGCGATGTGCTCGACATCGTTCGCGATATTGGCGACGCGCCCGGCGAACATCATTTCTATATCGAGTTCTTAACCGATGCGCCCGGCGTCTCGATCCCTGATCACCTCAAGGAAGATTATCCGGAGCGAATGACGATCGTCCTTCAGCACCAGTTCCAAAACTTGACGATTGATGATGACGGTTTCGGCGTCACGCTATGGTTCAAAGGCAAAGAATCCCGTCTTGAAATTCCGTATTTCGCGGTCACAAGCTTTGCAGATCCGAGTGTCCAGTTCGGGTTGCGCTTCGAGCCTGTGGAGGATGACAGCGAAACCGCCGATGAGGACAATGAGACGTCGGAAGCTGATGCAGATGCAACCTCCCCGGATGAAAAATCAGACGCCGAAGACAAACCAACCTCTTCCGACGGCGCCGATGTCGTTAGTCTCGATGCATTCCGGAAAAAATAGGGTTTAAAGCGGGCCTGGCGTCTTGCGGCGATGAACAACCGCAAACTCATCCTGATAGATACGCTCCCAGTTGGACATCCGGTCAAGATGATCGACGCGTCCATCATCGACCTTTAGCAACGTCCAACCAATTGTATACTGATCAAGGTGCTTGCGGAGAATGTCGCCGCCGCCGTCTTTTTTGCTGGCGTTAATTTCTGGCATGAACCCATTTTGAAAAAGCCGATCAGCGCGGCCATCTATAAATGTCGGGACGCGGGCCAGAATGAGCCCGCCGCCAAAATCATAATGGTTAAGCACATTGCCGGTAACGCCTTCGGCCCGCGCGGCACTCAAGGCATTGGTGACTAAAACCTCTTTGCGCGGTCCCCAATCATTACTGTTAGCAGCCCATAAAACCAGCAATGCAGACGCGGCCAATATAAAAACGGCGCTTGCCTGAAATGAATGAACCAGCCTCCCGTGAAAACCGGAAGGCCCGAGCTTGCGCGACCAAGTTGAAAACGACGCCGCTGGAAACTGGCGAGCAAGATCATCAACCACAACAAGCGGCGCCAACAAGAACAGGAGATAAATGAACCGCACATGGGTCAAATAAAGGTGCAGCAGCAAACACAGGAACAAGGCCGCAAAAATATCAGTGCGAAACCGGCCTATCAACAAAAAGGCGAGCAGCGACAACAACACCGCTTCCGCTGCTATGTCGACTGGGGCGGAAAATGCTCGCCACTCCTGAATAAAAGGCAGCGCTTCGCTTTGTGCGACTGAAATCGTCGACCAGATTGAGTCAAAGCCATAAGGGTGGGCCATTGCAGCGACTGGACAAAGGCCGAGAAAAACAATCCAACGGATCGAATTGCGCGAGGTCAGTGATTTTTCACTGTTGAGAAAAGCCAGAAAAGAAAGGAACGCAACAACAAACCCAAAAGTGAAGCTTGCATGCATATTCGCCCACAAACACATGACGCCCAAGAGCCAGAAGGACGGGGCTTTCTGCGCACGCGCAGCATCCCACACATGGTGAACAAATAAAATTATGAGCGGGAGGGCGATCATATGCGGACGGGCGATAATTGCCTGGCTACTCAGCGCTAAGGCGGCAATCACCGTAGCGGCGGCGATCTCCGGCCGCAGACTAGCTGAGAGCCGCCGATATAAAAGCAACGCGACAAGCGCCAGGACGCCTGCCCCAAGCAACACAACCCCGGTCCACCCGCCAACTGCGTAAGCGCCAAAAAGGATGAGTTGAGAGAGCCACTCTTTGGCGATCCAGGGCGTGCCTGCAAAGCTGTGGGAGTAAGTATCGACATGGGGAAAAGATTTTAACTGCCAGATATCCCGGCCAAGCGCGATGTGCCATTGCGTATCAGGGTCATGCAGTAGCTGTTGGCCGCCGACTGAAAGCCACAACGCCAAAGCAAGACACAAAACCAACCCGAATAAGATGCGCACCCGCTGAGCGGGATTGACAAAAAGTTTCGAGGGTAAGCCGCTCGACACGCCGCCAGCAATGAATTGACCTTCGCTCATGACGACAATTGTCGCTGGCAATGGTTTATACCGCTTTAACCATGCCAAAAGCGCAAGGCCGAACCATCGGCGCGAAGCGCTAAATTCGACAATTTGCGCGACCGGCGCGCCATGCTACATGCAGGCGGAGAGGCCGTCTCAGGCTCGCAAAAAGGCATCGTTCCATGACTGACACCCGCACCGAATCCGACAGCTTTGGCGAACTCACCGTTCCCGCGGACAAATATTACGGGGCCCAGTCGGCCCGTTCACTGATCAACTTTCCGATTGGCGAGGAGACCATGCCCGCGCCGCTGATCCGGGCGCTAGGCGTCGTCAAACTAAGCGCCGCCAGAGCCAATATGGCGCTCGACAATATTGAGCCCAAGCTGGGCGAGGCGATCGCAAAGGCCGCCGGCGAAGTCGCGGAAGGAAAGCTCAATGATCACTTCCCGCTCTCCGTTTGGCAGACAGGGTCGGGTACCCAGTCCAATATGAACACCAATGAAGTGGTCGCGAACCGCGCCATAGAAATACTCGGCGGCGAGATCGGTTCGAAGGAACCGGTGCATCCGAACGATCACGTCAATCGCAGCCAGTCATCTAATGATACGTTTCCGACCGCAATGCATATTGCAGCAGCCGAAGAGATCCATCACCGCCTCGTCCCGGCGCTGCAGACATTGCGCAATGCGCTGAACGACAAGGCAGGCGCCTTTAAAGATATCATCAAGATCGGCCGCACGCATTTGCAGGATGCAACGCCGTTGACGCTCGGCCAGGAGTTCTCCGGCTACGTACAAATGGTCGCGAACGGGATTGAGCGCGCCGAGGGCGTTCTCCCCCGGCTTTATGCGCTGGCGCAAGGCGGCACAGCGGTCGGTACCGGGCTCAACGCCAAGCCGGGCTTTGCTGAAAAATTTGCTGAAGAAGTCACAGCCTATACCAAGCTTCCTTTCATTACGGCGCCGAACAAATTCGAAGCGCTAGGCAGCCATGACGGCATGGTCGAAGCTCATGGCGCCCTCAACGAGATCGCGGTAAGCCTTTTTAAGATCGCAAACGATATTCGGTTACTTGGCTCCGGCCCGCGCTCGGGCCTTGGAGAAATTTCCCTGCCCGAAAACGAGCCTGGCTCATCGATCATGCCTGGCAAGGTGAACCCGACACAGTGCGAAGCGCTGACCAGGGTTTGCGCGCAGGTGATGGGCAACAATGCAACGGTCAGTTTTGCTGGCAGTCAGGGACATCTTGAGCTTAATGTTTTCAAGCCGGTCATCGCTTACAACACGCTGCAATCGATCCGTCTCCTCGCCGACAGCGCCGCCTCCTTTACTGATAAATGCGTTGTCGGGATAGAGGCCAATGAGGCCCGCATCAAAAATCTGATGGAGCAATCGCTGATGCTGGTCACCGCCCTGGCCCCGGAAATAGGCTATGACAACGCCACCAAAATCGCCAAGACCGCGCACAAAAATGGGACAACCCTGCGCGAGGAAGCGGTCGCGTTGGGTTTTGTGACGGAAAAAGACTATGACCGTATCGTCCGGCCAGAGAAGATGGTCTCGCCGCAATAAAGTCCGCGATTGCCGAACGTTAACTGGTTAATGCCGGCGGCGCACGGCGATATGGACCGGTTTTTGCTACGAACAGGTCAGCGAAATATCGTGCAATGGGTTTTTCTGAATAAGGATTGAGGATGATGGCCGACAACACACCTTCAGACAGCCAGCTTCGGCTTTTACTGGCGCAATTTCTGTTTGCGCATAATGTCGATATTGAGACGCTTTATAAGGCGCTCGGCGCCGACCTCTCCGAGGCAGACGGCGAAGCGGTTTCCCACATGGCCGGCATTATCGACGGCGTCACCCTGGCGACCTCAAAAATTCGCGCTCACGGCGTCGATGACTGGGCGAAAAAATAAACTCCCGACGACACTTGCAATCCGAACACGAACCGGTCTGCTCTTTGACGAGAGGAGGCCGGTTCGTTTTTATGCGCAAGCGCTCTGTCACATTAAAAGGCCATCGCACCAGCATCGCGCTGGAGGATGAGTTTTGGGATGCGCTTGATGACATCGCAGGCGCGCGCAACCGTTCGCTCGCCAATCTTATTACCGAAATTGATCGTAAGAGATTGAAGCAATCACCAGCGCCGGGGCTTGCTTCCGCGCTCCGCGTTTTCGTTTTGAAAACAGCCATACAAGCGACTTAATCCATATGCATCAATTGATGTTGTCATTGCCGGGCTTGTTCCGGCAATCCAGCGTATAGACTAATGAGTTTGTCGTGGTGCTGGATCACCAGAACAAGTCCGGTGATGACAAGACAAGAGAGGGTGTCGTCGAAAGGGCTCACAGACTGAGCGAAGAGCGTTAACCCGCCGCCTGTGCGACAACGCTCAAAGACGGCCGGTTCAATACAAGCTGCGCATAAAGCCGCGAAACATCGTCTGCATAGCCGCGCATCAGCGGGCGCACCTGATCGAGTTTCTCAACGCCGGCGGCTTTGGCGATCAACCCGCCAAAGCGTGGCCGCACTGGCTCGCGCACCGGATCACTCCATTGCGCCAACACTCTGACGACTTGCAGCCGCGTCCAGAAGCTTCGGGCGGACTTCAACGCCTGCGCGGTTTCTTCCGGCAACAAGTCAGATCGCGCCATCGCATCAAGCGCGTCGCCAACGCGCGTTTCCTGCACGAACGGATGCGCCGGTGCGTGACGGAAAATCAGCGCACTAATCACAAGCTCAACATCGAGCCGACCGCCTTCAAGCCGGTCAATGTCCCAATCAGAGGTTGCGCGTTCACGACGCATGCGCTGAGCGCGGGCGCGATCAAGATCACGGAATAAAATGTCTGCGCGCCGGGCGCCGGAAACGGCGCCGCGCAAAGCATCGCGCGCAGCATCGACAATTTTGTCGCCGCCAGCAATGACGCGGCCCCGCGACAGCATGATCTGATCGTAAGCAACCGCTTCCGACTGCACATAGGACTTGAACGCTTCAATCGATGGCGCCAGTGCGCCGGCGACGCCGGACGGACGATGGGACGTGTCTGGCGCAATCGCAAAAACACCCTCGCCAAATTGCCCGATCATATCGAGATACCGCTTAGCGAACGCCTCACCCGCCTCGCCTAAATCTTCGGCGGCGATAAAGCCGAGATGCGTCGCGACGCCGGGCAAATGCGACCCGGCGCCGTCAAAGACGTGCAGTGCGATCTTTTTTGCGGCGGCGGCCTCATCTTTCTGGGCGGCGTTGCAAGCAATCCCAAAACTATCGGCGAGCGTGCGAATATGGATATCTTCAAGCGCCTCAGCCGCAGCGTCAAAAGACGTCGCGCCCGATGCCGCGCTTAACGCGACGCGCGCAATGAGATCGCGCCGCCAGCCGGCCAACTCATCAATCGATGTGACGCCTTTGACAGACGGCGGCGTAAACCGCGCCATCCACTCTTCGCCGGTCTGGGGCGTTTGTACGCCAGGTGTTTCAAAAAATGCTTCGATCTTTTGAGCGCTCTCGGTCAACGGCGCGATGGCGCCGCTGAAGCACCCGATTGCATTGACCAGCGGATCACGCTGCGCCGCGGTTTCTGCCACGAGTGCAAAAACATCTGCTTTTTTGTCGGCATTACACACCAGCTGATCAAAGAGGCGCACCGCGAGATTAGGACGCTGGGTCTCGCCAAACGCCGTTAGCAATCCGGGAGCAAAGGCCGAGAACCTTGTATCGCCGCCGCTCGAGGCTGCGCTCTTGGCCCATTCGTCAACCGACGCCGAGAGGCTTTCACCGTTGAAGAAACCGAGGTCTTCCAACTTGTCGGCATCTTGATCGTCACCATCGGCGGCTTGGTATTTTTCGACCTCTTCCTGCAACCCATGCATCATCCGGCGCAGCGTATTTTGCGCGTCAATGCGGGCGCCATCGAGCGCCGCTGCCAAAGCGTCATAGGCATGATAGCCGCATAGCGTCGCCAGCGCCGCTTGCTCGTCTGTGCTGGCGACATCGGTCGCCGCAACGCCCTTCATCATCTGCGTGCGCGAGACGACAAGATGCGCAAGCTCCTCACCGGCAACCAGTCGGCGAACAGCATCGCGTGCAATTGCTTTGGACCTCGCCGCCGTTTCAAAAACTTCTCTGGCCGACGCCGCGCGAAACACGGGGCGGGCGCCGCCAATCGCCAGCCGGCAAAGGTCAGCGATCCGCCGATAGGCTGCGCGCGGGTCGTCGCTTTCTTTTTTCAGGGCATCACGCAACTCATCATTGACGATAGGCTCATCACCCCAGACGAGGTCCTCAATGCCCTCGAGGAAGTCACCGCCGGCAATGCGATCGCCAGCGCAAATGCGTGCTGTCGCCAGCCAGATGCGCAAGGCTTGCGCCTGTGGGCCTTCCGCGGTTGCTTTGACGCGGGCGGCGCTATCGGCATAGCCTGCCCCGCCGACACCGGTGCCAAGCGGTGTGCGAAGCGCAAACAGCGGATATTCGCCGGGCTTGCCTTCGAAGGCTTCGCGAAACTCGGCGCCAATGCGCACGAAGACGCGGTCGGCGCCTCTGGCCGCTGGTCCAGGAAATGCTTTGTCATGATAAAGAATAACCAGATCGAGCGGGCCATAGGGCGCCAGATCTTCATGGGCGAAATCGCCGCCAGCGACCGCACAAACCCCGGCCATGATGTTGTCGGCGTCGGCCACTGCCAGCTCGCCGCGCTTGACCGCAGAGCGCACCAGCCATTGCAGCGCCGTCTCAACCAGGCGTTCGGCAAAGTCGACTCGCGCCGCGGTGGCCTCGGCAATACTCCACTGCTCACCAAGCTCAGCAAGAGAAATCGCAATGTCAGCCCGGTTTTTGAGCGGAGCCAGCGCCGCATGAAGTGCATCCGGTCCGCCGACACCACGCTCCAATCCGGCGAGATCGCGGGCCGCTTCCGCCAATACTGGCGATGGGCCTTCGATCAGCGCTCTTGCCGCTGCGTCAGGATAGGACATGCAAAGTTCGCTGAGGCGACGGGTCGTGCCGAAGACGCGCAGCATCAACAATCTGCGATCAGGCTGGTCCAGCGGCGCGCCGGGGTCTTGCCCAAGCGCATCAGCCACCGACCGCCGCCAGCGTGTCAGCGCGGCGCTTGCCCGCGACGGCTCGATTTTGTCGTTCTGTTCACGTGTTCCACGCGCGCCCGTTATCGCCATTACCGTCACCATTTAATGCTCAAATAGAAGGCGCTCATGTTGCCAAAGCAGAATGAATGCGCCGTTAATCAT
>JAJFGC010000167.1 GCA_021776345.1 Hyphococcus sp. | reverse complement strand
TTCCATTTCCACTCAGCATACCCGTCGCCCTTAACATTATCGAGACCATACTCTTTCATGACCGCCAACACATCTTCGTTGGATTCAGGCGCATAGGCCGTGAAATCATAAACGGCGCCTTTCGTATCGGCGCGAATGTTCGATGGGATAAGCCAGGTGAATTCAGCGACCGTGATGGTCGCCTCTTCCACTAGCGCTGCGCGGCGGCCGTCGATGTAGCTTTCCATGTCGGTTGCTTTCATCGTCCCGAGATCGATGAGGTCGCGCTCACTCGCCGGCGGGTCTTCACCTTTTAGGCCCCATTCAAGTAATCCGGAAAGATCAATGTCACGCCATTCCATGGCGCCAACTTTAGTACGCTGACTTTTAGGTGCAATCAGTCCTTTAAGCGGACTATTCATCACCATCACGCCTTGCGGACCTAGAATGTCGCCGATGGCGGCAATCGTTTCATCGGACTGGGTGACGTCATACTCAAGGTCGTTGACAATTATCGCATCAAGTTTGCCGCCGGCCATGCCGACAAAACGCAGGTCCGGCGCGGAGAGTGAAATAGCCATCTTGTCATCTTCCGCCACAGAAAAGGCGACATCTTTGTAATAGAGGCCGGCAAGGCTGACGCCATTAAAGAACCGCGCCACCTCATTGTCTTCGCCAATATCAAGGCCCGGGCGAATGCCGAGCTTGTCAACTTCGGCGCCGCCAATCGTGAGCGAGCCATTTTCCGTATCAAAGCCTTCTGCACTGATATTCAGCAGGCGAACTTTTTGGAATACTATTTCATACGGCGCCTCATTGTCTGCGATGGTCGCCGCATCAATGCGCTCGATCGCCCCCATATCCAGACCAAAAAACTCAGCCCGCTCAACGAGAACGCTTTCGCCGTCATTGGCGTCGGCGAAGCGCAGCTGCGTCACCACCATTGCGCCAAGCTTTTTATCAAACGCGGCGCTCTCATAAGTGGGGCGCGCATCGGCTGGCAGGAGCGCAAAAAACGCATCGATATCGACCGGCGCCGAATCTTTTAAGCGAAACTCAGACTCAAGCGGCGAGGCCGCAGAGACCTTCGCCGCCTTGGCGCTGGCCTCGCTTTTGGGCGCATCGCTCGCGCTGTCTTTGCCGCCGCAGGCGGTAAGCGCCAGCGATGCAACGCTCGTCAATATGATCTTTGAAAACCTCATGAACACTCCTGCTCCCTCTTTGATATCCCACGTCCCAGATGAACGATTATGCTCTCTCCTAGGCGGATATGGCGCATCGGCGCAAGGGATCAAGGAATAGCCGACTTCACCAGACGGACTGCTTCCGGGCTCACCCAATCGGCCTCACCCACTAGCCGGCCGACTTCCTGGCCCTTCGCATCATATAAAATGCTGACGGGCAGTACGTTTGCGCCGCCAATCGATGACGCAAAGGCCAGTCGCGGATCAGCATAGAGCTTCAGGTTTTTTATCTCGAGCCTATCCAAAAATTCACGCGCCGCTTCCGGCCCTCTTGGGTCTGCAGCAATCGCAACGACTTCAAATTTCCGACCGCCTAGCTCTCTCTCAAGCGCATCCAGCGACGGCAATTCCTTGAGGCACGGTGCGCACCAGGTCGCCCAGAAATTGACGAGGACGGCCTTACCGCGAAAATCTTGGAGGCTCACCTTGCGGCCCTCGACGTCAAATGGAATTTTCGGCGAACCCCGTGGTGGAAACGCATATTCGAAATCGGCCATCTCTCCGACCAAAAGCGCACGGTTATGGTCAAGCGCCGACGGCGCCGGGTTATTATTCGGCTGGACGCTGGCTGCAATAATAAAGTAGATGAGCGCAAGCGCACCAGCGCCGCCCCATAAGAGTAGCCAAAATCTCGGTCGTTTTAACGCCTCCACAAAGGCTCTCCTTTCGGTCACAATGAAGCCCTATGACAAATAAGACAGACGGCAAAGAAAACCAAATGTGGGGCGGGCGATTTTCCCGCGGCCCATCAGCCATTATGGAGGAGATCAACGCTTCCATCGATATCGACCGGCGGCTATGGCGTGAGGACATCGCCGGATCGAAGGCCCATGCGGCAATGCTGGCGGCGGCGAAGATTATTTCCGTAAAGGACAATGAGGCGATCCAACACGGCCTCGGCCAGATCACCAGTGAAATTGAGCGCGATGAGTTCGCCTTCTCCAAGGCGCTGGAAGATATTCACATGAATATCGAGGCGCGCCTGAAAGAGATTATTGGAGAACCCGCCGGGCGCCTACACACGGCGCGTTCGCGCAATGATCAGGTGGCGACGGATTTTCGTCTGTGGGTGAGGCGCGCCTGCGAAGAGGCGGAAACGTCGCTGAAAGCCTTGATGCTGGCGCTCACAAAAAAGGCCGGCGAAAACGCAGATGCTGTGATGCCAGGGTTCACCCACCTGCAGACCGCGCAACCGGTGACTTTCGGTCATCATCTTCTTGCTTACGTTGAAATGTTTTCACGCGACGCCGCTCGGTTCGCCGATGCGCGCGCGCGGATGAATGAAAGCCCGCTGGGCGCGGCGGCCCTGGCGGGGACATCCTTTCCTATTGATCGCGATGCAACGGCGGCAGCGCTTGGGTTTGATCGCCCATGCGCCAATTCCCTCGACGCGGTATCGTCGCGCGATTTTGCCCTTGAAGCCTTGAGCGCCGCGTCGATTACAGCGACGCATCTTTCGCGGCTGGCAGAAGAACTCGTTTTGTGGACATCGCCGCATTTTGGATTTGTCCGCCTATCGGACGCGTTCTCAACCGGCTCTTCCATCATGCCGCAAAAGCGCAATCCGGACGCCGCAGAACTCGTTCGCGCAAAGGCCGGGCGGATCATCGCTTCGCTCAATAATTTACTCATTGTCATGAAGGGATTGCCGCTCGCCTACTCCAAAGACATGCAGGAAGATAAAGCGGCGACATTTGAAGGAATGGACGCGCTTTCGCTTGGGCTTGCTGCGATGACGGGCATGATCGGCGATCTTGAAGCCAATGAGAGCGCTATGAAGGAAGCCGCCGGGCGAGGCTATTCAACAGCGACCGATCTCGCTGACTGGCTGGTGCGCAGTCTGAACATGCCTTTCCGTCAGGCCCATCACGTAACAGGGGCGGCAGTTGCCTTGGCTGAAAAGAAAGGCGTCGCGTTGGATGCCTTGCCGCTTGAAGACATGCAAAAAATTGAGCCTAAAATTACAAAGGACATTTTTTCGGTGCTCAGCGTACAAGCGTCGGTCGCGTCAAGAACGTCATTTGGCGGCGCGGCGCCGGCAAATGTAAAACGCGAGGCGAGCCGATGGCTCGCAGCGTTAAATAAGGAGAAGAATTAGTGCGAAGTTTCATAATCCTGATGGTATTGGTTTTTGCGGTGTCTGCATGCGGGAAAAAGGCGCCCTTGCGACCGCCCGAAGAACCGCCAGAAAACACTACACAATAAAATAGCGCAGCAAATCCTTGCATCATTTCACTTACAAAAATGACCGGTTATTTGCCGAAGGCGTCGACTTAACGGCTTTGGCGGAAGAGATCGGTACGCCTTTCTATGTCTATTCAGAAGCAACTTTGCGCCGTCATATCAGTGTCTTTACTGAAGCATTCAAAGACCGGGGCGTACTGATAGCCTATTCGGTAAAAGCCAATTCCAATATTGCTGTCTTAAAAGTCCTGGCCAGCGAGGGCGCAGGGGCCGATGTAGTCTCTGGCGGAGAATTACAGCGCGCCTTAAAAGCTGGCATCGCGCCTGATAAAATTGTGTTTTCAGGGGTTGGTAAAACCGCTGACGAGATCAACGCGGCGCTGAGCGCCGGCATTTATCAATTCAATGTTGAATCCGAGCCGGAACTGGACGCCCTGAACCACATTGCAACAGCAGCAAACAAACCGGCGCCGATCGCCCTGCGCATCAACCCGGATGTCGCCGCTGGCGGGCATGAAAAAATATCGACCGGGAAGTCAGAGGATAAATTCGGCATTCCGTGGGCGCAAGCGCGAAC
>JAJFGC010000166.1 GCA_021776345.1 Hyphococcus sp. | reverse complement strand
AGGATGGACATGCGAGCGCGGTTTCCGCGCAACGGCAGGAAGCTGCACAATGGTGCAGTTGCCCGAAAACGCCCACCTTGATTATTCGGGTAATGATTGGGAATGCGCCTCACCGTATAGCCGAAACCGTGATCAATGCGTTCGTAGTTAGTTTGATAAAAAATTGTACAAAATGAGGAAGCCGGTGACGACAAAAAAGACGGGTAATGATGAAAAGTTCTTTCGCGCATTGGATAAGAAGGCAGCAGTGTCGGAAGCTGAAACGCTCAAAAAAGCGAACCTAAAAAAGACGATGAAATTACGAGAATTACGCCTTGCCAAAGAAGCCGAGGAGCGCGCCGCAGAAGCGGCTAATCCAAAGCCGAAAAAAAAGACGGTGAAGAAAAAGAAGGTTCCGCCATTCGATAGGGATACTTGATCCTGGCTGCTACGCTTTAGTTTTGGTGGACCATAGAAGCGTTGTTCTGCTGCTCATCGCGATGACGTCTTGAATACCGATTTGAATTTCCGCTGTTGTGCTCGCTGCCACTCGTTAATTTGAAGGGAAATAAAATGACGTCAAAAGAAAATCAACAATCTAGCCAGGCCCCAAACGCTGAAAGTAATACGGAATTGGTAAAATACGGCATTACGCGAACGCAGGTGGATTACTTCTATTGCGGAAAATATCGTTATACGGACTTAAAAGACGCTATCGCACAGGCTCGACGAGACACCGCTGCATGAAGAGTGGCCTTGGCTCATAGAGAATTTGTGTTTTGTCTCTATTATTAACGTTGGATTGGTGAAGCCTTACAAGCCGCCATTGCCCGAATTCAGAGGAACTTGAATGACTATTATAGACCTTGCCGTGCCTTCGTCTGCATTAAAGACTCCACATAATGTAATCAGGCTTGGAGATTTTCCGAACGCACCGCGAGTAAAGTCAGCCATTGCTTCACAACAAATCCCGACGGCAATTATCTATTGCGAAGAAAATTTTGGCGCCATAGACGGCAAGACTGCCAACGGACTCGTCAGGCAATCGGAGAAGTATCAAATCCTCTCGGTTATTGACAGTCAGAAAGCCGGTCAGGATTCCGGTTTTGTGTTGGATGAAAAACCAAATTCCATTCCAATCCTGCGCAACCTTGTTGACGCCCTAGACCATGCCGGCGCCGTTCCAGATTACTTTATATTCGGCATAGCGCCTGCAAGCGGCATGTTGTCAGCGCAGGAACGCACCCTTGTGCTGGAAGCCATTGGCCTTGGTATGAACATCGTAAACGGCCTTCATGAATTCCTGAACGACGACCCGGAATTTGCGGCCGCAAGCGTCTCAAATGGCGTGGAGCTTATCGATGTCCGCAAGCCGCGCGATAAAAAAGACCTTCACCTGTTCAGCGACCGCATCGCAGGGGTCACATGTCCGCGTATTGCCGTGCTCGGCACCGATTGCGCGATAGGCAAGCGTACAACCGCAACAATTCTGACCGAAGCGCTCAATGATCGCGGCCTAAAAGCAGTATTGGTTGGCACCGGCCAGACCGGCCTGATGCAAGGCGCCCGATATGGTGTGGCGCTGGATGCGGTTCCGTCGCAATTTTGCTCTGGCGAAATGGAAGCTGCCGTTGTTGACGCATTTGAAGGTGAAGACCCTGACATTATCGTTGTCGAGGGACAGGGCGCATTAAGTCATCCGGCGTATTCGACATCATCCTTCATTTTGAGAGGGTCGCGACCTCAAGCCGTCATTCTTCAGCATGCGCCGCGTCGCGTTCATCGTTGCGATTTCGAACAGATGGCGATGCCGACGCCAGCCAGTGAAATTAACCTTATTGAGGTTTTTGGCGATACGAAAGTCATTGGCCTGACGATCAACCATGAGAATATGACGGGCAGCGATGTCGATAAGGCCATCACGCTGTTTGAGGCTGAACTGGGCGTGCCCGTTACCGACGCGCTGACAAAATCACCCGATCACCTTGTGCAGATGGTCTTCGCTGCGTTTCCAGAGATTGAGCGAAAATTGATCGCAATGACGCAGTGACCTTACCGAGGCTCGCAATCGACCTCGGCAAAATTGAACACAATGCCCGCACATTGGTTGCGCGGCTAGCGCGGTCCGGTATCACTGTTACCAGCGTTACGAAAGCAATTCTTGGCGACCCCGAAATCGCTGCTGGATTGCTTGGGTCCGGCGTCAGCGGGCTCGGCGATTCTCGCATTGAAAACATCGAAAAAATGCGGCGCGCAGGCATCAAGTCCGAGATCGCGCTTATCCGCACGCCAATGCTAAGCCAGATAGACCGTGTCGTTCGCCACGCTGATATGAGTTTTAATACAGAACTTGATGTTATCGCCGCACTTTCATCTGCTGCAAAAAAAGCAAATAAGATGCATGGCGTCGTGCTGATGGTTGAGCTTGGAGATCTTCGCGAAGGCGTCATGCCTGATGACATTGTTAAAACTGTTGGGGCGATGCTCTGTCTCCCAAACATCGTATTCAAGGGCATCGGCGCGAACCTCGCTTGTCTCAGCGGCATTTCGCCGGGGGAGGCAAATATGACCACGTTGTCGGAGCTTGCCGATTCTATCGATGCGAAATTTGGCCCGATCACCGACATTGTCTCCGGCGGCAATTCCGCCAACATTGAATGGGCGTTGAGCGGCGCTGACACGGGCCGGATCAACAATCTTCGATTGGGCGAAGCGATCCTGTTCGGGCGGGAGGCTCTTCACCGCCAGCCGATCGATGGCCTTCATCAAGATGCGATGGAACTCGTCGCGGAGGTGATAGAGGCAAAGATCAAACCTTCATTGCCCTGGGGCGTGATCGCGCAAAACGCTTTTGGCGAAATAAATCAATCTTCGGATCGCGGCCCGACCTCTCGCGTTATTGTGGCCGTCGGGCGTCAGGATATTGATCCCACAGGGCTCAGACCGCCGCCGGGGTTTGAAATTCTCGGCGCCAGTAGTGACCATCTGGTATTGGATGCAGGAAGCAATCATGTCTGCGTCGGCGACGAGATCACGTTTCAAATAAACTACAGCGCTTTTCTACGCGCCATGACCTCGCCCTTTGTTGGCCAGGTTTTGGCAACCCAAGCAAACCACGGTTACTCGCGGCAACAAACGTCTGCGGCGTTTGTGCCATAAAAAGCGAATCGAACTCAGTACAGCCTTTGGCGTAGTTACTCGCAAGGATTCTGACTTTTTTAACTTACCACCCCGGCCCCAAAATGGGGCATGTTACCCTAAAAGTTTATTTCCATAAGACCGTGGTGGAGCTAGCCGGAATCGAACCGGCGACCTCTTGCATGCCATGCAAGCGCTCTCCCAACTGAGCTATAGCCCCGAATAATTCAAGCGCCGCCATTGGTCGCCAGCTTGGGGCGCCGGCAGGCGTAACGCATTAAACAAGGCGGCGAACTTAGTCTTCCGTTTGCCGCCTCGCAAGTTTTCCCTAATCGTCGCCGCCAGTTGGTTTAACGATGGAGGTGACGTCGTCGTCATCGTCGTCCGCGACCAGAAGGCCGCTGTCGTCTTCGTCGTCGTCATCGTCATCTTCGATATCGACGGCGATATCTTCAATGTCACTTAGCTCGTCATCATCATCGTCGTCATCACTGTCTTCATCAAGGGCGGCGCGACGATTGGATTTCGCGCTTTTCTTTTCATCGTCGGCGTTTTCAAGCGTTGTTTCCTGCTCAGGTTTTGCCGGTTTATCTTTTTCTTTGACCTCGCCGGTTTCTTCCGCACGGGTCTTGCGCGGTTTCAAAAGCGATTCTGGGACAAACTCATGGTCGCATTTCGGACAATGGGCTGGTTGTTTGTTCAGGTCATAAAAACGCGCGCCACATTCGGGGCAATCTCGTTTTACGCCAAGCTCTGGTTTGCTCATGGATCTCTTCGTTCGTTCAAAGGGTTCAAAAAAGGCGGCTCGTGTTGCCACGGGGAGGGGCCGCTGTCAAAAGGAATAGGTAAGTATCTCAGCTAAATAGTCCAGACGGCAGGTTTATTGATGGCAATGCGGAAGGCAGGGGCAATCTCGCGTAAGGCGGCGGCGCTTGCCGGCGCCGTGAAAGCCCCTGGCGATAAATCAATATCGCACCGGGCATTGATTTTTGCGGCGCTGGCGCATGGCGAGAGCGAGATCACGGGCCTTCTGGAGGCTGATGACGTGCTTCGCACGGCCGCGGCCATGCGAGCGCTTGGCGCTGATATCGAAAAAGACGGCGGGCGCTGGCGCGTCCATGGGGCCCCGTGGCGTACGCCTGCGCAAGCGTTGTATTTCGGCAATGCCGGCACTGGCGTGCGTCTCGTGATGGGCGCTGTCGCTGGAGCTAGGATCTCTGCGTCTTTTGATGGCGATATCTCCTTGCGTTCACGGCCGATGGGGCGGGTGCTCGAGCCTTTACGGATGATGGGGCTCGAGGCGCTGGATACAGACGGGCGACTGCCGCTGGCGCTCGGCGCCAGCTCGCTGATGGCGGTCAATTGCGTGCTGGCCAAACCATCCGCACAAGTAAAATCCGCAATCTTGCTGGCGGCGCTTGGTGCGGAAGGAACCACGCGCATCCACGAGCCCGCCCTCTGCCGCGACCATACTGAACGTATGTTGCGCGCTTTTGGCGTAACCTTGACCTTCGAGGCTGATGACGCGACTGGCCGCTATATCTCGATTGCCGGTGGGCAGTCATTGACCCCGACGCATGTGACGGCGCCAGGTGATCCGTCGTCTGCGGCCTTTCTGGTCGCCGCGGCGATTATCACGCCGGGCTCGGAGATCGTTGTCGAGGGCGTGCTCATAAACTCTTTACGGACTGGTATTTATGAGACTCTGCGCGAGATGGGCGCCGATATTGTTTTTGAAAATAAACGGGAAGAAAATGGTGAGCCGGTTGCAGACATTCGCGCCCGCCATTCGGTGCTTCATGGCGTTGATGTGCCCGCCGAGCGGGCGCCGTCAATGATTGATGAGTATCCTATCCTCTCGGTTGTGGCGGCGTTTGCGAATGGCGAGACGCGCATGACCGGGCTTGAAGAGTTACGCGTGAAAGAAAGCGACCGGATCGCATCAGTGGAGATCGGGCTCGCGGCTTGCGGCGTTGATGTAAAAAGCGGCGAAGACTGGTTAAGCGTGAACGGTCAAGGCGCCGCTCGTGGCGGGGCGACGATCAAAACCAATCATGATCATCGCATCGCAATGAGTTTCCTGGTGCTCGGCGCGGCCAGCACCGAGCCTGTTGAAATTGACGACGCCGCCATGATTGCCACGAGTTTTCCGGAATTCATGGAAACCATGACCGCAATGGGCAGCAATATTCTTGCGCGCTGACATTCACGGCTTGCTATTTCCCTGCGCCTCCGGATAAGTGATTTCCCGATGGGAAAGCCGGAACATTCTGCACCATTGGTTGTGGCCCTCGACGGGCCTGCCGCATCGGGAAAGGGCACGCTCGCCCGCCTGATTTCTCAAACCTATACATTCGCCCATTTAGATACCGGCACGCTCTATCGCGGCGTTGCCTGGTTAATCTTAAAGGATCGCGGCGACCCTGCCGACCACGATAAGGCCGCCGAAGCCGCACGCGGCTATGCGACCGAAAAGATCGAAGGCGCCGATATTCGCACCCGCGAGGTCGGGGCCGCAGCGAGCGTGGTGGCGGCCAATTGCGACGTTCGGGCTGCGCTTTTGGATTTTCAGCGGCGGTTCGCCGTGATCCCGCCAAAGGGCGTTCGCGGGGCTGTCCTTGATGGGCGCGACATCGGAACGGTCGTTTGCCCGGATGCCACGGTCAAATTCTTTGTCACGGCGAGTGCTAAAGTCCGGGCCCACCGGCGCTGGCTGGAACTCGTTTCTGCCCGGCCGGAGCTTACGGAGGCCGCTGTTTACAAGGATTTGCTCGAGCGAGACGAGCGTGACGCCGCCCGCGACGACGCGCCAATGACAAGAGCCGATGATGCGGAGTTGCTAGACACCACTCATTTGTCTATAGACGCGGCCTTCGCGGCGGCGCGCCGCGTGATTGACGGCGTTTTCAGGCATTGCGGATATTAAAGCCCGCCAGCCAGACTATTTTCTTCGAAAACGTGTTTTTGTTTCCGTCTATCCGGTTAAAGCGCCGTCATTGTTGAAACTCGGCTCAATGGTCCGATG
>JAJFGC010000165.1 GCA_021776345.1 Hyphococcus sp. | reverse complement strand
TCGCCGTGCGGCCCCTGCTTATAGCTGATGTCAAAGATGCGGCCATATTCCGGCATGACCAGCGTTTTGAAATGCGCCGCCAGCGTCTGCGCCAATTGCGATTTGCCGGTGCTTTCCGGACCAAGAAGGCATAGCCGTTTTGTTGCCGTCATGATGGGGCTTGTTTGCCCGACCGCCACGCCCGGCGCCAGCTGAAATAGCCGATTATCGAAAGAACAAGGAAGATGGCGTTAAGCATTGCAGTCGGCTGTAAGTCTTGTGACCAATAAAGGCCGACAGCAAATACGTCGCCAACAATCCACAATATCCAGTTCTCCAGATAACGCGTCGCGAGCAGAAGCTGCGCCGTCAGAAAAATCGCTGTCGTCAGACCGTCAGCATAAGGGGCGGCCGCATCGGTCGCGTTATCCATCAAGACGCCGAAGGCGAGGGCGGCGATTGCGATTGCGCTGGCGATCATGGCGCCCTGGGGTTTTGTCAAACGGCGTACGATAACGCCGCCGGCGTCGTCACGGCGTCCGAGCCAGTGCGCGACGCCATAGGCCTGCACGGCGAAATAAACGATTTGCAGCACCGCCTGGCCATAAAGTTTGTTCTCCAAGAAAATCCAGGCGAAAATCGTCACCATCGCCATGCCGAAGGGATAATTCCAGATTGACCGGCGCACGAGCAAGCCAACATTAAAGAGGCCAAGAAAAAACGCAGTGATTTCAATCGGTCGCTCGCCGATCATGGCGGTGAGAAAAGAAATCAAACTATCCATTGAAGAAATGAAGCGCCTATTCGGCTGCCTTCACAAGGCGCGGGCCCTTGAGGGCATCGGCGATGCGGGCTGATAGTTCCCGGGCGACGTTTTCCTTGGACATTTCCGGCCAGGTCTCATCGCCCTTCTCGGTAATCAGAATGATAGAGTTACGCGCGCCACCCATGGCGCATTGCGCGCCCGGCGAAACGTCATTGGCGACGATCCAGTCGCAGCCCTTTCGTTTGCGCTTTACCTCAGCGTGACAGAGGATATCGTCGGTCTCCGCTGCAAAGCCAACGACGAGGCGCGGCCGGCCTTTTTCCAGTTGCGAAATGGTTTTCAGAATGTCCGGGTTTTCTTCGACGGGGATCGTCGTTAGCCCGCCGCGCTCTTTTTTAATTTTGTGTTCGGTCTCGGTCGCCGGGCGATAATCGGCAACCGCAGCGCAGGCGACGAAACAGTCAACGGGGAGCGCCGCTTCGCTTGCTTTCATCATTTCGCGGGCGGTCTCGATACGGACGACCTCAACGCCCTTTGGCGTTACCTCATGGGTCGGGCCGGTGACGAGGGTGACATCGGCGCCAAGATTTCTGAGCGCGGCGGCGATTGCATACCCTTGCTTGCCGGAGGAGCGGTTGGCGATATAGCGGACAGGGTCGAGCGACTCATGCGTTGGTCCGGCGGTGACGAGAACGCGTTTGCCGGTGAGCGGGCCAGCCGCCGTCCTGGCGAAATAGGCCTCGACGGCGTCGGCGATCTCGACCGGCTCGGCCATCCGCCCAAACCCGAACTCACCGCAGGCCATGTCGCCTTTGTCGGGTCCGACAATCATCGCGCCGTCTTTTTTCAGGGTTTCGAGATTGCGCTGTGTCGCGGCGTGCTCCCACATCCGGACATTCATCGCCGGGGCGACCATGACCGGCTTGTCGGTGGCGAGAAGGGCGGTGGAGGCAAGATCATTGGCAAGCCCGTTCGCCGCTTTCGCCATCAAGTCGGCGGTCGCCGGCGCGACAACCAGGAGGTCGGCGGCGCGTGACAATTCGATATGCCCCATCTCGGCTTCATCGGTGAGGTCGAACAGATCTGTGTAGCACTTCTCGCCGGTGAGGCTTGAGACGGAAAGCGGCGTGATGAATTCGGCGCCGGCCTTGGTCAGGATTGCGCGGGACTTAATGTCCCGGCGCGCAAGCTCGCGGATCAGCTCAAGGCTTTTATAGGCGGCGATGCCGCCGCCGATGATGAGAAGAATGGAACGATCTGTCATGGGCGTAAAATAAACAACCAGCGCCACAAAGTCACGCTCACACCGACTTCATAATCAGGCGATTTTCTCCACCCTTGCGCCTTGGCACATCGGGTAGGAGGCAAGGAAAGGATCGATTGCTGATTTCATCGCCTCGAAAGAATGCCCGTAACAATAAATCGCGCTTTCTTTACCCCCGTGCCAATAGCCGCGAAACTGCCCGGCATCGCCCATAAGCTGGTCGAAAGCGTCGGTGATCTCGTCGAAGTCGCATTGCTCGTAAACATCATCGGGCAGGTCCGCGCCATTGAGGAAAACGCCGATGCCCTCATATTTACCAAACGGAATTTCCTTTCCGTCTTTTTCGACCATGAGTTTTGAGCCTTTCGGCGCGCCCAACTCTTCCAAACGGGCGATGATGGCGGCCAAAGTCTCTTCTGTCGGGTCGCTCACGCAAATTTCCACGTCGCAAAACTCAATGCCTGCCGGCTCGTCAGCGAGCTGGGTGCCGCCGCCGGTGACTTCGCCGAGGCCTGATTCTTTCAGCGTTTCTTCCAGCGGATCTTCATAATGTTCGCCGCGGTCAATCGGCTGCACCCGCGCATTAAGGCGCGCAATGAGATAGTCGCCTTGCGGGCTTGCGTTTTTCGCGCCGCCAAATTTAATCCCAAACATAAAGCTCTCCCTCTTTGATGCCGGGAAAGATTGTAGGGCGTTGATGCAAATGGTTGGTGGCGCGATAATCAGGGTTTTGATCAACCCTCTTAACCAAACGCAAAGCTTGCGGCGAGAGCAAGGGCCGCGAGACCCAGAAACCAAAGGGCTGCTTGAGCGCCGGTCGATTTTTTCTCAGTCGTTCGGAGCATGACGCGGTGGTGGGAAATCTCTTCCGCTGCGCGACCAATTTCCTCAACATAGTGGGGGAGTTTTGGCGCAATATCGAGGGCCTTGCGGGTCGCGACGCGCAGCTTTTCAGCCTGCGCCCGTGGGCCAATCGCATTGGCGATATATGTGCGTACGACAGGCGTCGCCGCCTCCCACATATCGATTTCAGGATCCAACAGCCGGGCCACGCCTTCAACCGTCACCATGGTGCGTTGAAGCAGGACCAGTTCGGGGCGCAAATGCATATCGAAAAGCGCGGTAACATCAAAAAGTTGCTGCAGGACGCGGGACATATCAACCTGCGCCGCGTTGCGTCCCTGTAAAGGTTCGCCAACAGCGCGCAGGGCCTGCGCAAACGCCTCGCGGGAATGGTCCGGCGTGATATAGCCGGCCTCGAAATGAACATCCGCCGTACGCTGATAATCGCGGGTGATAAATCCGTAGATAATCTGGGCGAAGGTCTGTCGCGCGACATCATCGAGGCGGCCCATAATGCCAAAATCGATCAGCGCGAGGCGGCCTTCGTCATCAATGATCATATTGCCCTGGTGCATATCGGCGTGGAAAAAGCCGGTATGGAGGGCCTGTGTCAGAAACACCGAGATAACGAGCCTGGCGAGTTCTTTTCGGTCAATGCCCCGCGCATCAAGGGCGGCGAGGTCAGCGATTGGCGTGCCCGCAATCCACTCCACCGTCAGCACGCGGCGCGCCGTTAGCGGCCAGTGAACCGACGGCACGCGCATGCGCGGATTATCGGCTAGATTTTCCTTGAGCTCGGAGGCGGCGCCAGCCTCCATTCTGAGATCAAGTTCGATTGCCGCAGAGGCTTTCAACGTTTCAACAAATTTTAATGGTTCCATCCGCCGGGCGGTCTTGGAGAGCGCTTCAACATTGCGCGCCGCGCGGCCAAAGGCGCGAAATTCCGCCGCCGCTTTTCGCTCGATCGACGGCCGCAGAATTTTAACCGCGACCTCGCCGCCTTCTTTCAGCTTTGCCTTGTGGGCCTGCGCGATAGAGGCGGCGGCGATAGGGTCAGAGAAGTCATCAAATAGTTCGTCAGCGGACTTGCCGAACGCGGCTTCGATTTCCTGGCGCGCCTCGTCGGTGGAAAAGGGCGGCATCTTGTCTTGAAGGCGGCCGAGATCGTTGGCCATGGCAAAGCCAATAATGTCAGGCCGCGTCGCCATAAACTGACCAAGCTTGACATAGGCCGGCCCGAGCCCTTCGAAGGCGCTGGCAAGACGCTCGCCAGGGCGTTTGTCCTTCCCCTTCGCACCAATCCGCGTCAGGGAGCCGAACGCCTTGATCGGCGGCGGCGCCATATGCGCGAATTCGCGCGGCACCAGTGCGTCATGGCGCGTCAGCGTCCATCCGGCGCGGGCAAGGCGGGCATAATCTGTGAGGGCGGTGAGCATGGTTTATGTCAAATCCGCCACGCCATATGCAGCGCCGCGACGCCGCCGGTGAGGTTTTCGTAAGAGACGCGGGAAAACCCGGCCTTTTTGATGCGCGCGGCAAAAGCCTCCTGGCCCGGAAACTTCCTTATGGATTCAACAAGATATTGATAGGAATCGCGGTCATTTGCGACCTTCTCGCCAAGCCAGGGAATGACGTTGAATGAATAAGCGTCATAAGCTTTTTGCATGCCCTCCGTAATCGGATGAGAAAACTCAAGGCAGATGAACCGACCGCCAGGTTTTAAAACGCGTCGCGCCTCGCGCAGCGCCGCATCCATATCGGTAACGTTTCTGATGCCAAACGCGATCGTATAGGCGTCGCCGCTTTTATCCGTAAGGGGAAGGTTTTCAGCGTCGCCGCAAACGCGCGTAATTTGGTTATGAAACCCGTTCATTTTGTCACGCTCGGCGCCGGCTTTCAGCATCTCATGGCTGATGTCGCAAATGACGGCGCGCGCGAGCCTTGATTTTTGCGGGCGGGTCTGCGCCCGTTTTAAAAATCCGAGCGCGACATCGCCGGTGCCGCCGGCGACATCGATCAGCTTCTGTCCGGGCTGCGGATTGAGACGATCAAGGAGAACGCTTTTCCAGACGCGGTGAATGCCGCCGGACATCAGATC
>JAJFGC010000164.1 GCA_021776345.1 Hyphococcus sp. | reverse complement strand
CGAAAAATAGCTCAATATAGATGCCGGCCGACACGCTCTATGCGTCGAGCCAAAGACGTTAGGCAGTTTTTTTAGCCTTTTTAGCAACAGTCTTCTTCTTGGCCGCGGTCTTCTTTTTTGTCGCCGTTTTTTTCTTGGTTGCGGTCTTTTTATTTGCTGCTTTTTTCTTTGTCGCCATATTCTTCGCGGCTTTATTTTTTGTTGGTTTATTATTATCTCTTTCCGCGAGAAGTTCGAGGGCGCGTTCCATCGTTATGTTTTCAGGCTCAATCCCGGCGGGCACCGTCGCATTTGTCTTCTGGTGTTTGACGTAAGGACCATAGCGACCATCAAGGACGTTCACCGGATCGCCGGTCTCCGGGTGGGACCCGAGTTCTTTCAGCGCTGTTGCCGCCTTTCGCCCTCGCGGATTGGCGATCTTCTCTGCGATAAGCGTCACAGCGCGGTTAAGGCCAACCTCAAACACTTCGTCGACGCTTGGCAGATTTGCGTAAGTTTTGCCGTGCTTGACGAACGGGCCGTAGCGGCCAAGTCCGGCGACGATCATTTCACCATCTTCCGGATGCGGACCAACATCGCGGGGCAGCGCCAGCAGCATCAGCGCCTTTTCGAGGTCGACGCTGGAAACATCCCAGCCTTTGGGGATGCCGGCGCGTTTGGGCTTTTCTTTGGTTTCTTTGTCCTGCTCGCCGATTTGCAAGTAGGGTCCAAAGCGGCCGGCTTTCAGCGTAATGTCGAGGCCGGTTTCGGGGTCTTGGCCGAGCACCTTGTCGCCATTGGCTTCCGGGTCTTCGCCCTCGCCAAGCGCCGAAAGCTGGCGGGTGTATTTGCAATCGGGATAGTTTGCGCAGCCGATAAAGGCGCCGAATTTGCCGGTTTTGAGCGACAGACGACCGTCGGCGCGGCCTTCTTCGGCGCAGGTCGGGCAGGCGCGCGGGTCCGATCCGTCTTCTTTCTTCGGAAAGATCAACGGCCCGAGAGACTCGTTGAGCGCGTCCAGCACTTCGGAGATCCTGAGCTCGCCAGTGCCCTCGACGGCGGCGTGAAACTCTGTCCAGAAATTCTTTAAAAAGACTTTCCAGTCCGCTTCGCCAGCGGAAATCTCGTCGAGGGTTTCTTCCAGATCGGCGGTGAAATCATACTCGACATATTTGCGGAAGTAGTTTTCGAGGAACGCAACAACAATCCGGCCCTTGGAGTCCGGGATGAAGCGGTTTCGGTCCATGGTGACATAGCCGCGGTCGCGCAGCACTGTCAGGATCGACGCGTAAGTCGATGGCCTGCCAATGCCAAGCTCTTCGAGTTTTTTAACGAGGCTCGCCTCGGAGTAGCGCGGCGGCGGTTGGGTAAAATGTTGGTCGGCGTTGACGTCAGAGACATTCGTTGCCGCGCCTTTGACAAGCTTCGGCAACACGCCGCTGCCTTCTTCGGCGTCGTTGTCGTCTTTTCCTTCTTCGTAAAGCGAGAGGAAGCCGTCAAAGAGAATGACGGAGCCGGTGGCGCGCAGACCGGTCTTTTTGTCCGCCGAGAGAAGGTCAATCGTTGTGTTTTCCAGCCGCGCGGATTCCATCTGGCTGGCCATCGCGCGCTTCCAGATCAGCTCATATAGTTTGTGCTGGTCCTGATCGAGGCCTTTGATCTGGTCTGGCGATCTGGCGAAGGAGGTCGGGCGGATCGCCTCGTGGGCTTCCTGTGCGTTCTTGGCTTTTGATTTATAAACGCGGGCGCTTTCGGGCACATATTTATCGCCAAAGCCGGCGCCAATGGCGCTGCGCGCATCGCTGATCGCTTCGGGCGCCATATCGACGCCGTCCGTCCGCATATAAGTAATAAGACCGGTCGTGTCGCCGCCAATGTCGATGCCTTCATAAAGGCCTTGCGCCGTGCGCATGGTGCGCTGCGCATTAAAGCCCAGCTTGCGCGCGGCTTCCTGTTGCAGCGTTGAGGTAGTGAAGGGCGGGGGCGGATTGCGCCGTGTTGGTTTTGCCTCAACCGCATCGACAGTGAAGGTGGCGTTTTCAACGGCGGCTTTTGCAGCCATTGCGGCGGCTTCATTAGTCAGCGTGAATTTTTTGAGCTTTTCGCCTTCATGGATAACGAGCCGCGCCTCGAAAGGGGCGCTGTCGCCTGAGGCGGTCTGGGCTTTCACCGACCAATATTCTTCGGCGACGAAGGTTTCGATTTCCAACTCGCGCACGCAAATGATGCGGAGCGCCACGGACTGTACGCGGCCGGCGGATCGTGCGCCGGGCAGCTTGCGCCACAACACCGGCGACAATGTAAAACCCACCAGATAGTCGAGCGCGCGCCGTGCAAGATAGGCGTCAACTAAATCGCCATCGACCTGGCGCGGATTGGCCATTGCTTCCTGCACGGCCTTTTTGGTGATGGCGTTAAACGCAACACGGTCGATGCGCACATCTTTCAGCGCTTTTTTCTCCTTCAGCGCTTCAAGCAAATGCCAGGAAATCGCTTCGCCTTCGCGATCCGGGTCGGTCGCGAGCACCAGCCGGTCCGCGCCTTTAACGGCGGCGGCGATTTCGTTGACCCGTTTCTTCGACCCCGCATCGAGTTCCCAGATCATGGCGAAATCATTGTCCGGATCGACCGAGCCGTTTTTCGAGGGCAGGTCGCGAATATGACCGTATGAGGCAAGAACCTTGAAGCCGGAGCCCAGATACTTGTTGATGGTCTTCGCTTTGGACGGCGATTCAACAACGACTACTTGCATGTGGCGGGTGGTCTCCGGCGATACGGGATGAACGGGCGAACGGGGCGGGTTAATGGGGCGGGCCTGCCCGTTCTGTCAACTCCGGGGCGCCAAAGCGAGCAATCTTAAATCAATTAAAGGCTGGAAAATCTACTCATGGTTGCGTATAAATAAAGCCACACGGAAAAATATTATGGCAGCAGGGGAAATCGAAAAGCAATGACAAAACAGAATGCTAGCCAGATTTTTGATCGGCGTTACGAGGCATCACAAGCCGAGACAGCCGCCTATATCAGCGACTTTCTGCAGGAGTTGGAGCGGATCGCGGTACGCCAGCAGCTCGAACCGCTGGATAGGCTTTTGAAAATCGCTCGCGACGAGGCGCTAAAAATCTCACTGTCGGCTTGAGATTAATCCGGCGTGGTTCGGGAATATTGGCCGCCGGCATGTTCTTCGGCCTCTCCAGCGAGGGTCAATTCAAGCAGCGCGCCGGCCACGAGCCCTGGCGGCGCCGCAACCTCGCGCAAAATTTCATCCTGGTGCAGCGGCGTGAAGCTGAGGAGTTCCAATATCTGCCGACGCAGCGAGACAATGGCGACGGGGTCTGGCTCCGCCAACGCGCCGTCCCGCCAATCGAAGAGATCGCGGTTATCTTCGCTGGCGCCGGCGTCCTGTTGGGCAAGGATATCCAGAATATCGTCAGCCGTTTGTGTCAGTAACGCCCCGTCGCGGATCAACCGGTTGGCGCCCTGACACCGTGGATCAAGCGGCGAGCCCGGCACAGCGAAAACTTCGCGCCCCTGCTCCAGTGCAAAACGGGCGGTGATCAGAGTGCCTGATTTTGCCGCCGCCTCAACTACGACGACGCCGCGCGACAGCCCTGAGATCAGCCGGTTGCGTTTCGGAAAGTCGCGGCCAATGGGTTTGTATCCCATCGGGCATTCGGAAATGACCACGCCTTGCCTGGCGATGCGCGCGGTCAGCTCATCATGTTCCGGCGGGTAGATGACATCAACGCCGCCGGCGACAACAGCAATCGTTCCTGTCGCGAGTGCTGCATCATGAGCGACGCCGTCAATACCGCGGGCGAGACCCGACGCGACAACAACGCCTGCTGCGCCAAGATCGGCGGCGAGTTGTCTTGCAATTTTTCGCCCGACGCCGGAAGCATTGCGCGCGCCGATGATTGCGATGGCGGGTTTTTCAAACAGGCCAGGGTGACCGCGTATAAAAAGGATCGGCGGCGGATCGGGAATGGCGGCCAGCGCCGTAGGGTAGTCGTCTTCGCAAAACGCAATCGCCCGCGCGCCTTTTCTGTCCGCCTCGATGAGTTCGTGCTCTGCGTCGTCGCGGTCAGATGCTTTGAGCGGGTTTTTCCGCCCGGCGTTTCGCGATAGCTCGGGCAGCGCTTTCAAGGCGTCGGCGGCGGCCCCGTATTTTGCGATGAGGCGATGAAAAGTGATCGGCCCAATCGACGGTGTACGAATTAATTGCAGCCAGTCAAGGCGTTCTTTGTCATTAAGCGCCGGCATGCTCGGCGTCCTTTTTGCCGCCGATCTTTGGTTCGGTTCCATTCATCAGCCGCGCAATATTTGCGTTGTGGCGGATGAAGATCAACCCCGCCATAAAGAACGCAGCGACCGCGTAGGATGGCTTACCCATGGAAAAGAGCACCAGCGGCGTTGCCGCCGCAGCGACCAGCGCGGAGAAGGAAGAATATTTGGTAACGAAGGCGGTTGCGAGCCAGATCGCGCCGGCGAAGACGCCTGCCATGAATTGCAAGGCAAAGAGCGTCCCCATGAATGTCGCAACGCCTTTGCCGCCTTTAAAGTTAAGCCATACTGGATAGCAGTGCCCCAAAAACGCGGCGGCGCCGGCAACCTCAGGCCGCCAGCCGAGCATGGCGGCGAGGATCACCGCAATCGCGCCCTTGCCGCCATCGAGAACAAGCGTCGCGAGCGCCAGATCCTTGCGGCCCGTGCGCAAAACATTGGTCGCGCCGATATTGCCGGACCCGATCGAGCGAATATCGCCAAGCCCGGCGGCTTTGGTGATCACGAGCCCGAACGGGATCGCGCCGAAGAGGTAGCCGACGATGAACGGCGCCAGGAATTCCAGCATAGGAGGCCTTTCGTTTGCGCCGCAAAGACTTACGGCGCTCCGATGCTGAAATCAAATATCGGTTTACGCGGCGGCGTGCTGCGCCGCCGCGCAGGTACGCTTAAGGCTCGACGATGTTGGCGATGTAGAGGTCGCGAACGAGGTTGCGCAAAGACGCAGCATTAGGCCCGATCGGCGAGTTGGTGAACACCACGATATCCATACCGTCGGGGAGGAAAACCGCAACGCTTTGCTCCGTGCGCTGATTTCCGTCTCGCCAGCGCCCGTTCTTGTCGTAAAGCTTGCCCGCGCTTGTATTCGTGATGCGGTCAATGCCAAAATTCGCATCAAGCGCTTCTTGCGCCTTTGACATCGGCATGATGTTGCTGGTGCGCCGGAAGGTATGCATGACGGCCAGCACTTCGTTGATTGACATATGCCAGGCTGCGCCGCCTGCCATCGACTGAAGATTGCCGGAGTTCCAGCCATTGCCGGCGACCGGCCACGGATAGGCGCGCGCAGGGCTGCCCGGTTTGTCGAGCGACGGGCCGTTGACGCCCGATGGTGAGAACACGTTCTGGTTCACATATTGCGTATAGGCGTTGATGGTGACCACATCCCACACTTGGTCGTTGATGAAGGGCGGAAATATCGCGTTCTTGTTGATGTTGCCGTTAATCACGGCGATGAGAATGCGGCAGAGGCCAAAATTCATATTCTCATAGTCGTAAGAGCCATTCATGCTGCCCGAAAAACCAGAGGCGACCCGTGACTTCATGAATTGATAGTCGGAACTGGAGGTTCCGGTTGAAAATCCGGACCGGTGGGTTAGCAGCTGGCGAAACGTGATGTCGTCAATATTCGGTCCCTTCGACCAATAGGACGGCAAGTAGTTGATGATCTTCGCGTCATAGGAAATGTTTTTCGCCTGCAAGAGATCAGCCATGGCGATCGCAGTCATCAGCTTACTGACGCTTGCAATATGCATTCGCCGGCTGGGGTTCCAGCCCAGCGATGCGTCGTTCTGTGTTTGCGCCCAGTTCCATTGCAGGGTGTAGATGGTCTGCCCGGTCTTGCCGATGCGCAGCGCATAGCCGGCGACATTGTCTTTAATCGCGGCGTGGAACGCTTCGCCAAACGCATTAACATTGAGTTTTGGTTTTGGCGGCGCTGCTAATTCGCCAAGGGCGGCGCCCGGTTTGACCGGAATGGCGCGTTTGATCTGACCGGAGAGTGCGGCGCTCGGTTTTTTCTGCGGCGACATTTTCGCGATGTCAGCGCGAATGGCAGCAGCGCCTGAGCTGCTCAAGGTGCTGTCGGCCTTTATCACCAGAGAGCGGACTGGCCCCTCGGGCTCTCGTTCATCAAGGCCATCGTCAGAAACGACGCCGACGACATTTGCCGGCCGGATCTGGTGGCGTGCGATCGCGTCGGGATCGACCGTGACGCCGCTGACATTTGCGGCCAGCGTCGCCTGCGTTTCGGCTGACCGCACAGCGGCGGCGCGGTTTTGCGTGTCGTTTGTTTTGACCGCGCGTACCGGCGCCTCACGCGTTGTCGTTGCGCGCTTAGGTTCTTCTTCGCTTGCGCCCGCGCGGGTTTGCGCATTCACACTTGGCGCGGCGCATAAGGCGCCGACGGTTAACGCAACCATTACTGTTTTTGAAAACTTCATGGTTTCTCTCCCTTTTCGCCCACGTGGAGAAATGTACATTTCTGCACCCGAACCGTCACGGCGGGCGTTGTTGGCGTCGTTGGACTCAATCACATCACGAATGTTTCTGACGGCGCCGCTGAAACCGAAAAACTATTTTAAATCGTACCGCTACGGATGGTTTTCGAAAGTGCTGTGAGCTTGCCGCAGCGCAATATCATTACAGAATGTTAATATAGCGTGGTCGCGCTAGGCGCCGCCGAGATCATCAATACTGATCAGGCGGCGCACGGAAAAGCGCCGTCAGGCGGCGAGGGGCGAGATGATGCTGTCATTTAAAAGGGGAGTATAAATCTCGAGACCGCAATTCGCAATGTAGGGGGCGTTTAAGCCTTCTTCTTGCTTACCTTTATCAGCCACATCACGCCGAAGGCGATGATGACGATATCAATCGCGAACATGATCGGCAGGGCAAACGGACCGCCATTGGCAAGATAGGTCGAGCCGCCAAGGCCAAGACCGATGGTGGAGGCGGCGATGGTTGCGATGATGGCGTTACGGCTGTGATTTTTGGAGCCGTCATTGGTGTCAGAGCGAACATAAAAGCTGAGGCCAATATAGATGAGGCCGAAAATCGTCAGCGGCAGGCCGAGGCCGGGCGCGGTTCCCAACAGCGCAACGGCCAGATGAAAAATGCCGGTGGTTGTCAACAGGGCGATAATCAAGTGGCGGATGGTTTGCGGTTTCATCGGTTCAGTCCCCTTATTCGGTCAATCGCGCCTTGCAGTATAAACGTCGCTGCGGCCTCGTCGATCTTTTCCGCGCGTTTTGCCCGGCTGGTGTCGAGGGCGATGAGGTCACGCTCCATCGCCATGGTGGACATGCGTTCGTCCCAAAATGCGATGGGCAGGGGTAAAACGCGCGGCAGGTTGCGCGCAAAAGACCGGGTTGATTGCGCCCGCGGGCCTTCCGAGCCGTCCATATTAAGCGGCAGGCCGAGAATAAGACCGATGACATTGCGCTCGCGCGCCAGCTCGGCGAGGCGTTCCGCGTCGGCGGTGAATTTCTTCCGGCGGATCGTTTCCACCGGCGTCGCGACCATGCGAGCAGGATCGCAAACCGCGACACCAATGGTCTTCTCGCCAAGGTCGAGCCCGAGAAGGGCGCCGAAGGCGCCGAAGGCCTCTGCCGCTGATTCAAACTTGCTTGTCATCACTCGCTCATAGCATGGCTTGCCGCTCTCTAAGCCATTAATTGCACCGCTTGTCATCACCGGACTTGTGCCGGTGATCCTGGATTGCAGGTTTTTTGAGTGGTGGCTGGAGATGCGTGGGAATGATCGAGCGCCCAGCAATGGCTGGTAATGTGTCAGTCTGAAAACCGATGGCTATTTCTGGCCCATTCCGGACGCAGGCAGTCAACAACTAAATGACGGAGTCAGATCAGAAAGAAAGCGAATGCTCCGGTTTCTGATCTGGTCCCGCGGCGCCGATTTGAAAGTGTTTTTTCGACCTATGCACATAATCACGACACGCTTTGTGGTTTTCCTGGCGCCAGGAACCAAAGGACGCCCGCCACAAGCAACAATGCCGGCACATCGCCAACAAGATGCCCGTGTTCATGCGCATCGCCGAGCGCTTGCAACGCCATAATGCCGGCGTGAACGATACTTGAGACGATGGTGAACCAAATAAGGCTTTTATGGTCGGAAGGATTGCGCGCTGCGGCAATCAAAAAGCCGCCGAGCACAGCATAAACGCCCGCAATCATCTGAAGGTAATATTGGCCTTCACCACCGTGCCAGATCCAGCCCGCCGGCCAGACCATCCCAAGAGGATAAATCAGGAAAAAAAATGACGCCGAATGCGACGAGCGCAATCTTAAGAAATTTGTTTTTGCTTGCGGGTGACATGATCAATGGTCCTCATTTCAGTGTTAACAATTACGCTGCGGATTTCTGCGCAATGGAATCCGGGTTCAACCGTGTCACTGACACTGCCGGTCCGTGCTTCAGCGTTTGAAGCACGACGCAACTTTGCTCGGCGCCCTTCAACAATGCATCAAGATAGGCTTGCGGCATTTCGGTTTCGGGTTCGATTTTTACGTCGATTTCCAGTTTTTGGAATCCCACGGGGACGGTGTCGTCAACGCGCAAAGTCCCGCGCACGTCAACATGTCCCGAAACGGCGACTTCTAATTCTTTCAGCACAACGCCCATACGGTTTGAGATGATCCGGATGGTGCTGTCGAGACACGCGGCGATTGCAGCGCAGAGGAGATCGCCCGGGGTCGAAAAATCGCTCAGGCCGCCAACCGCTTGATGAACGCCGACCGGATAGGCGTCGCCTTTATTCGGAACAACTTCCGTATAGAGCGCTATTCTTGCGGGCGCCTTGATGCTTCTGGTTATGGCATGATCGACGATTTGCGCTTTATCCGGATTGTCCTGGTAGAGCGCCATCAGCGGGTCCTGCCGCGGATGCATGCTTTCAGCGTCGTTTTTGGCGATAGCGTCTTTGAATTTATTCATGTTTTCAGCCATTGTATCCTCCTTTGAGTACCCTCAATTGGGCCAGCGCCTGATGAATAGAGCCCGCGTCGCAAACGGAATACTGCGCCCCCAGTAGCAATGCAGCACTAGAATCAGTAGAAATTAACTACGCAATATGTAGTCCCGATGGAGGTCGCCAATGAATGAATCCGGCAGCCTATGCCCTGCGGTTAAAGCCGCAGATATGATCGGCGACAAATGGGTGCTCTTGATCATGCGTGAACTCTTTTTGGGGTCAACTCGCTACAATGACTTTCAGCGTGCGCTGCCGCGCATCTCGCCAACAATCTTGAGCAAGCGGCTAAAACAATTAGAAGCGGATGGCCTCATCGTCAAAAAACCGGCGCCTGGTCGAAGGGCTAGCGAATACCGTCTTACCCGTTGCGGCCGGGAACTCGCTCCCCTCATTGATCAAATGTCGAAATGGGGTCTTCGCTGGGCGCGCCGTCAGATCATTGACGAAGATATCGATGTCGCTGGCTTCATGTGGGATCTTCACCGCTCAATGGACACGAGCGAATTGCCTGACGGTGAGACTGTTTTTTGCGTCCACTTCCCGGAATTACCGAAATACGAGCGTTGGTGGCTTGTCGCTTGCGACGGCAAGGTAGATTTATGCACAGACGATCCCGGAAAGGACGTTGATCTTTTCATAGCCGGCGCGCTTCCCGTGATGGTTGAAGTTTGGATGGGCGATGCAGACATCAAGACGGCGATGAGCAAGGAGACTATTTTGATGACGGGCGCCCCGTATCTGGCAAAGTCGGCCAGCCGTTGGTTTCCAAAATCGCGCTATGCGAATGTCAGGCCCAAACGCTTGGTGGGGTTGGCGCAAACGGAGCCAATCTAGGTCTAGCAATCTGCGTATAGCCAGCTGTCCATCGCACAATTTATCAACACTATCGGCTTTTTCGCCATTCGATAATTAGTGTTCTAACGGCCAGAGTTGGCGAATAATTGCCACTAATGTAAACCTCAGACACGACCCAATAATTTTGATTGATGCTTGATACGATGCAAAATTTTCCTCTTCGCACGCTTACCGTCTTCGCTTTTGTCGGGCTGGTCATGATGGCGGTTGTTGGAAAAGCCGATGACCGACACAAGGCCGCCGACATCCGCATCAGCATCGAGCAGCGCGATGACGCCTCTCTCCAAATTATTTATGATCTGAAAAAAGGCCGCCGCGAGTTGATCTTTGGCGAGCTTGAAGCGGGTCATCGTGAGCGGCGGTGGCAGATCGAAACGCCGGGTTTTAAACTGTTGAGACTTGCTGAGGAAGACCGCATTTATCGCATCGACGGCAGGAAGTTTGATCGCGTGGTGATCATGGCAAAGCCAGACCTCGTCCGCATACCGAAAAACTATCAACCGATCGCGCGCTACGGCGATGGCGGCGTCATGGTCTATACCGGGCATTTCTGGCCGATGACGGGGAAGGGCGGACGGGTCAACGCGACGTTCAGTTTCGCGCCGGCGCCCGGCGCCAAGGTCGTTGCCTTTGGCGAGCGCGCCAACGCGCTGACCGATTGGCGCAGCCCGATGGCGCATCCGGCGTTTGTGTATCTGGGGCCGTTGCAGCCCGTGGAAACGCCGGACGTGATGGCGGTGGTTGACCCGGCGGCGCCGGATTGGATCAGCGCAGAATTTGATGCGCTGACGCCGCGCGCCTTTTCGCATCTGGCCGAGATATTCGGGTTTACCCTCAAGACAAAGCCAAACCTTTTTCTGGCGGCGCCGCTGGGGCGCGATGAGGGGCGCTTGAGTTATGCCGGCGACGCGTTGCCTGCGCAATTTCAGATTACGCTTGAGGGCGGGGCATGGCGCGAGCCGTCGGCCAAGGCGCTCACTATTTTCCGCCGGGCGACGATCCACGAGGCGATTCATCTCTGGCAGGCGGCGGCAAGGCCAAGCACGGCCGAGGCGCCGGGCTGGATCCATGAAGGCGCCGCCGACGCCATTTCCGCCGAGGCGATGGTAACGCTCGGGCTTTGGGACGGCGCGGCATTTGAGGCTGATTTTGACAAAGCCAAAGCCGCTTGCGCCGCCTCGCTTGATGAAGGATCGCTTGCCGGCGCGGGCGACCGGCGCGCCTTTAAAGCGCTCTATAGTTGCGGCCACGTCATTGCCGTGGCGGTTTCCTGGGCGGAAGCGGCCAACGCCTCAGACTTCTGGCGAGCGTTCATTGATGAGACACGGACGAGCGGCGATGGCTATACGCGTAAGGACTTCTACGATCTTGTCGAGACCCGAACCGGCAACCGTGAATTTACCCAAAGCCTGAAATCTTTTGTCTCTACGCCGCCGGCAAATCCGGCCCGTGAGATCGACCGGCTTCTTGTCGCAACAGGCTCGCCCCTTGCGAACAGCCGCGCCGATTGATAGGCGTGTCGCCACCGAGAAAAGTGATAGGAATTTCATGGCCGTCGATAAAGAAACAGTGCGCAAGGTGGCGCGTCTCGCCCGCATCGCCGAAGCGGAAGAACGCCTTGAGCCATTGGCCAAGGAAATTTCCGGTATCCTCGGCTGGATTGAGCAGTTGAACGAAGTTGACGTTGACGGCGTTGAGGCGATGGCCTCGGCCTGCGACGCCAAGCTGGCGATGCGAGAAGACGCGCTTCAGGATGGCCCAACCGGCGGCGAGCAACCGGATAACATCGTCGCCAACGCGCCAAAGACGGAAGACCATTTCTTTGTCGTGCCGAGAGTGGTGGAGTGATTTATGAACGGCGTAAGACGATTTCTAATTTGTGTAATAGGAGTCGCAAGTGTTTTCGCGCCGACTATAGCAGGTGCATGTCAAGTTTATAACGAGGTAGATTTCAGAAATCTGCAGTTTGCGGATGTTATTTTTGAAGGCGAGATCTTAAGCTACGAAAAAGTTATGCATGACCCAGATGCAAGAGCCCGATATGGGTTGATAGAAATTCGGGTTATCAAAACGATTAGTGGAGAGCATCGAGAGAGTTGGAAAATGGCGTGGGAAAATTCAACTTTTGCTCTGCCTGATGATTGGGATGAAGACAGAAATTTGATAATCGCTGGCCTATGGGCTGATAAATCTGACGGGATTCATCTCAGTTGGTATGGAGCCAGTATTGATATGCGACCTGATCTTTTAAATGTATTGCAAGCTGCCTGTTCTGCGCCATTCTTTTTGCCAAACAACAATGAAACGAGAGCTAGAATAAAAAGGGCTCTTAACAACGCTGCAACACAAAAGTGAATGACTCTTCAATGAATAGTATCACCGACTTATCTCTCACCGAACTTCGCGATGCGCTGAAAGAAAAGAAAGTCTCGTCGCTTGAAGCAACGGATGCTTACCTCGCGCGTATCGACGCCGCGAGCGAGTTGAATGCTTTCATCACCGTCACCGCCGACAAGGCGCGCGCGATGGCGAAAGCCTCTGACGCAAAGCTTGCCAAAGGCGAGGGCGGCGATCTGGAAGGCGTGCCGCTGGGCATCAAGGATCTGTTCTGCACGAAAGATGTCCTGACGACCGCCGGCTCGCATATTCTCGATGGCTTCAAGCCGCGCTATGAATCGACCATCACAACCAATCTCTGGCGCGATGGCGCGGTGATGCTCGGCAAGCTTAATATGGATGAGTTTGCGATGGGCTCGTCGAATGAAACAAGTTTTTATGGCAAGGTGATTAACCCATGGCGACGGGAAGGCGATAATACGCCGTTGACCCCGGGCGGGTCTTCAGGCGGGTCCGCCGCCTCTGTTGCGGGCGGGCTTTGCGCCGCCGCGACGGCGACCGACACGGGCGGGTCGATCAGGCAACCCGCATCCCTGACCGGCACGGTTGGCGTTAAACCGACTTACGGGCGTTGTTCGCGCTGGGGCGTTGTCGCCTTCGCCTCGTCGCTCGATCAGGCCGGGCCGATAGCGCGGAACACACGCGATGCTGCGATCATGTTGAAGTCGATGGCCGGACATGATCCGAAAGATTCAACGTCTGTTGATGCGGCGGTGCCTGATTATGAAGCGGCGCTCGGCGGATCGCTCAAAGGTTTGAAGATCGGCGTGCCGAAAGAATACCGCATGGATGGGATGCCCGATGAAATCGAAAAACTTTGGGGCGAGGGCGCCGGGTGGCTGAAAGACGCCGGCTGCGAAATCGTCGATATCTCCCTGCCGCTGACCAAATATGCGCTGCCGGTCTATTATATTGTCGCCCCGGCGGAAGCGTCGTCCAATCTCGCGCGCTATGACGGCGTTAAATACGGCCACCGTGCAAAAGACTATGACGATATTCTCTCGATGTATGAGACCACACGCGCCGAAGGTTTTGGCGATGAGGTCAAGCGTCGCGTCCTGATCGGCACTTATGTTTTGTCGGCGGGGTATTACGACGCCTATTATTTGCGCGCCCAGAAAGTCCGCAAACGGATTTTTGATGAATTTACCGATGCTTTCAACAAGGTTGATCTGATTCTGACGCCGTCTGCGCCGTCCGCCGCGTTTGGCCTAGGGGAGAAAACCGGCGATCCGGTGCAGAT